>CAZZWE010000006.1:0-27909 GCA_964657675.1 uncultured Steroidobacteraceae bacterium
CACGCAAGCCATGCAGATCACGCCGATGAACAGCTGCACCCAGGGGTTCGCCAAAGCAGACAGATTCGACTTCGCAGCGTTGTTCATATGCGTTTCTCGTTCCCCGTTAGCCAGCTGAGATACTTATTAGTCGATAGTCCAAATGTATCGAGGTAAAGATATATCACATATTTGACACGAGTCACACTATCTTGAACTTGCGACCCCACATGAACTAATTAACTATAGATATACATTATAAGTACCTGATTATTGGAATTTTATATTCCGTAAATCGCCACATGAGCTGCGCTCACCTGCCATGCAACTTAACTCAATTGCGTCTTGAAACTAGAGATATAAGATATATCTCACAGACTGAGATGATTACGGACGGCACTATGTTTTCCGTTACTGGCGTCGGCCCACATGAGGAAATGACATGAGCTTGATTGGATTATTGGCATTTGCATTGGTCGGCACGTTCGCAATTGCCGGTGTTGCCTTAGCGTTCTACGCGTCCCTGCCCGAGAAGTTTTTGACTGCGGCTGACCGCGGTCGCTATGCCGGCTTGGCGGCAAGTCCCTCCCCGCACGCTGCGTCACGCGATGTACCCGCACTGATTGGTTCGCTCGAGAACCAGTCCGCATAAGCGCCGTCTTCAGAAAACCGCATTGCGGCCGCTAGATCGTCTAACAACGAACGAGTCGCAGATTCGGTATGCCGCGGCGCGCGCCGCCGCTTCGCCCTCGCGATTTCGCAGCGGCGGAGAGCGGATGGCATGGATGGTCGGCGAAAAATCAGAACTCTCGGGTGGCTACTCGCGGCGCTGCTGCCGATGCTTCCCGGCCTCAGCTGGGCCCTGGACCCCAGTCTTCAGCTAAGCCAATACGTCGTCGATAATTGGGAACTGGCGGAAGGCCTGCCGCAGTCCTCGGTGGCGGCCATCGCCCGAACCCCGGACGGCTATCTGTGGGTGGGTACCCAAGAGGGTTTGGCGCGATTCGACGGCGTGCGCTTCGTCACCTACGACGGCTCCAACGTCGCTGACTTTCCGAACAAATACATCACCACCCTGCTGGTCGATCACGCGGGCAAGCTGTGGGTCGGCAGTTGGGCGGGAATTGCGGTGGTCGAGAACGGCCGCGTGCAGCGCTATGACAAAAACGGCCCGCTGTCCGGCGCCGATGTGCGTGCCATGGCGGAAGATCAGAACGGCCGCCTCTGGGTCGCCACCGCCCACGGTCTGCGCGTCATCAATGGCGGGGATTTGGGCTTGCTGGACCCCGCCAGCGAATTGCGCGAGGGCGCCATCAACGCCCTGCAAGTCGATGCCCACGGCGCCCTGTGGGTGGCGGCCGAAAGCGGCGCGTTGTATCGCTTCGACGGCCGGCGATTTCAGGCCATGCCCTCGGTATCGCATAACGCTGCGGACGCCATCACCGCCATGTTCAGCGATCCCGACGGCGCGCTCTGGGTCGGTACCAACAATGGGTCGCTGTATCGCCAAGACGCCGGCGGCGAGGGGCACGCGGTTCAACACGCGCGGCTGGGCTCGCGGGTGCGAGCACTGTCCCGCGATCGCGAGGGAAATCTGTGGATCGGTACCAGCACCGGCGGCCTGGTGCGTTGGCGCGAGGACGAGCTTAAGGAACTGACCACCAATCAATTCGCCAGCGGCGATCTGGACGCCCTGTACGAAGACAACGAAGGCAGCCTGTGGATCGGCAGCGGCGGCGTCGGGTTGCTGCGCCTGCGCAATCCAAAGTTTCCGACCATTGGTGAGCCGGAAGGATTGCCGAACAATGTGGCTTGGAGCGTCGCTCCGCGCTCCAAAGGCGGCGTGTGGGTGGGTACGTCCGCGGGCTTGAGCAGTTATGTCGATGGCCGGCTCAGCGTGGTCGACCTTTCGCGGGTTGCGCATGGGAATCTGCGCGTGCGCGCCGTCATGGAGGATCGCAGCGGCACGGTGTGGGCCGGCACCGATGGGGCAGGGCTGTTGCGGATGGACAGCGATGGCGTGCAAGCCTATGACACCGGCGCCGGTCTGTCGGGCAATACGGTGACCGCGCTTTGGCAGGACAAGCGCGGCCGCATCTGGGTGGGAGAGAAGGGCGGTCTTGACCTCATCGAGCAGGGGAAAGTCACTTCCATGTTGCCGATGCTGCACACCACGGGCGCACCCTGGATCAGGCTCATCTATGAAGACAGCGTCGGTCGCTTGTGGGTGGGAACCTCCAACCGCGGGGTGTTTTTGATCGAGGGCGAGCACGTGCGTCACTTTGGCGCCGCCGAAGGCCTGCCCAGCGATACGCTCGACTCCATGCATGAGGATGAGCAGGGCAATATTCTGCTCGGCTCCGCCGGCGGTTTGGCGCTGTGGCGCGACAATAAAATCATTTCCTTTGCGACTCTTGGACCGTTGCGCGAGTCGATTTTCAAAATCCTCGAAGATGATACCCACCGTCTGTGGATGACCACCGACCGGGGCATCGTGACCGTGCCTCGGGCCGATTTGGAAGCCGTGGCCGATGGCAAGAAAATCGTGCCTGCCTACCATGTCTATGGAATTGCTGATGGACTGCGTTCGGCCGAATTCGACGGCGGCAACACCTCGGCAGGATGCCGCACCGCCGACGGTATTTTTTGGTTTCCGGGAATTCGCGGCATCGTAAAAGTGGATCCGCGCCACATTGCCAAAAACGACATCGTTCCGCCGGTGCTGATCGAGCAAGTTGCCGTCGACGGCGAATCCATCGCCATTCTTCAAGGCGCGCGCATCGGACCCACACAGCGTCGTTGGGAGTTTCAATACGCGGGCTTGAGCCTGTTCGCGCCCAAGCAGGTGTCGTTCAAATACCGCTTGGATGGCTTTGACAAGGATTGGATCGACGCCGGATCCCGCCGAATCGCCTACTACTCGCAGTTACCGCCGGGCAACTACACCTTCAAGGTGATTGCCGGCAATGAAGATGGCGTGTGGAGCACCCAGGCGGCGAGTTTTGCCTTCGAGGTCAAGCCGCATTTCTATCAGACCGCCTGGTTTGTGCTGTTGTGCGTGCTGGCTGCGGCTGCTGCGATTTATTTCCTGTATTTATGGCGCGTGCGCGGACTGCGAAAGTTGGCCGGTGCCTTGAGTGAACAGGTGCGTGCGCGGACCAGTGATCTCGAGAGCGCCAATAACGAATTGCTCGAAGCCAAGGATCGCGCCGAATTGGCCGTGGTCGCAAAGTCGAATTTTCTCGCCAACATGAGCCATGAAATACGCACGCCCATGAATGGCGTCATCGGCATGACCGATCTGTTGATCGAAACGCATTTGGATCCGATGCAGCGCGAGTACACCGAGACCATACGCACCAGCGCGGCCGCCTTGCTCACCATCATCAACGACATTCTGGATTTCTCGAAAATCGAAGCCGGAAAGCTCGACTTGGAACATGTCGACATGGATCTTCGCGGTACCGTCGATGACGTCGCGCATCTGCTGGCAATTCAGGCTGAAGCGAAGGGGTTGGAGTTGATCGTGAGCATCGATCCGTTGTTGCCGGATTGGGTGAAGGGAGACCCGGGGCGGGTGCGGCAAATTCTTCTGAACTTGGGCAACAACGCCATCAAATTCACCCACGTGGGCGAAGTATCGATCGATGTGCGGTTGGTCTCCTGCGATGCGCAGGGGACCTCGATCCGCTGCGAGGTGCGCGATACGGGGATCGGCATTCCCGCAAGCCGCGTCGAAGCGCTATTCCAGCCGTTTTCTCAGGTCGATGCCTCCACCACCCGACATTTTGGCGGCACCGGTCTCGGACTGTCCATCGTCCGTCGCCTGACCGAGTTGATGGGCGGCCAAGCCGGCGTGCACAGCACCGAGGGGGTCGGGTCGGTATTTTGGTTCAACGCGGAGTTTGGCGTCTCAACGCGCACGGCCGAGGAACCCCAAGCGGCGGATCCGCAGGCGCTGATGCACCGGCGCGTACTCATCGTCGATGACAATGCCACCAACCGGGGCGTGTTGCACCGGCAGTTTGCTCAGTTAGGCATGTTGCCCACCTGCGTCGAGCATGCCGATGCCGCATGGCGGGCCTTGGAAGAAGCGCTGGTCAATTCACGCCCCTACGAGCTTGCGGTGCTCGACTACATGATGCCGGAACGCGATGGCTTCCAATTGGGGCAACAGATTGCCGAGGACCCGCGCTTTGAATCGCTGCGGCTGGTGTTGTTGACCTCGGCACGCGGCATTCGCGGGGTGCAAGATTTCGCGGATCTGGGCTTCGCCGCGTATTTGCTCAAGCCGGTCTCGCTGATGGATTTGAGGAAGTGCATCGGCCGCGTCATGTCGGTGGCCGGCAAACAATGGCATCTGAACACTCAGCCCATCGTGGTCACCGACGGCGTCTCGCGCCTCTCGAGCGGCCGGCGGATCCTCATGGCGGAAGACAACCCATTGAACCAGAAAGTAGGCCGCGGCACGCTCGAGAAACTGGGATTCAACATCGACATCGTCGCCAACGGCGCCGATGCGGTGGAGGCGTGGAGCAGCGGCCGCTACGATGTGATTCTGATGGACTGCCAGATGCCGGTGATGGATGGCTACCAGGCCACACGCGAAATCCGACGGCGCGAACAAGGTCAGGCTCGCATCGCCATCGTCGCGTTGACCGCCGACGCCATGCAGGGCACCGAGCAGCTGTGCCGCGAGGCGGGCATGGATGATTACTTAACCAAGCCGTTGAATCGCAACCAGCTGAGAAGCACGTTGGCCAAATACTTGGCGTTACCGGCCGCGCCGGTGTCCCGGGCTTCGAAACCCGTGCACGGCAATGATCCAATCGATTGGGATCAATTCTTGGTCGTCACCGACAGCGATCCGCGTTTTGCGCAGGAGCTGGCGCAGGTGTTCATCGATGCCGGCGATCAAGCGCTGCGCGATCTGCGGGCGGCCGTGGCCGGCAATGACCTGCCGGCGGTGCAGCGGGTCGCTCATGCGTTCAAAGGCTCGAGCGCCAATATCTACGCACAGCAGGCGAGTGGCGCCGCCAGTCGGCTGGAGGAGGCCGCCCGCGCCGGTGCTGTTTCGCAGGTCGCTGCACTCGAGGAGGAGTTTCGGCTCGAGGCGGAACGGGCGATCGAGTTTCTTCGCGCCCGATGTGCCTAGTATAATAGGCGCATGGCAATTCGGATTGTAGTCGCGGCCGCGCTGTTAACCCTGTCTTGTGGCGCTCACGCCGCCACCAGTTTGTTCGATCAAATGGGCGGTGAGGCGAAGTTAAGGCCCGCGGTGGATGAATTGGTGACGCTCATGTTGGATGATGATCGCATCAACTTCACCTTCGCCGAAACCGACTTGGGCAAGTTCAAAGGACTGCTCTACGACCAGTTGTGTCAGCTGAGCGGCGGCCCCTGCCTCTACAAGGGACGCGACATGGTGACCGCGCACCAAAAGCTCAAGGTAAAAAACGCGCAGTTCAATGCATTGACGGAAGACTTGTATCGCGCGATGAGCCGGGTCGGCATCCCGTATCGTCTGCAGAATAAGCTCATCGCGAAGCTCGCGCCCATGCAGCGCGACATCGTGAAATAGCGCGCGTTAGTTCGAGCGGCCCGGCGCAGCGGCGTTTGAAAACAGACGCCCCCGAGTCGGCGGGATGTCGGGAACATTGCTGGCCACGACGCGCGGCTTGGCATGCGACGCAGCCTCCGCGGCGGCGAGCTGCTTGACGATTTCCGGCATGCCTGGCGTCAAAGCGTTGGCCTGGCGAAGCGGCGCGATGGCTTCGGCGGGCCTGCCTAGGGTCAGCAGCGACGAGCCGCGGGCGGTGAGCGCCACCACATCGTCTCGTTTGGTGCTGCCGAGCAAGGTGAGAATGGCCAGTGCCACCGACCTGTCGCCCGGACGCAGAGTGTTGGCGGCGATGTAGGCGTCCAAGGCACGCGCCGGTTGATTGGCGCTCTGCTGCAGCAGGCCGATGCGCTTTTCCAAGTCAAACTCGTTCGGTGCACCCTTGACCAATATGGCGGCACACGCTTGCAAAGCGGCGTCACCCTGACTTTCCGCGCAGCGTTTTTGCATGTCTTGGCGCTGCGCCTGCACGGCCTGCAGCTTGCCGGCCGCCACGGCGTTGTCGGGTGCCGCCTGCGCCGCGCGCGCATAGGCGTTCAACGCGTCTTCATTGCGATTGGCTTTTAGCAGGGCATCTCCCTTGGCCATCAGAATCTCGACATTACGGGGTTGCTGGCCAAGCACCTCATCGCAGGCGGCGATGTCACTGAGTCGGGTACAGCGCAATTTGCCGCGCGCCAGCCGCGCGGATGCCTCGGCCTCATCGAGGCCGGCGAAATACTGTTTTTCCCGCACCATGCTGCGTGCCCGGGTGAGACGATTTTGCAGCAAGGCATTGCGGGGATTCAATTCTTCGCCATCCTCGAGCACATGAATCGCCTCGTCGTAGCACTCGGCTTCAATCAACAAATCAGACAGGTGAATGCGCCGCGCGGGAACCGCCGGCGCCGCCTGCAAGGCGCTGCGCGCAGCCGTAATTTGTGGGCCTTGAGAGACCACGCTCGAGCACCCGGTATCAACGCTCTCAGCGGCCAGGGCGCTGCTCGCGAACAAGGCCAGCAGCAAGGCAGCGATTAATTTACTTGTAGCCATCGATGTTGCCGCCGCGCTCGAGCTTGTCGAACACCCAGCGCCCGTTGGGCAGGCGTACGAGATTAAACAGGTAGTACTGATCGACGGTGCGGTAGGGGGGATTCTCCCGGCCGATGATGCCGAGCAACTCGGCCCGCAGCTGCTTCATTCCATACTCACTCGGACTGTCGCCGACCACGCCATCGCCATTCGAGTCATCCCCATTGATATTCTGTTCGGCGAGCGTTGCGATCTCCTCCGCCAGCAGTTTCGCTTCCGCCATTTTCGTACTCGCCGCCACATCCTGCCCCAGCAGGCCAATCAGGTCGCAGCGTTCGACCACGCGGCCGATGTCATGCGCAAAAATTGGCGCAGATTCCCGCACGTTGCGGCTGGCGTCGTCCGAGGTGGCGGCAAAATTGATGTGATTCGAAGCCAAGACCAAGGAGTGCTTCAAGCCGAAGGTATCGTCGGAGATGCTGGCTTGCACGGCGGCATCAACGCCGGCTTTGAGTTGTTCCAAAGAGGCGCTCATCGTGGCCTGCTGCGCCAGGTCATAGGCGTTTTGCGCTCGCTCCTCGGCTTCTAGCAAGTAGCCTTTCTGACCCGGGGTGACACTGACCGCGGTGATGGCGTGGCCCAGGTGTACGTGCGCGATGCTGGGTGGCCGCGTCACACAGGCTGCGGTGCTCAAGATCAGCAGGGACAGCGCAAGCCGGGCATACGCTCGATACAGGGTCATGGACTCATCTCCCGTCGCAAGCGAAACCCCACACTGGTGCTGCGATACTCTGCCGCGAAACTATTCCGGTAAGCGGTACGAACGAAATCGGGCTGCGTGAACCAAGAGCCGCCGCGCAACTCGTGCTGCGAGCAGTCGCCATCCAACCGCGGCGAGCCATCCGTCGGCGCGTTTTGATAATCCGGTGTCCAGCAGTCCTCCGTCCACTCAAACACATTGCCCAACAGGTCATACAAGCCAAACGCGTTAGCGGCGAACGAACCCACCGGAGCCGACTCCACGTAATTATCCGCGCAAGGCACCGAGGTCCATCCTGAAAAATGACGGGCGGCCGTTTGGTCGGCGAGATTTCCGTAGGTGCAGGCGCTCGCCGGATTGCTCCAGGGTTGTTGCGCGGCGGAACCTGCACGGGCGGCGTACTCCCACTCCGAGGCGCTCAGCAACCGGTAGTTTTGATGGGTGCGCTTGGACAACCAGGCCGCGTAGTCCTTGGCATCTTGCCAGGACACGCAGCTCACCGGAAATGAGGCAATCTGTCCCTCGACGGCGTTCTTCCAGGTCACCGCCGCGTCCATGTGCCACGTTCCGTCATACGTGTTACACGCGCGCGGCTCCACCTGAGTGTCGGCGACGAAATCGGCGAACTCGCTGACCGTGACCTCATACACCCCGGCGGCGAAGACTTGCGCAATCGTGGTCTTGTGTTGCGGCATCTCAAATGGCTGGGCGCCCATGTCGTGAGGAGCCGAACCTTGCATGAAATCTCCCGCCGGCAATACCTTCATGAGCGGGCAGGTAGGACAGTCTCTGAACACCTGTCCCACGGCCGCCGCAGGCGCCGAGGCGGTTGACAGCGACGCGGGCGGTGACGGTGGGGCCGGCTTCATCGCCTTATAGGCAAATACGCTGAGCAGCCCGGCGGCAACGACGGCGGCACCGATCAGCCAAGCGCGCTTCGAGGCGGTGCCGTTGAATTCGTCCAAGAATTGACGCGCCGAGGGCGTGCGCTTGTCCGCATCGAATTCCAAGGCGTGACGCAGGGCGCGGAACTCCCCGCGGCTTAACTGCGGCGGGCGACGCAATTGGGCGTTGGCTTCCAGCGCCACGGTGGATTGTGCGCCCTTGAAGGGGTGCCCCCCGGTCATCAGCATCCAGACAATACACGCCAGCGAGAACACATCGCCGCGTGGATCGGGGTCGCGCTCGTCCCACATCTCCGGACTGGCATAGGCGGGGGTTAACGCGCGCATGCGATCGGCCGCGGTGTTGCCGGTGGTGTGCGGGGTGGACTTTGGGTGGGCCATCAACCGCGCCAACCCGAAATCGATGACTTTGATCTCACCTGCATGGGTCACGAACACGTTGCCGGGTTTCAGGTCGCCGTGCACCACGTGCTTGCTGTGCGCGAACTCCAGCGCGCTGACGATGCTTTGAATGACTCGCAGCTTGAAATCGCGCGGCAGGCCGCTGGGCTTGGCGGCTTGCAGCTGATCTTGCAGCGAACGGCCCGACAACAGTTCCATCGTCATGAAGACGACTTCGCCGTCGCGGTCGCAATCAATCACGCGGACAATGTTCGGGTGCGTGAGTCCTTGCAGGTTGTGCGCTTCGCGCGATAGCACCGACATGGCATCGGAATAGTTGGCAAACGGCATGGTCAACACTTTGACCGCCACATTCGGGTTGGCTGCGCCGGCTTCGACCTTGCGCAAATCCATGGCTTTGAACACCCGGCTCATGCCGCCTTCGCCGATGATCTCCAGCAATTTGAAGCGGTCGAGTAGCACGCTGCCTTTGTCGAGCAGGGCGGCTGCCGAGGATCTGAGTTTCTCCCCCAGCTGGGCCGAGTCCAACAGAATGGTTTGTGCCTGCTCTACGGTTCGGTCCTTCATGGTCGTCAAATTCAGAACCCCGCCTGCAGGGAGAGGTAGGGTCCGCGTTGGTGCGTGCGGTAATCCGTGGAGCCGAAGGCCTGGGCGATTTGCGCACCAATCGTGCCCAAATCGACGTAGGCCGCGGTCAGCGAGACATTGCGGGTCGCAAAAAAAGCCAGGAAAAAATCATAGGCGCCGGATTCGTTGTCGATATTCAAGTTGTGCGGCTTGGCTCGGTACTCGCCACCCAGCGCGAGCCGGCGGTTCAGCAAGTAAGCCACCGATAGTTCCGGCTCGACGTGATAGTTGTCGCTGCGGTCACCGCCAAACCCCAGCAAGCCAAATTGGTTCGCCTTGGTGGCGCGCAGGGTGAGGTTGGCCAGCAGGCTTTCACTCAAAAAAAGTTTGGTAGCCGCCACATAGAAGTCAGTCCCCTCAGGGTGCTCGGCACCTAAATTGACCGGACTGTAGCTGGTGAGTCCGAGCACCGGGATGTCCAGGCCGCGGTTTTTCTTATAGAGGGCACCGACTGCAACCTGGGGATACCACCGATCCTGGTCATACACGGCATCGCCGAACAATTTGACCTTGATCCCGTATATATCCTCGTGGATGGCCGTATCGCCGCCCATCGACAGCAGGCCTGAGTGAAAGCGAAAAATTTCGTTGGCATAGGAGAGTTCCACACGATCGAACAATCCCACCGCGGCGCCGACGCTGTTGAGCGATTCATCGCCGGTGCGTAGATAACTGTAGTGAACGTTGGCGCCGACCGAATCTTGCGTGCCATAGCCGGTAATGATGGCCCAGGGCGTGAGGCCACCGCCGCCCGCGCCTTCCACTTGGCTGACGCCGCTGGTGGCCAATATTTTGCCCTGATCCGGATACGGTACGTCGCCCGGCGCGCCGGCCTGACACACGTCCAGCCATAGAATCCCCAGAAGGCAGCTATAAATGGCCGTTCTCATGCACACAGTATAAGTTTGCGTATAGGTACGTTCTGTAGGAGCAGATCGGCATTCAGTCAGAAGCGGAATGCATTCACTGCATTGGAATACATTAAGACAAATATGCGTGTCTTCACAATTCCGGCAGATTTCTGTTCAATTGCCCCCTGGACTGTGGCGCAATACACGCGGTGTTTCAGGGAGAAAACCATGTTCGCTAGACTTTCGCGCAGCTGGACGCTGGCCGGTCAATGCTTCGACGTACTGAAGCAAGATCCAGCACTGATGATTTTTCCGCTGCTATCCTCGATCGCGTTGTTGCTGCTGCTGGGATCATTTGCGTTGCCGGTTTGGGCGCTGTATCACGGCCTCCAACCGATCGCGGCTGAAGGCTCGACGACGCACACCAACCGCATGCTGTTCTATTTGATCACCTACGCGTTTTACGTGGTCAGCTACACCGTGATGTTCTTTTTCAACTCAGCCCTGATCAGCGTGGCCTTGAAGCGGCTGGATGGCGACACGGCCAGCGTGAGCGAGGGCCTGAGCATGGCCTGGGACAATATCGCGGCCATCCTCGGCTACGCGTTGATTGCCGCGACGGTGGGCACACTGCTGCGCGCCATCGAGGAGCGAGTTGGGCTCATCGGCCGCATCGTGATTGCCATCATCGGCGCCGGCTGGACATTGGCGACCGCGATGACGCTGCCGGTGCTCGTCGAAGAGCGCGTGGGTCCCATCGAAGCGATTTCGCGCAGCCTTGACCTGTTGAAGCGCAACTGGGGCGAGAACCTCATCGGCAACGGCGGCATCAGTTTGGGCGTGGCCGTGGTCATGGTCCCCGTGTGCATTCTGGGGTTGTTCGGGATGTTCGCCGCTGTTTCATCAGGCTCGGCCGCAGCCGCGGTGCTTGGCGTGATGTTGTTTGCAGCCGCCATGATTGCGCTTGGCCTGGTGAGCACCACACTGCATACCATCTATACTGCCGCCTTGTACCGATACGCCACCGGCAGTCGAGACAATGCCGGAATCGATGGCGAT
Source organism: uncultured Steroidobacteraceae bacterium (assembly GCA_964657675.1). GTDB lineage: Bacteria > Pseudomonadota > Gammaproteobacteria > Steroidobacterales > Steroidobacteraceae > Bog-1198. The sequence continues at coordinate 11,215 of CAZZWE010000006.1, forward strand.
TTGTTGGCGGGCGCGTACCGCCAAAAATAATTTGGCGGTCGCGCAGCGACGTGTCGTTTTCGGCTTCGGATGGCGATTAGGTTTGGATGCAGCGCGATAGCGCTTTAAATTTCGCCAACGTTATGTCCGTACAGGCATCGCGCGTGAGACACTACGCGGCGATGATGAAGAGTCTCTTGCGCTCTCTTAAAGCCATGACCTGGACAGCCGGAGCGGGCGGTATGCTGTCGGGCTGCGGTGGCGTCCTCGACCCGAAAGGTCCGGTGGGCGCTGCCGAGAAACTCATCTTGGTCGACTCCTTCGCCGTGATGATGATCATCGTGATACCGGTGATCTTGGCCACCATCGGCTTTGCCTGGTGGTTCCGCGCCAGCAATACCCGCGCCAAATATCGACCCGACTGGAATTTTTCCGGGCATCTGGAGCTTCTGGTGTGGGCGGTTCCCGCGCTGATGATCACGTTCCTTGGCGGTATCGCCTGGTTCGGCTCCCACACGCTGGATCCGTACCGCGCGCTGCCGGGATCCAAAGCGGTTGAGATCGAAGTGGTCTCGCTCGATTGGAAATGGCTGTTCATCTATCCGTCCGAGCGCGTCGCGACGGTGAATCAGTTGGTGGTGCCGGCCGGCGTGCCGGTGCATTTTCGGCTGACTTCGTCCGGTGTGATGAATAGCTTCTTCGTGCCGCAGCTGGGCAGTCAGATTTACACCATGGCCGGAATGGTGTCCCAGGTGAACCTCCAAGCCGATGGGCCCGGTGAATATGCCGGTTTGTCGGCGCAGTTCAGCGGCGAAGGATTCGCTGACATGAAGTTCAATGTCAGAGCGCTCAGTGCCGCGGACTACCTGCGTTGGGTCGCTGATACCCAGCGTGAGGGACCCTCCTTGGATGCCAAGAGCTATCACTTGCTGTCGCAGCCCAGCAAAAACCTCGAGCCGGCGACGTACAAGAGGGTCGATCCTCGGCTGTTCGACGCCATCGTTAATCAAACTACCCTGACGCAGGGCTCGGACACGCAATAATGGGAAAGCTTACCTGGTCGGCGATCCCCTTCGATCAGCCCATTCCGTTGATCACCTCGATCATCTTGATTGTCAGCATCATAGGGATTCTGACTTGGGTGACGGTGCGTGGGTATTGGTCGTACCTGTGGCGTGAATGGTTTACCTCGGTCGATCACAAGCGCATCGGCATCATGTACTGCATTCTGGCGTTGGTCATGCTGATCCGCGGCTTCGCGGACGCCATCATGATGCGCGGACAGCAGGCGGTGGCATTGCATTCGGGCGGGTATCTGGCCGCCGAGCATTTCGACCAGATTTTCTCGGCCCACGGCACCATCATGATCTTCTTCGTGGCGATGACGTTCATGATCGGCCTGATGAATTTCGTCGTGCCGCTGCAGTTGGGTGTGCGCGACGTGGCCTTTCCGACCTTCAACTCCACCAGCTTTTGGCTGACCGCGACCGCAGTGCTGCTGGTCAATATTTCGCTGTTCGTGGGCGAGTTCGCGCAAACCGGTTGGCTGGTGTATCCGCCGCTGTCCGAGTTGAAATATTCGCCGGGCGTGGGCGTCGATTACTACCTGTGGGCCATCCAGATCTCCGGCATCGGAACGTTGCTCACGGGCGTCAACTTCGTGACGACCATTTTGAAGATGCGCGCGCCCGGCATGACGCTGACGCGAATGCCGATCTTCTGCTGGACGGCGTTGGCGGCGAGCTTGTTGATCGTTGCAGCCTTTCCCATCCTGACGGCCACGCTCGCCATGCTGTTGCTGGACCGGTATCTGGATTTTCACTTCTTTACCACCGACTTCGGCGGCAACCCGATGATGTACGTGAACCTCATCTGGGCGTGGGGACACCCCGAGGTCTACATCCTCATCCTGCCGGCGTTTGGAATCTTCTCCGAGATTTTCTCGACGTTCTCGGGCAAGCCCTTGTTTGGCTATCGCTCCATGATCATTGCCACGATGGCGATTTGCATCCTGTCATTCCTGGTGTGGCTGCACCATTTCTTCACCATGGGCGCCGGCGCCAACGTCAACGGATTCTTCGGGATCATGACCATGATCATCGCGGTCCCCACCGGCGTGAAGATATTCAATTGGCTGTTCACCATGTGGGGCGGTCGGGTGCGCTTCGGCGTGCCGATGCTGTGGTCGCTGGCCTTCATTGTGACCTTCGTGATCGGCGGAATGACCGGCGTGTTGTTGGCGGTGCCGCCCGCCGACTTCGTGCTGCACAATTCAGTATTCCTGGTGGCGCATTTCCACAACGTAGCCATCGGCGGTGTCTTGTTCGGCGCCTTTGCCGGATATAACTACTGGTTCCCCAAGGCGTTTGGCTTCAAGCTGCATGAGCGGCTTGGCAAGACCGCCTTTTGGTTTTGGGTGGTTGGTTTCTACGTCGCTTTCATGCCGCTGTATGTGCTTGGCCTCAAAGGCATGACGCGGCGTATGCAGCATTATGATGTCCCGGGTTGGCAGCCGTGGCTGATCGTCGCCGCGTGCGGTGCGGGTTTGATCGCCTGCGGCATCGCTGCCCAAGTCATTCAGCTGATCGTCTCCATCCGTAATCGCGAACAACTGCGCGATCGCACGGGGGATCCTTGGGACGGGCGCACCTTGGAATGGATCACCAGTTCGCCGCCGCCGCCGTTTAATTTTGCGGTGATGCCGAACGTTGCAGCCGAAGAGGCCTACTGGGACATCAAGCAGCTCGCCATGGAGAATCGTCAGTTGACCGCGCTGCCCGATTACAAAGCCATTGAAATGCCGCGCAACAGCGCGACCGGCTTCGTGGTGGCTTTCTTTTCAGTGCTCATGGGTTTTGCCCTGATCTGGCAGATTTGGTGGATGGTGATCTTAGGCATGGTGGGCGCTTTTGCCACCTTCGTGGCGTTCGCCTGGCGCGACCACTCCGAATACGAATTATCGGCCAGCGAGCTTAAACGCATCGATGGGCAGCGGCGGGCAGCCCGGATGGCGCTGGTCGAGGGCCGGGAAGTGGGCATCACGCCGGTGAAGTACAAGAAGCCGACGGCGCATGGTTCGAATCAAATTGGCGACCCGGACGCGGGCTTCAAAGGTCCTGCGCCGAAACGCATCATCACCGGCTACGGCTTTTGGGTGTTCTTGCTGTCGGACTTTATTTTATTCGCCGGTTTCTACGCAGCGTACGCGGTGCTCTCGAAAGCCACCGCCGGTGGGCCGGCGCCGCGTGATTTATTCGACCTGAAGACCGTCGCGATCGAGACCGCCTGCCTGCTGCTGTCGAGCTTTGCCTGCGGCATGGCGACGTTGGCGAGCAATGCACGCAGCATGCGCTGGACCCAAATCGGCTACCTCATCACCGGTGCCTTGGGCGTGGCATTTCTCGGCCTCGAACTGAATGAGTTTGCACGCATGATTGCGCAGGGCGCGGGTCCCGGCCGCAGCGCGTTCCTCTCGGCTTTCTTTGCCCTGGTCGGTTTGCACGGCGTGCATGTCACCATCGGGCTGTTGTGGCTGGGCACCATGATGGCGCAGTTTTGGGCGAAAGGTTTCCGTCCCGACATCTTGCGCCGCGGCCTGTGCTTCGGTTTGTTCTGGCATGCGCTCGACATCATTTGGGTCGGCATCTTCACCAACGTTTATCTGCTGGGAACCAGCCCATGAGCAACAACGAACAATCGACAGGGGCGGATATTCACGACTCGGCGCCGGGTGATCAGGACGCAGATGAACAAGGCATTGGCGCCGGGGTCCGCAACTATTTGATCGGATTTTTCCTGGCTGCGGCATTCACCGTGGCCTCCTTCTGGGTGGCGAGCGGCACGAATTTGGTCTACGCGCCAGGCGTTGCGATGGCGCTGGCCGCGCTCGCCATCGGTCAAATGGGCGTGCATCTGGCATTTTTCCTGCACATCACCACCGGGTCGGACAACACCAACAACGCCTTGGCACTGGCCTTTGGTGTTCTCATCGTAGGCATCGTGATCGCAGGTTCCTTGTGGATCATGTATCACCTCAACATGAACATGATGATGCCGCATGAAATGCTGGACATGCAGACGCAGCCATGATGGCGTCTGCTTCAGTTGGCCAACATCAGCACGAAGCCATCGTTCTCGTAAACGTAAAAACGCCATTCCGCCATCGTTTTAGGCGTTCCTAACACGACCAGCTGCTGCCGCAAGGTGGCCACATCGTTGAAGACGTCGGAGGCTTTGATGAGGCTTTCGTACTTGCGCAGCAGCGATTCGGTCGCGGTGCCGTTTGCCGCGTAGGTGATCAGGACTTTCAACGGCGCGTTGAACAGCTGCAGCTTGTTCATGGCTTCATCGGCCTTGGTCGAATCGTTCTCATGTTCCACGGCCACCGTAATCCAATTGGCGTAGCTGGCATATTTGCCGGTGTCGTCCAAGCCCCGTTCCTCGTAGAACATCCCATCCAGCGTGTAGTACTCCTTATTCCAGGCCAACAGCCCTAAGTGCCGGGCGATGCGTGGATAGATCGTGGAGCGCATGAAGTAGTTGTAGGATTTGGTTTCGAAGCCGACGGCAGTGCGAAAGCCATCGCGTTCGGACTGCATCACCGCAACGTAGGCGTTGCGAAACTCTCGGGGCGATATTTTTTTCATGGCTGCGCTGCGGCATAGTCTACCTGCTAGCGGGATTTAGCCCAGAAGAACACGCAGACAGCGACGGGCAGCGCCAGCGCGAACCAGGACAATACATCCCAGATCCCATCGCCCAACAGCGCGGACGCCATGCCCGCGGCGCTGATCACGGCAATGGCGAGGGGTGGGAACCAGGTGCGGCGCGACTTAGCCGGCATTGGGCTTGCGAGTTCGGCGTGCGGCGAAGAGATATATGCCGCTCGCGAGCACGACGAGGGTGATGGCATCCAGCACCGCCCACAACACTTTTAATGGCATGCCGCCATAGTCGCCAAAGTGCAGTGGCTCGGACAACAACAACGCTTTCAGATACCAGGGCATGGGTCGATCGCTGATCACCTCAGCCGTGTGCGCGTCCACCAAGATCGGCCGCACCAATCGAGACGTCAGCGGCGTGTCGCCGCGGGAGTAGACTGCGTAGAGAGAGTCGCTGGCAAATGAGCTGCCTGGAAAGGCCACGAAAGCCAGTTCGCGATCGCGCATCTTTTTGAGGGCGATGTTGAGCACCGTCTGCGCCGCGACGGTCGCCTCGGGTGAGCCTGTGGTGGTCACGCTGGCCTGCGACAACACGCCCGAGCGCCACTGCGCCAGCAGCAGGTCCGAACCCGTGTTCATCACGCCGGTGATACCGACCACGCCGGCCCATACCAATGTGGCGATGCCGATGAGATTGTGCAGATCCAGCCAGCGCGATCGCGGGCCGCTGCTGGAGCGCACGGCACCGAAGCCCCGTTTGCGCATGAAGGGTGCGTAGAGCACCACGCCGGAGAGCAACGATGCCAGGAACAGTAGACCCATGAACCCTAAGAACAGCTTTCCCTTCAATCCCGCGAATAGGTTGACGTGCAAGGTGCGCAAGAATCCCACCACGCCCACATGTCCGATGGCCGGCCGACCGATGACTGCGGCCGTGCGTGCGTCGATGGCCAGCTGTTTCAACGGTTGACCTGCGGCTGCGGCGAGCGTCACGTACCACACCTTCGGATCGTGCGGCTCGTGCGAGGCGAACAACGGATGCATGGTCGGGTAGACCTGAGTGGCCGTTTCGATGATGCGATCCAGCGGGGCGAGCGGTGCGCCATCGGCCTGTGTATCGGCGTGAATCGCCGGCTGGGTGAGCTCGTCGATCTCCTCGCCAAAGATCAACGGCAAGCCGGTCAGGCACAGCATCAGCAGGAACAGCGTGCAGCTCAAGCTGCTCCAGCGATGAATCGCATCCCAGGCGTGCAAATGCCGATGGCGGTGCACCCGCTTAGAAACCCACGGTGCCCGACACCACGAAGGTCCGCGGTGCGCCCAACACCAGATAGCCCGCGCCAGGGTAGCCGCCGGCCGACACCCATTCACTGCGATTGGTCAGGTTGTCGACACGGCCACGGAGGGTGATTTTCGAGGGTCCGACGTCGAAGGCATAACGCGCGCCCAAGTCGAGTCTCCACCAAGACGGCAACTGCTGAGTATTGGCGGCATCGGCATATTGCGTGGAGGTCTGCACCACGCGGCCATCCACGGTGAATCCATGCAATGGGGGCACATCCCATTCGACGCCCAAGTTGCTTTGAAACCGCGGCGCGCCAATGGCGCGCTCGCCATCCGCCTCGGCATGTAAGTAGCTGGCGCCTCCCAAAATACGCACACCGGGTGCTGCCTCGCCGAAGAATGACCATTCGATGCCGCGGTTGCGCTGGTAGTCGGTGACTTCATAGCGGGCACTGGCGAAATCCACCGAGGCTAAGGGTTTGGCGGTGTAGAACACACTGAACGTGGTGCCGAATCGGCCCGCATCATACTTCGCGCCGATTTCGCCCTGGCGCGACACATAAGGCGCGAATACTTCACCGGCATTGACCACCGGTCTCGTCGCGCCCGTGGTGGGGTCCGTAAAGGTGGTCGGCGCAGTGTCGCCTTGCACCAATCCTTCGATGTAATTCGCATACACCGACACCGAAGAGCTCAACTTGCCGACGATGCCGGCCACCGGTGTCACGCGGCTCTTGGAGTACGAGGAAGTTTCATCGCCGCTGTTGTAATCGTAGCTGAAGCTTTCGATTTTCTGATAACGCCCGCCGATCGACACCACGATGCGTTCATCCAGGAAGCCAAGCTGGTCGGCGAGCGCGGCGCTTGAGGTCTTGGTGCGCGCTGTCAGCAATGGCGAGCTCAAGACGCCGCCCGTGAAAAAATCGGCCGGTGGTTCCGCCACGGCAGTGGGCGCGTAAATGTTGCCGCTGAAGCCGGCAAAATTCGACAAGGCGTAGGCGTTTTTGGAATTCAATTGGTAGGCATCGACGGAGGCCACCCAGGCCTGCGTCACCGCTCCGGTGGTGAACTTGGCGCGCACACCGAACTCGCCGGTTTCCACCAAGTCGTGGCGTACGTTGTCGAAACGGTCGGTGGTGGTGGTGCCGTCCGCAGCGATCACGGTGGGATTGCCGAATACATCGGATTCGTGGCCATCGCGCACGCCGGCCGCCGCCCATGCCGTCAGGAATCCGGTGAGGTCGTATTCGGCCCGCAACGTGCCGAAGGTGTCGCGTTCATTCGAGAACGTCCACGCCTGCGACTGATTCAGGCTGGCCTTGGGTGCCGGGGGAATTTCCAGGCCAGGACTGATGGTGATGCTGGGTTGCGAGTGCGTGAGCTGCTGATCCTGGTAGCCCACATCGCCCGATACCCGCAGTCCATAACCGTGGTAGTCGAGTCCAATGCTGTACACGGACAGGTAGCGATGTTCGGCATCGACGGCGGTGCCGCCGCTTCTTTGTACGGCATTGACGCGCACACCGAAATTTTCTTCAGGCCCGAAACGGCGCGCTACGTCGGCGGCAAGATAAGGCTGCGAGCCGCTTTCCGTGCCCACCGTAAATTCCGTGAGCGCATCGTTCGGTGCGCGCTTGGGGCTGACATTGACAGCGCCCCCCAATCCGCTTCCGCCGGGCGCGGCGCCGTTTAGAAAAGCGCTGGCACCGTGCAGCACTTCGACACGCTCCACCAATTCAGCGGCGAGATACTGCCGCGGCAGCAGCCCATACAAACCGTTGTACGACATGTCATCGGAATAAACCGGCAGCCCGCGCACCATGTACAGCTGCTGATAATTGCCAAAGCCGCGCGCGACTCGCACGGCGGAATCATTTTGCAGTACATCGCCGATGCTCTCGGCTTGAGTGTTGGCAATCAACTCCTGGGTGTAGTTGGTGATGGAGAAAGGCGTATCCATGATGTCCTGACTGCCGAACACACCGACTCTTCCGCCACGGGCCACCTGGCCGCCGGCAAAGGCGGGTTGCACGCCGTGCGCAGAGGCATCCGCGCTCGCCGTGACGACAACCGTGTCGAGGGCATCGGGGTCGACGGGTTCGGCGCCTGCGGGGAAGCTCAAAGGAATAACACTGACCAGCAAAAGGCCGCTGAGGCGTCGATGCATGAGGTACTCTTGGTAACACGAATGAGAATGATTCGTATTTAATACACGAGCGATGCGACAAACACCAGCCTTAGGGCGCTCAAATGCAAATATTCCCAGCTTTTATTGAATATGAAATATGTTTGCTCGATACTTCTTCACACAACTAAACAGTTTTCGAGTGTCTGGCTGGCACGCTGATTTTGAAGAGTCGAAGTCCTGTTGACCGACCCCTCGATGGGTTGGCAATTGTTCTATGGCGACGAAGGGGGGGGTAATCCATATGAACCGTAAATCCGGTATGTCTTTGCAGGGACGACTGTTGCGCATGGTGGGGTGCGCGAGTTTGGCAATCACGATGGGAGCGGGGACGGCTTGGTCGGCCAACGATCTCGATACGCCTCAGGCTCGCGGTAGCGTCCATCGCGACGGCGCCGATACTTTCAATATGGAATGGCTGGGTCATAACGACCTGCAGGGCCGCACGGTGTATCAGACGACGGTGCATTCGCAAAACGGCCGCGTCATCGCGTACGCCGGACATTTCAACGGTACCATGCTGAACCCGATGACGGGCGCGATGGAAATCAATGGCACCTCCATCGTGGATGTCACCGACCCGCGCCATCCGGTGTACTTGAAGCACCTGATCGCGAATAACGGCGGCGCCCGTATGGCGAAGCTGTGCAATGGCGACGATCTACCGCATGGAATTCGCGGCAAGGCGTATCTGCTGCGCGAGAATGGCGCGGTGTCGCACGAAGTTTGGGATGTCACGAATCCTGCGAAGCCGGTGTTGGTCTCAACGCCGGTGACAGGCCAGGATGTCACGCACCGCAATTGGTGGGATTGCACAACCGGCATTGCCTACATCGTGGCTGGTGCAACCAAGCCCAGTGATCCTGCCTACGATCACTGGAACACCAACAGCAATCCCAACCAGCACTTGAAGATTTACGACTTGAGCGATCCGGCGCACCCGAAATACATCATGGATTTTGGCTACCCGGGGCAAAATCCCGGCTCAACCTTCTTGATGCCGGGAACCGAGACCACGACCAAAATCGTGCCGCCCGGCGTGCACGGTCCGATCGTGGTGAGCACTTTGCGCGGCCAGGCGGTCAACCGCTTGTACATGCCCTACGGTGTCGGCTCGAATGGCATCATTCAAATCAACGATCTGACCAAGGTGCTGCCGCCGCCCTATGGCAGCGGTCACTATGCCGATGTGAGCAAGCCGACTGATGAGGAACTGCTGCAAGGTCAGATTGGCGTGTTGTACATGCCCGGCGTCGAGGGCGGCCACTCGGCGATGCCGCTGTATAACATCCCGTTAAAGCAGTATAAGAACTTCACCAACAACAATGTGCGCGACATCATGGCGGTCAGTTCGGAAGAAACCGATAACCGCTGCACCGGCTCGCCGCACTTGATGTATCTGCTCGACATCACCAGCAAGATCGGTCAAGGCGGCAACACCAGTGCGGAACAGCATCCGTGGCCGATCTCAACGGTGACGGTGGATGATTTCTCCGCGCGGCCGAATTTCTGTTCGCGCGGCACCCGCTTCGGCGTGCACGCGCCGGCCGAGAATTTCGACGATCCGACCTATGCGCGCCTGTTGACCAGCGCCTGGTTCGACGCCGGCATTCGAGTCACCGACATCCGTGATCCGTATCATCCGCGCGAAGTGGCGCATTTCATCGCGCCCATCACCAAGTTCACCCAGCCGAGCACGGCGGTGATCAACGGGGTAACCGTATCGGCGCTTGATGTGTCCTGCGACAACACCGATGTTGATAATCGCGGTATTCGTTACTGCGGCGATCGTGTCGGCGGCGGTCTTGACATCGCGCGTCTGACGGGTGAAGCGGAAGAAATCGCCAATGGCTATGATGATTATGACCACGATGGCAATCGGGGCTATTGAGCGTTAAGTTGGCGTTTATCAATGCGAGCGGCGCCCGCTGGTGGGGCGCCGCTTTTATCATTCTGTCTTTTCCGGTGCTGGCGGCGGATGGCCTCACAGTAATTTCCTTCGGTCGCGCCGATCGTGCCGCGCTGGTGTCGGCATACGTCGATCCATTTGCCAAGGCTACGGGCGCGAGGGCGCAGACGCTGTCCTATGACGGACAAATCACCGAGCTTACGCAGATGGTGCGCACCGGTAAGCCGGTGTGGGACGTCATGCAGGTGGAATCGCGAACCCTGCAGTTAGGGTGTCAGGATGGATTGTTTGAAAAGCTCGATCCGTCGCGAATTCCGGGTGCATCCTCGTTGATTCCAGGTGCCTTAACGGAATGCGGCGTCGGCATTTTCACCTGGGCCCAAGCCTTGGTCTACTCGGATCAACTGCACGAGTCACCGCGGTCCTGGGCGGACTTCTGGAACATCAAAAAATTCCCCGGCAAGCGGGGGCTGCGGCGCAGTGCCAAGTACACACTCGAGATCGCGCTGCTGGCTGACGGAGTTGAGCCCAAGGAGGTGTATCGAACCCTGTCCACCGAGCCGGGCGTGCAACGAGCCTTTCGCAAACTGGATCAAATCAAAAAAGACACCATCTGGTGGGAGGCGGCAGCGCAACCTTCGGCGCTCCTGGCCGCGGGCTGGGTCAGCATGACTTCAGGTTATACGCTGTGGTTCGATGCGGAGCAGGAGCGCAACCGCCACGCCAAGATTTCCTGGCGTCAAAGCCTTTACGACATTGACAGCTGGGCCATTCCGAAGGGATCGCCGAAACGCGATGAGGCCTATCGCTTCATCGCCTTTGCCATCGCGCCGGAGCGGCAAAAAACATTTTCCGAGCAGCTCCCTTATGGACCGACCAATCGCTCGGCGGTCGCACTGTTGCCGGCCGCTGTGAGCGCCTCGCTGCCGTCGTCGCCGTCGATCCTGGCAGACGCGCTGCGCATCGACACCACATTCTGGATTGAGCATGGCGATGCGCTGGAAAAGCGCTTCAATGACTGGGCGCCCGCCGTGTGCCGTCAGCAAATCGATGAAGACGACGATGACTATTTCGATCAGCCCATTTGCCAGGACGCGCAGGGCAACATGCGGGTCAATCACGGCACGATGGCGGCCAGTGCCATCGGCCAGCCGGGCGATCCGCATCAAGTGTCGCGCACCATCAACGTGACCCTGAGCGATGCCATGCGCTTCAGTCCCGATCGCATCGAGGTGAGGACGGGCGAAACCGTACGCTTCGTCCTGAAGAACGAGGGCAAGTTGCGGCACGAATTGGTATTGGGCGAGCCGGATGCATTACGACGTCATGCGGCCATGATGCTGGCCATGCCCGATATGCAGCACACGGGACCTAACATGGCCAGTCTCGCGCCCGGCGAGCAGGGGCAGCTGGTCTGGAAGTTCACGCGCACCGGATCCGTGGCCTTCGCCTGCCTGCAAAGCGGGCACTTGCAAGCCGGTATGAAGGGCGTGGTCGCCGTTCAGTGACGTTCGGATTTGACCAGATTGCCGGCCTCGTCCAGAAACTCGATCGACGCGGCGCCGGACTCCTCCACCCGCATGCGCAGGCGCACGCGTCCCTTGCCATCTCTCAAAGCCACCAAGGCGTCGTGATTCTCAGTTTTGCCGACGAATAGCCGCTGGCGGCCAAATGCACCGCTGTCTCGCAATTCCTGTAAGCGCGCTGCGCGCTCCTCGGAGGGCAGCGGGCGCAAGCGAGTGACGGCTTCAAAGTCCAGTGCAGCATCAGGGCGGTCGGCAATGGTCAACCCGGCGGCGCGTTGACCGTCTTCTTCGGTTTGCTCGAGGGTCACGACTTGGTCTTGGTCATATTGGTCGAAGCTCAAGTGGCCGGAGCTATCGATCTTTCCTTGGCGTTTACTGCCGCTGAAAATCAAGCCGCCGTTTTCGGTGCCTTCATCGTTGATGAAAATCATGCCCGCCGCATCCGAGCGATGGGGGTGAGGCTTTTCGTGCCCATGAATGTAATAACCCGGAAACCGATCGCGTGCCGCGAGCACCAGGCGCAGTGTGCCATCCGCTTCGCGTAGGTTGATACGATGCACGTCGATGACATCGAAGCTGGCATGGCCTGGAGAGGCCGCGCCGCTCAGCAGGGCCCACGCGACCGCCAGTGTCATGACCCCAGAATAAACTAACAAAGCGCGATGCGAATCGATGGCTTTCATCGGGTGCGTCCTTTGGCGATGGCAGTGAGGGGGTTTTTCCGAATTGTAGCGTTTCTAGCGTTGCAAGCTTTAGTTCCAGCCGCCCCCCAGCGCACGGAAAGTCACGACGGCGGCACGGTCGGCATCGGCGCGCGTGCGCGCCAGTTCATCCTTGGCGATGAGCGATTGCCGGTCTGCATCCAGCACGTCGGTGAGGCTGCTGGCGCCACCCAGATACGAGCGCTGTGAGGCATCGCGGGCGCGCGCCAAGGCGTCGACTTCGGTGCTGAGCTCGCGGCTTTGCAATTCCAACTGGGCCAGCGCCATGAAAGCATTCTCCACATCTTCCGTGGCGCGCAGTACCGCCTGACGATAGACCAGCAGCGCCTCGGCGTTGCTGCTGCGGGCCTGCGCCACTTCGGCGTCCACTTTGCCGAAATCGAACAGCCGCCAGCGCAGGCCGGCGGTGGCCTCCGGCTGAAAGCTCTGCGCGCTCCACAGATGAGAGCCACCGAGACTTTCGAATCCCAGCAATCCGGACAGAGAAACCTTGGGGTAGTACTCGGCCAGCGCTGCACCGATGCGTGCATTGGAGGCGGCAAGCTGCCGTTCAGCCGCGATGATATCCGGCCGACGGCGCAGCAGCTCGGCCGCGCTCTGGCCGGCCGGAATTTGCGGCGCCTGAGCAATTTCCGAGGCATGCCCGAGTTCCTCGGCGTAGGTTCCCGGCTGCACGCCCATGAGTACGTCGAGCCGATTCAGTTGTGCCTCCAGTGCCACGCGCAGCGGCGGAATCGTGGCACGCGCCTGGGCTAGTAGGGCTTCAGCCTGAGCGGTTTCCTTTTCATCGGCGGCGCCGCCGGCGAATCGCAAACGCACCAGGTCCAGCAGGTGCGCATCGGCGTCGACTTGCGATTGCGCCAGCACCAATCGGGCCTGATCGCCGCGTGCTTGAAAGTAGGCATCGGCGACATCCGCCACCACCGTCACCCGCAAACCCAGCCGCTGCGCTTCTGCGGCTTGCGCCTCATCGCGCGCAGCCTCTGCGCCACGCCGCAAGCCGCCGAACAAGTCGATTTCCCATTGAGCGCCGACGTCCGCATCGTACAAAGTCTGGTCGCGTTCGTAGCCCGGCAGATGGCCGGCAATCGCGCCGATGGGACTGTTGAGCGACTGGTGGAATCGGGTGGCTGATGTATCGAGCGCGCCATGCGGCGCCAGTCGGGCGCCCGTTTCGCGCGCAATGGCCCGGGCGCGTGCGACCCTGGCGAGCGAGGCGGCCAGATCCAAGTTCTGATCGAGTGCGCGCTGCACGATGGCGTTGAGTTCGGCGTCGTTAAAGCCCAGCCACCAGCTATCGAGACGGGGTGCAGGTAACGGCGCGGCGCGTTGCGCCACCAAGTCCGCGTTGTGCAGTGCCGCCCAGTCCTGCGACGGCGGACCTGAGTAATGCGGGCCTAGCGTACAGCCTCCCACACTGAAGACGCCGGTGGCGAATAGCAGCGATGTCGCAAGATATCGGTTCATTGTGTCGTTCCTCGATAGTGACTTGCATGATAATAGTGATTGGGCTACATTACTAGCATGATGATAGTGACTAGGTAGAAGGCGCCATGCAGCACAAAGACTTGAGCCGAATGCAGTGTCCGATCGCGCGCAGCTTGGATCGCGTCGGCGAGTGGTGGAGCATCTTGATCATGCGCGATGCGTTCCACGGCATGACGCGCTTCGATCAATTTCAAAAAAGTTTAGGCATAGCGCCGAACATGTTGACGCGCCGTTTGAAAAGCCTGGTCGAGTCGGGGTTGTTGGAGCGGCGCTTATACAGTGAGCATCCGCCCCGGTTCGAATACCTGGTGACTGACATGGGACGGGATTTCCGTCCGGTGCTGTGGACCTTGATCAGCTGGGGCAATAAGCACTTTTCGCCGGAGGGACCCAGCGTCGTCGTGGTCGACGCGGCCACGGGCGAGACCGCGGATCCGGTGGTCGTCGACCGAAAATCCGGTCGACCGATTCGCGCGCCGGAATTCAAAGTGAAGGCCGGTCCCGGCGCGAACGCGCGTACACGGGCGAAGTACGCCGTCCAATCCGTCGGAGAACTGTCATGAACGCCACCGTGCTGGATCGCGAGGCGACTGTTGAGCCCGCGGCGGCGACACAGGGGGTCAATATCAAGCGCCTCGGGCTTTTTGCAGGAGGGTTATTGGTCGTCGCGGCGGCAGTGGGATTCGGCGTGCATTGGTTTAGCGTGGGACGATTCACCGAAAGCACCGATGATGCTTATGTCGGCGGCGACATCACCGTCATCGCGCCAAAAGTCTCCGGATTCATCAGCGAGGTCGCCGTCACTGACAATCAGCAGGTCAAGGCCGGCGACTTGCTGGTGAAAATCGACGATCGAGATTATCGCGCGGCACTGGCAAAAGCGGAGGCTGCGGTGGAGGCACAGCGTGCCACGCTGGCCAACTTGGAGGCGATGCGCCGCTTGCAGGAGTCGGTGATCGCGCAGGCGCGCGCTCGGGTTGCCGCGTCGGACGCGGAAGTCACGCGTGCCCACGATGACGACGTGCGATTTAAGGATTTGTCGGCGCACGCGGCCGCCTCGATTCAGGTTTCGCAGAAGGCTGAGGCGGATTTCAAGCAGGCCTTGGCGCAGGGTCAGGGTGTGCGCGCCGGTTTGGAAGGCGCGCAGCGGCAGTTGGACGTCATCGATACCCAGAAGCGGCAAACCGAAGCGGCGATCGCAGAAGCGGTGGCGGCGGCCGAGCTGGCGCGGCTCAATGTGAGTTACACGGAACTGCGTGCGCCTATTGCTGGCGTGGTCGGTAATCGCAGTGCTCGCAACGGCAGTTTCGCGGCGATCGGCACGCAGCTCATTTCGATCATTCCGGCCGAAGGATTATGGGTGGATGCGAACTTCAAAGAAAGCCAGATCGCTCAGGTGCGCGCCGGTCTTGCAGCCACGGTGAAAGCCGACGTGCTGCCAGGACAGGTCTTTCATGGCTATGTGGTCAGCTTGGCGCCGGCGACCGGTGCGCAGTTCAGCGTGCTGCCCCCTGAGAACGCCACCGGCAATTTCACCAAGATCGTGCAGCGGGTACCGGTGCGCATTCGCCTCGATGGCGACGGCGCTCGCTTAGGCCGATTGCGGCCCGGTCTGTCGGTGACCGCAAGCTTCGATGTGCGAGATCCGGACCGCACTGCAGCGGTGGCCAAAGTCCAATGAGCACGGTGGCCGTCACCGCGGCGGGCGCCGCCGCGCGGGGCGCCCCCGCGCCGGCCATGACGGATCGTCAGAAAGCCTTTGGATTTGCGACCATGTGCATGGGCATGTTCATTGCCCTGTTGGATATTCAAATTGTTTCCGCCTCGTTACGGGATATCGGCGGGGGGCTTTCCGCCGGCACGGATGAAACGGTGTGGGTGCAGACCAGCTATCTGATCGCCGAGATCATCGTCATTCCGCTATCCGGTTGGTTGGCCCGTGTCATGTCGACTCGTTGGCTGTTCTGTGCATCGGCGGTAGGTTTCACCATCGCCAGCCTGTTGTGCGGCATCGCCTGGAACATTCAAAGCATGATTGCGTTTCGTGCCATTCAAGGTTTTCTCGGCGGTTCGATGATTCCTTTGGTGTTCACCAGCGCGGTGGCCTTCTTCGGCCAAGGGCCGCGTCGGGTCATTGCCACCGCCACGGTCGGTTCCATTGCTTCCCTGGCGCCCACCCTGGGTCCCACCATCGGCGGTTGGATTACCGATAACTTCTCCTGGCAATGGATTTTTTTGATCAATGTGGTGCCGGGCGCATTTGTCGCGATCGCCGTGCCGATGCTGGTGCGGGGCTTGGACAAGCCGAATGTGTCGCTGGTCCGGGGTGCTGACTATTTAGGCATCGCACTGCTCGCGGCATTTCTCGGTTGTCTCGAGTACACGTTGGAGGAAGGCCCGCGCTGGGATTGGTTCGGCGATCGCACCATCCTAACCACCGCCTGGATATCGGGCATCGCGGGACTGGCCTTCGTGTGGCGCTCGCTGACCTTCGCCCGGCCCATCGTCGACTTGCGTGCCTTGAAGTTGCGCAATTTCGCCCTCGGGTGCTTTTTCTCCTTTGTCACCGGGATAGGCTTGTTCGCGACCATTTATTTGACGCCGCTGTTTTTGGGCAGCGTGCGCGGCTTCAGCGCATCGCAGATCGGCTTGGCGGTCTTTTCAACTGGTTTGGGTCAGATGCTGTCGATCCCGCTGTACGTTTATCTGGCGCGGCGATTCGATTTGCGCTGGTTGATGATGTTCGGCATGTTCCTGTTCGCATTCTCGATGTGGAATTTCATGCCCATCACCAGCGACTGGGGTGCACAGCAGCTGCTGATCCCGCAGCTGCTGCGGGGCATGGCACAGAGTTTCGCGGTCGGGCCGGCGGTGAATTTGACCTTGGGCGCGCTCGCGCCGGCGCGGCTGCAATATGCGTCGGGCCTGTTCAACCTGATGC
>CAZZWE010000006.1:27919-38909 GCA_964657675.1 uncultured Steroidobacteraceae bacterium
AATTTGGGCGGAGCCATCGGAATCGCGGTCTGCGCCACCATTCTCAATGACCGTACCAACCTGCATTTCCTGCGCCTGGCCGAGCACTTGAACAGCAGCAATCCGGCGTTGACCGATCTGTTGCATCGGGCGGGGGCGGGCGCCTCGCAGGTGGGGCCGCTCAAAGAATTGTGGGCGCAGACCTTGCACCAGGCGCAAACCGAAAGTTTCGGCGATGTCTACGTCATCATCATGGCCTGTTTCATCGTGGCGACCGTGCTCGTGCCGTTGATGAAGAAGGTGACGGCGCCTGCAGCGCCGCCCACCGGAGCCCACTAAGCCGGCATCAAGGAGGCGGGAAGGACTCTCCTACCATCTGCTCGCTTTTCTGCCAGAGTTTTTCCGCGAGCACGGGGTCCAGTGCGTACGCGCGCACCCCCTCGCTGATCGGGCTGATGACCACGTCATCTGCAACGACGCGGCCAACATGGCAGTTTTCACAGTAGCGTCCGCCCACCTCGTCAGCGGATGCCACAACCGCGGTCCACACCGAGGTGGCAGCACCCTGAGGCACCGTTTTCCATTGAAACGGCGCCTTGCCTTCCTTCGCCAATAGCTCATTGATGCCCGCCAACATCGCGGTCAGCGCACCCTCGCTCATGTGCCGACCCAATTCCGTATGGATGCCGCCGGGATGCACTGCCGCCGCGCGAATGCCATGTTTCTGATGGCGCCGATCGAAGGCCAGCGCGAACAGAATGTTGGCGGTCTTCGAGCGCCCATACGCCACGAAGGGATCGTATGGCACCTGGGTGAAGTTGGGATCCTCGAGATCGACGTTGGCGAAGCGGTGGCCGGAGGAGGCCAGGTTCACCAGACGCGAGCCGGAACGCAACAGCGTTGCAATCCGATTGACCAGAACGAAATGGCCCAAGTGATTCGTTCCGAACTGGGTTTCGAATCCATCCCGGGTATGCCCGAATGGCGTGGCCATGACGCCGGCATTGGCGATGACCCCATCAAGAGGTTTCCCCGTTTGCAGCAATGCATCCGCCGTCTGGCGCACGCTCTTCAAATCGCTCAAGTCCAGCGAAATCAGCTCAAGACTGCCGCCGAGCGCCGCCGCCTGGCGTACGACGCCGGTGGCTTCTTCCGCCTTGTTCAAGTCACGCGCAGCGCCGATGACATGGGCGCCGTGTGCAGCCAAGGCGCGCGCGGTTTCAACGCCCAAGCCGGCGGATACGCCGGTCACCAGTATTCTTTTGCCCTGTAAATTCTTTCCAGCCAATACATCGTCGGTGGTCGACGTTGCGCCAAAAATAGTTGCCATCTTTCAGCTCCTCGTATAAAACGTAGACTGTCTCCGGATAAATCATAATAAACGGAGAGGGTCTCCGTTTACAAGTGTTCTATGGCTGCCATCCACACAAAAGTTGCCCGCAAGCAACGCGCCGACGCACAGCGCAATCGCGAACGCATTCTCGAAGTGGCCAGAGCCTTGTTCACCCGACATGGCGTGTCGGTGGGCTTGGATGAAGTGGCGAGGCAGGCGGGCGTGGGTGCGGGTACGCTGTATCGCCATTTTCCAACGCGGGACTCTCTGCTCGAAGCGGTGTATCGATCCGAAGTAGAGAAGTTGGCCTCCGCTGAGCAGCAACTCACCGCGACCCTGCCTCCCGTGGAAGCGTTGAAAGCGTGGATGTTGCTATTCGTCGATTACGTGGCGGCCAAGCAGATCATCGCGCCCGCATTGAATACGTTGGTGGGCAAACCTTCCACGTTGTTCGACCCATCCGGTACGCTCATCAAAGGCGCCATCAATGCCTTGGTGGCACGAGCGGTTGCGAGCGGCGACATTCAACCAGATCTTGATCCCATCGATTTGCTGCGAGCGCTTGTCGGGGTATCGAACGTGGCGTCGGAGCCGGGTTGGACGCAGAGCGCCAAGCGACTGGTGCACATTTTAATTGCAGGTTCGCGCCCGCAGACTTGAGCCTGCGATTATTCGGCGCGGTAGAAAAAGACGCTTTCCAAGGGCTTGCCAAAAACGGCGGCAATGCGAAACGCCGATTCCAGCGATGGGAAATACTTTCCCTGCTCGATGGCGTTCACGGTTTGACGCGTGAGATGAATTTTCTCCGCCAGTTCCTGCTGGGTCATTTCCCCGTGTTCAAAGCGCAGCCTTCGAATATCGTTGCGAATCGAAGTCACAGAGTGCCGCGACGGTATTGGATGATCTGCCAGCTGCATCGGAGGATTTCCGCAGTCACCAAGATGAACAGCAGTACGTTCATGTTGATGACAATGGGCGGTGAGAACGCGGCGAGGAAACAGGCCAGCGCCACGCCGCCGGCAAGGCCTGCGTAAGCGACTCGAGCCGCGCGCAGGCCGATCAATTGGTCGCGCTCATCACGACGCGCATTGGCTTCTTTTGGGGTGGCAATCGCCAGGGCGATTGCCACAATGACCTGCAACGCGATCAACACCACGATCGTGCCGAGCAATCCACCGAAGCGAAACCCGCCCCGTGAACCCACCACGGACCAGAAGTACAACCCGTAAACGGCCGACATCGAGCCCAGCGTGGTCCAAGCCATTTTTTCTCGGAAGCCCATCATGCACCCCGCAATGTCCAGTTTATACGACTAAGTGTATGTAATCTTTTACTCAAAGTCAATAAAACCAGACATTACCTCTCGGTCATGCCACGGACAATTCGACCGGAGGCAAGTCTCCCAGGTGGAAGCGAAAGTTCTGGTTCGGCTGCGCGAATTTGGTGGGGATGATGGAGCCGGTCATGATCCATTGACCGGGTCGTAGGTCGAAATTCATGGTGTCGGCGAATCTCGCGAGCCACGCCAATACCGAGAGCGGACCTTGCATCACCTCAGAGCTGCTGGCCGTACCGACCCATTGATCGTTTACGAAGAGGTTGCCCTCGAGGTTCGACAGGTTGCGCTCGCGCGTCATTGCCACCGGAGGTCCTAGGACCATTCCCATGTTCCAGCTATTTTCGGCAATGATGGAGAAGCCATCGAGTCGCTGATAGTCGGCAGCCCGGTCTTCCACCAGTTCGAATCCAGCTGCGATGGCATCGATGCACTCCATCAAGGCTGCTGGGTCGGCCTGTTCCGGAAGCACCGGCACGGGCTTGCCTATTCGCAGCACCAATTCGCTCTCCACCCCTAAGCGGTGAAATTGATTGATCGAAATGGTCGAACCATTGTGGCGTACGCGCTGCCGCAAAATACGTCCCAACACCGGCTGCGAGACGCCGCAGAATTCCTGCATCGACCGCGTGGTCAAACCGATTTTGTAACCAATGGTGGAACCGGCGCCGCGAGCTTGGGCGCGGGCAACGATTTCATGTTGGACGGCATAGGCCTCGGCGAGGTCGAGCATTCGACCGTCGATGGTAAGAGGCTCGAAAGTCTTGCGCGCCCGTGTGTGGGCCTCGATCTGATCGGCGATGGCTGCTGCATGGGTGTTGCTCATTGCGCATCATGTCGATCAGGCCCGGCGGTTTGCAACTTTTCGCGGCATCGAGTGTATTGTTCCCACCGATGCCTGTAGGAGACGGTCATGACGTTAGGCGATGAACTGAGCAAATTGGCGGACCTGCGTGCCGCAGGAACTTTGACCGAAGAGGAGTTCGTCCGAGCCAAAGAGCGGCTGCTCAGTGGGCAGCACCCGCCGGTTAGCGACCCGGCGGTAGCGGCAGTGAATGGCTTTCGCCGCAGCCGCTCAGACCGAGTGTTTGGCGGCGTTTGTGGCGGACTCGGACGCGCAACGGGCGTTGAGGGTTGGGTGTGGCGGCTGCTGTTTGCGGTGATGTTCTTTTTCGTCGGCGCGGGCGGGCTGCTGTACTTGCTGCTGTGGATATTCGTACCGAGCGAGTGACTTGACGCTGCGCAACGGGCTGACAATAAATAAATAGTTGCGCGATTGGACCCAGTTCTCTGTGATTTTCCGACATTCCTGTTATTAGTCTCTGTAGGCGCTTGCCCCAGGCATTTGTCAGCCATTCTGACGGAGACTTACGCCCATGATTAGTGTTATTTAGAGAGATGGCCGACATCTTATTGCTTTGTAGTGGAGAGTTCGGTTGCAAAGTTTTGTAAAGAAACTGAAAGCAGCCGCGCTGTTGAGTGTCCTTTTTTGCTTGCCACACCATGCTTGGGCGCAAACACCGTCGCCCCTGCAGGAGTGGCAGTACTCGGGCGGCATCATCTTGGCGCGGCTTTTCCAACCGGATCTGCCGACCTTTAGAACCATTTTGGGCGTAGCGGCGGACACTGCGCCTCTTTACGATGGCGCGCGTGACTACCGCACCCGAGGCGGACCGGTCATCAACTTCCGCTACAAAGACGTGGCATTCATATCGACCGGCGAAGGGCTGGGCTACAACTTCCTGCGCGGCGATCACTATCAGGTCGGCGTGGCCATGGCCTACGATTTGGGGCGTAAGGATGAAAATGACCTGACCAATTTGCATGGCATGGGCGATATCGGCGCCGCGCCGGTGGCAAAGATCTACGGCTCATGGGTGCTGTCGAAAAAGTTTCCGTTGATCTTGCATGTCGATGGCCGGCAATTTATTGGCGGTGCGCAGGGGGCTGTGGGCGATGCCGGCGTGTATATGCCGCTGCCGGGCAGTTCGCAGACCTTTGTCATGTTCGCCGGACCGTCGATCACGATGGCGACCCATCATTATCTGCAAACCATGTACGGCGTTTCACCGGCGCAATCGCTGGCATCCGGCCACCCAGAATACGAAATACCTCATGCCGGCACCGCCAACGTCGGCGTGGGATTCAGCGCGACGAAGTTTGTGACCGCGCATTGGCTGCTCAATATCGACGCGGCGGTGAGCCAAATACGAGGCACGCCTGCGCAGAGTCCAATCGTGGAAAGTCGCACGCAAAAAACACTGGCGCTGTCGATCGATTACCAGTGGTAGCGACAGGTTGAAGAGTGCCTCATAGCCATTTATTCAGGCCCTTGAAAGTGGGCGGTCTTGAACTGGCCAATCGCATCGTGATTGCGCCCATGTGCCAATACTCGGCCGTCGAGGGATGCATGACCGATTGGCATATGATTCACCTCGGCCATCTGGCCTTATCCGGCGCCGCGCTGCTGACCATCGAGGCCAGCGCCGTGGAAGCCCTGGGACGGATCACGTACGGCGATGTCGGCTTGTATTCCGATGAATCCGAAGCCTCGATGGGCCGAGTTTTAGATTCCATCCGCCGTTGGTCCAAGATCCCGGTGGCCATTCAGTTGGCCCATGCGGGACGCAAGTCCTCAACCGAGAAGCCGTGGCTGGGAGGTGCGCAGATTCCCGCCGATGAACCCAACGGGTGGCAGACCGTGGCGCCGTCTGCCATCCCGTTCGCGCCCAATCAATCCGCCCCCATGCAACTGAATACAGAAGCCATGGCACGAATCCGCAGCGCGTTTGCCGATGCCGCGCGGCGCGCCGAGCGCTTGGGGTTGGATGCGATTCAAATTCATTGCGCACACGGCTACTTGCTGCACCAGTTCCTCTCGCCGCTCGCGAACCGTCGTGACGATGCCTATGGCGGCTGCCTGGATAATCGCATGCGTTTTCCCTTGGAGGTTTTCGAGGCCGTACGCAGCGCATTTCCATCGGGCAAACCGGTCACGGTGCGCGTGTCGGGAACCGACTGGGCGCCCGGCGGCTGGTCGATCGAGGAAACGGTGTCGTTGTCCCTGGCGTTGGAGCAACGGGGCTGCGCCGCCATCCACGTATCGAGCGGTGGCTTGACGCCGACGCAACAGATTCCCCTGGGGCCGAATTATCAGGTGCCGCTCGCCAGAGCAGTAAAGCACGCAGTCAAAATCCCGGTCGTCGCCGTTGGCCTCATCACAGAATTCGAACAGGCGGAAGCCATTATCAGTACCGGCGATGCCGATTGCATCGCCTTGGCGCGCGCAATTCTTTACGACCCGCGCTGGCCATGGCACGCGGCCGCGCATTTCGGCGATCACATCATCGCCCCGGACCAATACCTGCGTTCGCAACCGCGACAGTACAAGGACTTGTTTTCCGTCAAGGCGTCCTAGTAACGCCGCAGAATTTCCCCGATGCGTTGCACCGCCTGATCCATGCTGGCGATCCAGGGATGACCGCAGTTGATGCGCAGAAAATTCCTGAATTGCTGCCGTGCTGAGAAAATTGGACCGGGTGCGAGGCTAATCCCAGCCGCCAGCGCGCGTCGATGCACGTCCAGTGAATCGACTGCCGGTGCGCATTCGACCCATAAGAAATAGCCGCCTGCGGGGCGGGTCACCCTGAAGCCGGACGGCAGATGGCGCCGCAACGATGCCAGCGCCGCGGCTTGTTGTGCGGCCAGTTGCCGACGCAGTGCGGTCAGATGCGAATCATAGCCGCCGCGCTGAAGCATGACGGCGATGGCTTGCTGGACGGGCAGGCTGGTGGCGATCGAGGATTCCATTTTCCGCCGCGCCAGTTCCCGTGTGAAACGACCGGCGGCAACCCAGCCGAGACGATAACCAGGCGCCAGAGATTTGCTGAAGGAACCGCAATGCAGGACGTAGCCGCTTTTGTCGAATGCCTTGGCCGGCAGTGCGGCGTGCTTCGCAAATTGCAGTTCCGCATAGGCATCGTCCTCGATCAAAGCAATCTCACGGCTGGCCAGCAGCCGCACCAACTCGCGTTTGCGTTCCGCGGGCATGGTTGCGCCCGTGGGATGATGCAGCGTCGTCATGAACCAGCAAGCCTTGATGGGATGGCGGTCAATGGCTTTGGTCAGCGCCGGCAGATCGACGCCAAACTCAGGGTGGGTCGGAATCTCGATGACTTGCAACCCCAAGCGCTCGGCGGCCTGCAGGCAGCCATAGAAGGTGGGGGATTCGATCGCAATGGTGTCGCCCTTGCCAGCCACCGTTTGCAGCGAAAGATTCAATGCTTCCAGCGCGCCCGCGGTGATCACGATTTGATCGACGTCTATCGTCATGCCGAGCCGCAGATAACGCCGGGCGATCTGCCGGCGAAGTTCCAGGCTTCCAGGCGGTAAGCCTTCCACGGTTTGCCACGGGTCCATGTGGCGCGCACTGCTGCCCAAGTATCGGGCCAGCTTCGCCCAAGGAAATAAAGTCGGACTGGGGAAGGCTGAACCCAATGGCACGACGCGACGGTCACGGGAGGCCTCGAGAGTTTCAAATACCAAGTCGCTGACATCGAGCCGGGTCGAGCCCGTCTTGGGAGAAGACGTTCGGGGTGCGGCGGGCGCTTTGCGCCGGCCCAGTACGTAATAGCCAGAGCGCGGCCGGGATTCGATCAGCCCCTGGGCTTCCAGGTTTTCATAAGCGCGCAAGATGGTCGAAGCGCTGACACCGCGTTGCTCGCTGAGCAGGCGGATCGAAGGCAGCGCATCGCCCGTCGCGAGGCTGCCGCCGCGAATCATCACGCTCAGTTCCTGCGCGACGGACTGATAGAGTTTCATTCCCCCCTAGTGTATGTGATGCGGCGTGATCCAGCCGAAATGGTAGCCCGCCAGCAGCAACGCGAACAAACCGACTGACAGGCTGATGCGCACCGTCAGCGCCTGTGCCATGCGCTCGGAGCGCGCGGGTCCGGAGGACATGGACGCCAAGGCGTGACCCAAGCTCGCCACGATCAGCAATAGCAGGGTGATGATTATAGCTTGCATGGTTCATCCTTAGCGGCGGACTGGCGTTCCTCGCGGCGAATGGTGCTGATCACCGAAGCCATGGCCACTACCATGACGCCAACCATGGCGACCATGAGAAATAACAGGCCACCGGCCAGCCGGTAACATTCATAGAATCCCTCGATGACGCCGATGGGGGTGGTGATCAGAAGAAGAGGCTTTGCGATTTTCATGAGTAGATTATTCTCCTCATCAGATTGCATAACAGATACAGACGGGGGCAATAAAATGCAGTACAGATGCAAGCAGAACAGCCGGCCTGCGATCGATTAAGATATTCTCAAGACCACCGGAGCCACCCATCAACGACATGTCTTTTTTGCCGCCCACTACCCAGTCTTGTCCCAGTTGTGGTGCGCAGTCGGCGGGCCGGTATTGCGCCACGTGCGGCGAGAAGTTCTTGTCCGAATCCGACTCGAGTTTGAAGCACTACTTTCTACATCACGTCGCCACCGAGGTGCTTGATTGGGATGGCAAGCTCGGCCTTACGTTGCGCACCCTGATTTCAGCGCCGGGCAAATTGGCGGCTGAGTACGTCCGCGGTTGCCGTCAGCCGTATCTGAATCCCTTAAGGTTTTTCCTGGTCGCATTTATCTTGCAGGGATTCTTGTCCGGTATCGGCACACATATTTTGAGCTTCAGCGATCGTGTGCAGCGCGACGACACCACGGGCTGGGCTGCCAAACTGATCGGCGAGATGCCGGCGGAGTCGGCAGATCTGACTCACCGGATCCACATCGAAGAATTCACTCACTGGTTCGCCGAAGTGGGCACGTTGGCCATTTTCTTTTTAGTGGCAGTGGCGCAGGCGCTCATCCTGCGCAAATACCGGCGGCGATATTTGGAACATTTGACGTTGTCGCTCAATGTGGCGACGTTCACGCTTCTATTGGCGATTGTCCTGGATGTGGTGACGTTAATTGCCGGGCGCGGTTCGGTGAGTCGCGCTACCGAAGCCCTGCGTCTGAACTTTATTGGCCTCACGCTCCCGATCTATTGGTTTTTTGCCATCCGCCGTTTTTACGGCGCGACGTGGGGTGGCGCCATCGTCTACGCCCTCGCGGTCGCAATCGCCAACATCATCATCGCCACATTCGTCAATTTGATTGTGCTGGTGATGCTGGCCAGCGTGGTAAAGCTCTAAAACAGTCTCTCAGGCAGGTTGCGATCGCGCGTTGTTACGCCGTGACCAGTGTCAAAACACCGCCGCCGTATTTAGGCATCTGTAGCTGAAACTCGCGCCGCCGCGCGGCCGCTCCCAACAAGGCCGCAGCCGTTGGCGGCAGTGTCTTCACCGGATAAATTTGATCCAGCTTCAAATGCGCGGAGCTGTTGTCCATGACCAGCCGAGTGCAAATGTTCATGATCTCCCGGACGTTGTCCGTCATGACCGGAGTGAGTTCGCGAGCCTTGGCGGCTTCCTTGGCAGCGTTCGCCGGCAGCATGGAAAAAGCGGCGCCAAAACCGGCGGCCAGAGTCACATCCGCGCCGCACAGGGCCACCGGTTCTCCACTGTCGGCGACGAACACGCCGAACCACGCGCCGCCGGCGGGCGTTTGGTCAAAGCTGCCGCCGAGCTTGACGTCCAGTCCGTCGAACAGCAACCCTAGGATCTCGATGACCTTGGCGACATCCGGCAATGGGTAGGGATTGGACATCAGCGTATATGCGCGCTTAGGTTTTCTTTGAAGGATTCGGGTGTGAAGGGTTTGGAGATCAGGAATTTAGCCCCGGCACCCAATGCCTTGGTGCGCATCTCCGGAGTCGCTTCGGTGGTGATGAATCCAAAGGTCACCTTGACGCCGTCGCTGCCCAGCGCTTCGAGCAGCTGCAAGCCGGTCATGTTCGGCATGTTCCAGTCGGACAACACCAGGTCCGGCTTTGCGGCTTTGATCGCGGCCAAGGCTTTTGCGCCGTCGTCGGCTTCGGAGATGTCGTGACCTTCAAATCCCGCCAGGCGAAGGGTCTTCTTGACGATCATCCGCATTGCAACGGAGTCATCGACGATCAGAATTTTCATAGGCTGCTCCATGAGTATCGGGTCAGAACAATTCCACTGAGCCTGATTCGATTTGCGTCGGCGCGTTGGCACGCTCGCGCTCGAATACGGCGCGGTTTACATTGGCCGTCAGACGTTTGGCGCGCACTTTGCCGCTCGCCGGGCTGTAGTAAACTTTCCGCGCGAAAACATCGCCCAAGTCTTCGGCAGCGATGTGAAATCCCTCGATCTTCAAGAACTGCCGAATGAAATTGACATTTCCGGCGCCCACGTCGAGCGCCATATCGAGAACTTTTGCACCGCCCATCAGTTTGAATTCCAGATTGCTGCGCTGCCCGCCCAACTTGAGAATGTCATTGATCAGCCGCTCCATGGCCACATTGCCGTAACGGGTCGCCGAGCTCACTTGATCATCACCCCAGCTGCCAGGGCCGGTGTCGTTCGACAATGGCAGCATGAAGTGATTCATGCCGCCGACGCCCAGTCGCACGTCGCGCACGCAGGCGGAGATGCAGGAGCCAAGCGTGGTGAAGATCAATTCGTCGTGGCGGGTGACGTAGTACTCGCCGGGCAACAGCTTGGCCACGCTGGAACCCAACTGCGCATCCCAGCTGCGGCGAATGTGAGAGAACTGGGGTAAGGCCGGGGGCAGGGCGGGTTCGATGGCAGCGCTTCGCAAGGCGCCTGACACTGTCACTCGATTCTCCGATACACGGTGCGGCTCACCAGCTTATAGCGGTCGGTGATGTTGAACAGGCTCTCGGAATGACCAATGATGAGCCAGGCACCCGGTTCCTGCAGTTCCGCCATGCGCTCGAACAAGCCCCGTTGGGTTTCCTTGTCGAAGTAGATCACCACATTGCGGCAAAAGATCACATCGAAGGGGCCTTTCATCGGCCATGGAGTGAACAGGTTCAGCTGCTTGAACGTGATCAGACTTTTGAGCTCGGAGGAGGCTTCGCTCAAATGCGGATGCCCGGGCAGCGGCGAGAACCACCGTTGGACCCGCTGGGGTGGTATTCCCTTGAAACGATCTTGGGCGTAGATGCCGGCCGCGGCGGTTTCCACCACTTTGGAATCGATGTCCGTGGCCAGCAGCTTGGTGTCCCAACCGCGCAGGTGCGTGAGGGCTTCGCGCATCACCATGGCGATTGAATAGGGCTCCTCGCCGGTCGAGCATCCGGCGGACCACAGCCGCATCCGCCGTGTGGCGGCGCGACTGGCCTCAATCTGTGGAAATATTTCGGCCGCCAGCTGCTCGAAGTGATGGTTTTCCCGAAAAAACGAGGTGAGA
>CAZZWE010000006.1:39009-61808 GCA_964657675.1 uncultured Steroidobacteraceae bacterium
GCGGTCAAGCAGCCGGAAACTTCAGCAGCTCGGCGACGCCGATCAGCGCCGCGGCGCGCTGCAACGCCTCAGACGCCACCGTCCAGCGGCACGCCGTGCCGCGTTGCTCGCAGGTGCGCCAGGCGCTGACCAATAGCTGCAGCACGGCCGTATCGACCTGTTCGACCTGCGCGCCGTCAAACATCAACGCATGACCCGCGGCCACGTGCCGCTTGAGATCCTGATGCAAGGCGTCGACTTGAGCGATGGTCAGCTGTGGCGCGAGTTCGATGACTTCGACAGGGGGCGCGACTAAGGAATTATTCACGCAGCGGCTCCCGACAGCGCCTGCTTGGCGATGCTCTCTCCAATCAGACGGTCCATGTCGAGCAAGATGAGCATGCGGTCTTGGACGGTGGCGAGGGCTTTGACGAACACGGTATTGACGTTGCCGCAGACATCGGGGGGTGCCTTGGTCTCGGCGGATCCGATGTTGTAAACCTCCGACACGGCGTCCACCACCATGCCCACCGTACGTTCCGCATCGCCGCGGTTGACACGAACCACGATGACCACGGTGGTCGGTCCAAATTCAATGCGGCCCAATCCCAGCCGCCGGCGTAGATCCAAGATGGGAACCACTGCGCCGCGCAAGTTGATCACGCCCAAGACGTACTCCGGCGTATGAGGAATGCGAGTCACTTTATCCCAGCCCTTGATTTCCTGGACCTGCAAGATCGCGACGCCGTACTCTTCGCCGGCCAGCATGAAGGTGAGGTACTGTTCGCTGTCCGATTGCGTTGCAGTGTTTTTCATGGGCATCCGCAAGACCTTAAGCGGCGTGAGCCGTGACTGGGCCGCCGTTGCGTTGCGTAGAAGATCGGATCAGGTCAGGCACATCGATGATGAGCGCGACCGTGCCATCGCCCAAGATGGTGGCTCCCGCGATTTCCGATACGGCGTTGTAATTGGTCTCCAGACTCTTGATGACCACTTGCTGTTGAGCCAATAAGTCATCGACCAGAAGACCGATGCGTTTGCCGTCCGCCTCGACGATGACCAGCAATCCTTCCTTCGAATCGCGCGCATCAACCTCGACAGCGAATTGCTCGCGCAACTTGACGATGGGGACATACTCATCCCGTAGGTGATACAGCGCGGTCCGTCCGGCCAGGTGGCTGATCCGCTGCGGATCGATTTGGATGGTTTCCAGTATCGCCAGCAGAGAGATGATGAACACCTCTTTGCCCACCCGCACCAGTTGACCGTCGAGGATGGCCAGGGTCAGGGGCAGACGAATGCGGATGGTGCTGCCGCTGCCTTCCCTGGAAAAAATTTGCACTTGGCCGCCGAGATCATTGATGTTACGCCGGACGACATCCATCCCGACCCCGCGGCCGGACACATCGCTGATATGTTCGGCGGTGGAGAATCCCGGCAGGAAAATCAAATTATCGATTTGTTCATCGGTGAGTTCTTGATCGGCGGCCACCAGACCACGATCTTTGGCCTTCTGCAAAATCCTGGATTTGTTCAGGCCGGCGCCATCGTCCCTAACCTCGATGATGATGTTGCCGCTTTCATGGAAGGCCCCCAGTTCGAGGGTGCCGGTGGCGCTTTTCCCGGCGGCGATGCGGCGTTCGGGCGTCTCCAATCCATGATCCAGCGCGTTGCGTACCAAGTGAACCAGCGGATCGCCGATTTTCTCCAATACGGTCTTGTCGAGTTCGGTGGACTCGCCCTGCAACTTCAACTCCACTTGTTTGCCGAGCTTGCGCGACAGGTCATGGACTAGGCGCGGAAAGCGATTGAAGGCAAAACCGATGGGCAGCATGCGGATTTGCATGACGCTTTCCTGCAATTGCCGCGTATTGCGCGACAACTGCGACAGCCCCTGTCTCAGTCGGCTCAACTCGCTGGGCTTGATGCCATCGGCGAAGCCAGACAGCATCGATTGAGTAATCAGCAGCTCGCCGACCAGGTTGATGATGGAGTCGAGTTTCTCGGTCGCCACGCGAATGGACCCCGCATCGCCGCCGGATTTTTGAGCCGGGGCGCTTAAAGTCGGTGGCTTGGCAAAAGCCACTACAGCCTCAGGGACCTTGAGGCGCGGCATGAATTGCAGTTTGCAGCGAGGGTCGACCCAGTCGAATATGTCGTTGAGCTGGCCCTGAGCGATGCTGCCGTCGAGCTCAATGGTCCACGACAGATAGCAGCTTGCGGGATCGAGTTGCTCGAGGTCCGGCAGTGTCCTGACGTGCGCGTGCGTGCGGATGTCACCGAGCCGCTGTAACTCGGCAAACATGCGGGTTGGCTCGTTGCGCAGCCGCAGCAGGTCAGCCACCGGTTCAAACTCGATGGTCCAGCCTGCGATCTCTTCGCTCACGAGGGCCACAGCGACCGGCATCGCGGCCGCAGGTGTAGCGGCGGTGCTGATGGCCTGGCCGAGGATGCGATTGAGTTCGTGATTGGCACCGGCGATCTTCAATTCATCGAGTGGCCGCTTAAGTTCAGTGCTCTCCATCATGTCCCGCAAACAGTCGCAGGACTTCAACAGCACCTGCACCCCTTCGTCGGTCACGGGGCGCACGCCGTTGCGCATTTCATCGAGCAGGGTTTCAACCCCATGCGTGAATTGTGCGACTGCGGTAAACCCGAACGTGGCCGCGCCGCCTTTGATGGAGTGCGCCGCTCGAAAGATGGTGTTGATGTTCTCCAAATCGGCACACGCCTCCAGATGCAGCAGTCCCGCCTCCATGACGTCGAGCCCCTCGCGGCATTCTTGAAAAAAGACCTTGGCGATTTCCGCCATGTCCAGTTCCAGCGTCATTGGCGTCAGATCACCCGCGCCACAGTTGCGATCAACTGGGGCGGTACGAAAGGTTTGACCAGCCAACCGGTGGCGCCGGCCGCCTTGCCCTGCATTTTCTTCTCCTGGCTGGATTCAGTGGTGAGGATGAGCATGGGGACGAATTTGTAAGCGGGCAGAGCCCGAAGCTCCCTGACCAAGGTGATGCCGTCCATTCTCGGCATGTGAACGTCCGTGAGGACCAGATCCACCGTGGTTTCCCGCGCCAAGTCGAGCGCCTCGACACCGTCGCAGGCCTGAATGACTTCGTAACCCGCGCTTTGCAGGGTCAGTAATGCCATTTGCCGCATGGATGCCGAGTCATCGACTGTCAGTATTCTTTTTGCCACGCAATCCGCCTCGACGCACTTAACTTAAACGTGCGTTATGCAGTGAAGCATCGGACCTGGGAGAGAAATAATCCCGCCGACCGGGTCACAGTTGCAGGATGACGCGCCGTGTTTAGGCGGCGAGCAACAGGGGCAAGATTTCCGTGGCGGCGGACTGCGTCAGTGAGGCGATGCCGGGCAGATCCTTGGCGCCCAAGTGAAGGGCGCGCAACGCCTCGGGCGCCAGCGGCGGCGCATCGAGCGGATCTGGGCTGTCGATCTCCGCCATGACGGCGATGCTATTGGCAATGTGGATGGTGGCCACATCGATCACATGCCCGCCCGTGCGCGCCGGCTCGTGATGAAATTGAATGCAGTCTTGCAAGGATTGCGGCAGACCCCAGCTTTGAGCCAAGGCGACGCCGATGGCCCCGTGGTCGAATCCCAGTACCGCTTGTTCACACGCGTACAGCGGCAAGTCATCGGTGGCATCCACCGACATGAGCAAGGCCTCGCGGGCGCTTTGCGGCGCGCGGCTGAATAACACCAGCTGTCCGATGTCATGCAACAGTCCCGCGATAAACGGCGATTCACCGCCGCCGCAGTGACGGCGCGCAGCGATCTGGCCGGCAGCCACGGCGCACAACACGCTGTGACGCCAGAAGGATTCCATGGCGATCAACTCGTTGCTGATGCCATCGAATGTATGCACCGCGGTCAAGCCGACGGTCAGATCACGCACCTGACGTACCCCCAACACGGCGATGGCGCGGCTGATGGTTGCGATTTTTCCGTGCTGGCCAAACGCAGGGCTATTCGCAATACGCAGCAAGCGACCGGTCAGGGCTGCGTCGTTGGCGATTTCGCGGCCGATGTCCTTGGCCGATGATTTCGGATCCTCGACCAGCCGGGCGATGCGCAAGGCAACCTCGGGCAGGGTGGCCAGGCTGTCGATGTTCGCGACCAGTTCTTGCGGTGTCAAAACAGCTCTACTTTACCGCCGGCCCCCAGCACCCCGCGATGTTCTTCGACGGCCCGTTGCTGCTCCAATCGTGAACTCGCGCGGTGCAGCTGCTCGAATAAGCTGCGCTCCTCTTCCATGCTGTGCGTGCCCCGTACCCGGTCGCGCAACTGCGCCCAATCGGTCGGCGCTTTCGGCTGGGGGCCGCTTGCCAGGAACTCGGCCAGGTAAGTGAGGTTGGAGCAGACATGGGTCAGGCATTGCACCAGCCGATCGTGAAATTGAATGGCAGTCGCTGCCTGGCCGGCCCGGTTATGCAACTCATCGTGCAGCACCATCAGATCCTTGAAGACCCGAGCGGGGGAACCGGAAAAGTCGAATATACAGGTCGCGACGGTCTGCGTGGCCTTGGCCATCGTGTCCGCAGTTTCCACCAAGGTGTTCGCGGGAGCGTCGGTTTCGTGCATGGCCGATTGAATCTGCGAGGCAATGACGCCGAGCATCGATACCAATTCTGCAAGTTCCGATTTATCCATGCTCAAAGGAATCATTGACGGTCAGGATTGCGCGGGCCATGAATGCGTCAATCTTGAGCACTTCATTGCCCGGTTCGTGAGGGCATGAATCACATAATCCCGATGTGCTAACCCGTCATCAGGGCTGTCCGGCGCCTCCGGAGGATCCATATATTTGCCCGGTCGCGAAGCTCGCTTGAGGGTCGGCCAGCAACACATAGATTCCCGCAAGCTCGGCCGGCATGCCCGGTCGCCCGAAGGGAGTCTGACCGCCGAACGTTTTTTGCTTTTCCGGGAATGCGCCGCCGCTCACCTGCAGCGGAGTCCATACCGGACCCGGGGCGACGCCATTGACCCGGATTCCTTTGGGTGCAAATTGCTTGGCCAGCGATTTGACAAAATTCATGGTCGCCGCCTTGGTCTGCGCGTAGTCGTACAGCTCCGGCGTCGGGTCATAGGCCTGCTCGGAGGTCGTTGCAATAATGCAAGATCCCGGCGCCAGCGACGGCAGCGCCGCCTTGATGATCCAGAAGGGTGCATAGATGTTGGTCTTAATGGTTGCGTCGAAATCCTCACTCGACAGGTCGAGGATCGATTTGTGCGCTTGCTGGCGTCCGGCGTTGCTGACCAGAATGTCGAGGCCTCCCAGTTGCTTGACGGCGCGAGCAACCAGCTCCTCACAGAATGACTCCACACGGATATCGCCGGGAATGGCGTAGGCTTTTTGACCCGCCTCCCGGATCAGCGCAACCACTTCATCGGCGTCCGGCTGCTCGTCCGGATGGTAGTTGATGGCCACATCGGCGCCTTCTCGCGCATAGGCGATGGCCGCGGCACGACCCATGCCGGAATCTCCGCCGGTGATCAGGGCTTTGCGGCCCTTCAGCCGCCCCGACCCGCGATAGCTCTTTTCACCATGATCGGGCGGCGGCTGCATTTTTGACGCGAGGCCAGGCCAGGGTTGATGCTGTTCGACAAAGGGCGGTTTGGGATATTTCGTTCTGGGATCCGAGGTGGAATTCATGCCGTGCTCCATATAAAAAGTCTGTGGAGCATAGGGGTCCGGTAGGCGCCCGAGAACACCGCCGGCGAGCCAATGCGGGTCAGGGTCATCCTACGTTCAATTCGGGCTACCATGCGCATGGGGCATACGCAGCGACACGGGAGAGGGCAGATGGATCGGCCGATCTGTGGATCAACGATGGTGGCACTGCTCACATTGCTGTGCCTATCGAGCCAGGCGGCGCCGCCCGCTCAAGGCACGTTCGAATTGTTCAGCGCCAGCGAAGCGGCTGCTTGGAATGCGCACAATGACAATGACAAGGCGGCCTACAGCACTCGGGACGTGCATGCGCCGGGGGTGCCCAGCTGCCACGACATCCCAGGTACGGTGACCCAGGGTAACTCGATTCCGCAGATTAAAATCGTCACGCCGACATTGGGCAAGCCACTGTCCGCGCCGGTGGATATCGATTTGCAGTTTCAGCCCGCGGCCAGCGCGGCCATCAAGCCGGACACTTTCCGGGTGTGCTATGTGGGATTCGTCACCGTGGATATCACCAAGCGCATCACCGACCATGTCGTGATTTCCGCCGAGGGCTTGCATGTGGCCGGGGCACAGTTGCCGCGCGGTCACCATCACTTGGTGATGCTCATTGCCGATCAGCAGGGACAAATCGGCAGTCGCGATGCGGTGTTCGATATTTTGTAAGCCGCGGGGGCGGTTTTTCATATATCAGGGGCTGCGCTATGATTTCGTCGACGAAAATTAAGCGATCAGGGGACAGCATGAACAAAATCGCCGTCGTGGTTTTATGCGGCGCCATCGCCGCCTGCAGCAGCCCAACGCAGAATGGACTGACCGCCGATGACATCAACTACCAGCGCAAGCTTCAAGAAGCCTTCCTCGACGCGAAGCCCGGCAGCGTCATCGAGATTCCCGCGGGACGGCATGCGCTCGACCGGGTACTCACCCTGCGTGCCAATGGCGTCACCATCCGCGGCGAGGGTTCGGGTAAAAGCATTCTGTCGTTCAAGAATGAGATTTCCGGACCCGAGGGCATGTTGGTGTATGCCAGCG
Source organism: uncultured Steroidobacteraceae bacterium (assembly GCA_964657675.1). Classification (GTDB taxonomy): domain Bacteria; phylum Pseudomonadota; class Gammaproteobacteria; order Steroidobacterales; family Steroidobacteraceae; genus Bog-1198. Next base: position 45,722 of record CAZZWE010000006.1, read on the forward strand.
ATTTCACCATTGAGCACTTGGCGATCGAAGACAGCAAAGGCGATGGCCTGAAGATCAACGACGGCGAAAATATCGTGATCCGCGATGTGCGGGTCGAATGGACCGGCGGACCTAAGACCACCAACGGCGCTTACGGCATCTATCCGGTCAAGAGCAAGAACGTGTTGATCGAGGACTCCTCATCCATCGGCGCCTCCGATGCCGGCATCTATGTCGGCCAATCACAAAACGTCATCGTGCGCCGCAATCGGGCCGAGAAAAACGTGGCCGGCATCGAGATCGAAAATACCATTGACGCCGATGTGTACGAGAATACGGCCACAGGAAACACCGGCGGCATTTTGGTGTTCAACATGCCGAACCTGTCGCAGCCCGGCCACTCGACGCGGGTGTTCAAAAACAGGTCCTATGAGAACAACTTGTCGAACTTCGCCGCCAAAGGCGCGGCAGTCGCGAGTGTGCCGGCGGGCTCGGGCATCGTGGTGAACTCAAATCCGAAAGTGGAGATATTCGACAACGACATCGCCAGCAACAAGACGGCGAACCTGATCATCTCCAGTTACTTCTCCACCAACTACTACAACACCGAAGGCGTCGACCCTAAATACGATCCCTACCCACGAGCCATATTCGTCTACGGCAACCGCTTCAAAGGCGGTGGCGACTCGCCGGATGGACTCGAGCTGAAAACCTTGAAGACGGCGCTGTTTGGAATCAATGGACGTTTCCCCGACGTGTTGTGGGATGGCTACGTGGATTCGAAGAATCTGGTGAATGGAGTGCCGCCGGCCGGCGAGCGCATCTGCGTGGCGAACGGCGACGTCGAGGTGTTGAATGCGGATGGCCCTAACAAGTACAAGAATCCCAAGGTCGATAAGGCCTTCTTCAACTGCGACCTGCCGAAGTTAGCCGCCGTCGAGTTGCCGCACACCTCATAGTGCGCCTACGTCTACCATCTCGATGGGCGGCGTGGGCGGCCATTGCCGTGTGCGCCTTGGTCGCCTGCGGACATCCGCCCGCGCAGGTGCATTATTTCCCGCGCGGCAAGCCGCCGAAGCTCAGCGACTGGCGGGTGCTTGAAGTCAGCGGCGGCGAACTTAAGCTCAACACCGGCGTCGTGCCTTATGATTTGAACACACCGCTGTTCAGCGACTACGCCCATAAACTGCGCACCGTGTGGATGCCGCCAGGGACTTCCGCGACCTATGCGAGCGATGCCAGCTTCGATTTCCCGGTCGGCACCATCGTCAGCAAGACTTTTTACTATCCGCTGCCGGCCGTGAAACACGATGGCAAATCGGTGGCGCGCACTTACGATCAGTCGACCGAGTTTTCGCCAACGCCAGGCGGTGAAAGCGGGCTCAACTTATCCAAAGTGCATTTGATTGAGACCCGGTTGCTGGTGCGGCGCGAGCAGGGCTGGGAAGCATTTCCGTATGTGTGGAATGCGGATCAAACCGAGGCCGAATTGGCGCGCACCGGCGACGTGCAGCCGCTTGAGTTGGTGGCGGATGATGGCACGCACGAAGCGTTTAACTACGTGGTCCCCAATGAGAACCAATGCGCGGGATGCCATGTGCTCGATCTAGCCACTAAAAAGATCGCGCCGATTGGACTCAAGGCGCGCCATCTCAACCGCGACTATCCGTACGCGGCCGGCATCCAGAACGAATTGGCGCATCTGGTGAAGGTGGGTTATCTCAACGGCTTGCCGGATCGAGTCGAGTTGCCCAAGAACGCCAATTGGCGCAATGCTGCCGAGCCCCTGGACGCGCGCGCGCGGGCTTACCTCGACATCAATTGTGGTCACTGCCACAACGCCAAGGGACCGGCCAATACCACGGCGCTCGACCTCACCGTATCCAGCGGCAACGATCGCTTCCTGGGGTTGTGCAAGCCTCCGGTGGCGGCCGGGCGCGGCACAGGCGATCATTTCTTCGACATCGTCCCTGGCAAACCAGACGACTCCATCTTGCCGTATCGCATGCAGTCGCACGAACCCGGCGTCATGATGCCGGAACAAGGGCGCACCACCACGCATACCGAAGGCGTGGCGCTGATTCGCGATTGGATTGCCTCGCTGCCAGGAAGCTGCAGCTAGCCGCTTAAAATTGCTTAAGCCTCAAGCCCGATCGGGATGGGATGGCCAGCCTTCGCCAGTAAGCGCTTCAACAACGGGCCGGCCATGAGCGTGGTCAACACCGCCATGATCACCAGCATGGTGAATACGTTTTGCGGGATGAGGCCCAGATCGAAACCAATGTTGATGACGATGAGTTCCATCAAAGCGCGTGTGTTCATCAGTACGCCCAAGATGGAGGACTCATTGCGATTGAAGCCGCACACCCGGCCGGCGAGATACACCGGCACTATTTTTCCGAGGATGGCGCCGGCGAGAATGATGGTCAGCCATTGCCAGTCTGAGACGCTGGATAGGCCCAACACGTTGGTGCGCAGGCCCGTGTAGGTGAAGAACACCGGCAGGAAAAATACCAGCACAAAGGAGCCGACCTGGCGCCGCCAGGCATCGACAAACGCCTTATTGCGATGGAACAACAGGCCGCCGGCGAAGCCGCCAAATATGGCAAAAATCCCGAGTTGGTAGGTGCACAACCCCAGAACGAATATCAGGCACACCACAATCGCCATGAGATTCGGATTCATTTCGCCGTGAATGACGCTGAAGCGCGCCAGCAGTTTCTCGACCGCCGGCCGCAGCACGAACCACAAGATCGCCAGGAACGCCAGTAAGCCGCCGAGTTGCCACAAGATGTGCGTGCCGGACAGTTGCGCCGCCGCATAAGCCGAGAGTACCGAGAGCAGCAGCCAACCGATGACGTCATTGATGGCAGCGGCGCAAATGGCGACCACGCCAATCTCGGTATGAGTCAGTCCGTACTGGCGCAGGATACGGCCGAGAATGGGGACCGCCGTGATGGCCAAACCTAAGCCAATGAACAAGCTATAACGGGCCGGATCGATGGCGGGCGCCAAGATCGGCGCCGAGAAATAGCCAATCGCCACGCCGATCAGTGCAGGAACCACAACGGACACGAGGGTCACTGACGCGGCGGCGCGTCGATTTCGCGCATTCGACAAGTGGCCGAATTCGAAATCCATGCCAATCTGAAACATCAGCAAAATGAGGCCGATCTGACTGATGATGGTGATGGCCGGCGAGGCCTTGGCCCCGAATAGCGCCAGCGAGGCTTGCGGAAAAAAATGGCCGAGCAGGGATGGGCCAAGCACCAAACCGGCGAAGATTTCGCCTACCACGCCAGGTTGCCCCAGGCGACGGAACAGCGTGTGCATGTACCGCGCCGCGCCCACCATGACGATGAGCTGCAACAGCGTCATGAACAGCAAGTGCTCGTTTTGATTGACCGATGAGTTCAACAGACCTCCGGAGCCGCATGGTAGCGGCTCAAACTGGGTTTTTACAGTTTGTTTGCGGCGCGGCCTTGATTCACTGCGCCGTTTTCACGGCCGCTTGCCTATCATGGCGGCCATGGAAATTATTTATCTGTCGTTGAAGGTTGCGGCGGCGCTGGTGTTAATCGGCTTGGCGCTGAGAGCGGCGAATCAGGAAAAAACACTGCCTTAGCCCACGCGGTTCCACCACCAGCCCGCCCCGGCTAGGGCAACCATGGTGATCGAGGCAACGACTTTCATCAGCGTGCCGAAAATCAATCCGATCCAAGTGCCGACGCCCACATGCGTCGAGCGCAGCGGACTGTTGCCGGCGGATAATTCGCCGAGCACGGCGCCCACGAATGGCCCCAGCAGAAGGCCCGGAAGTCCCAGAAAAAGTCCGATGAGGGTCCCGATGAACGCGCCCCACAACGCGCGCCGACTGGCACCGACGCGTTTCGCGCCGAGCACCCCCGCTAACAGATCCATGACGATTCCGACGGCGCCCACCACCGCGATGCCGATCAGCCAACCCTTACCGAGGTGTTGATAACCGTCGACGCCGGCCAGCAGCCAAATGCCCGCGAAGATGATGGGAATGCCCGGAACCGCGGGAAGGATGGCGCAAAGCAGCCCTGCCACAATCAAAATAGCTGCCAACGCGTTTAAAGCAATAGTCATTAGTTTTCAGTTGTATACGACGATGTGTGCAAGTGACTTGCGCGGCTGCAATCTGTTTGTGATCAAATTTCGACCAATCCTGTCAAAAAACCATGATATACCGAGTGTAGAAATAAGCTGCCGGTGAACGCCTACGTTCGCCAGGGAGAGGATAATTGGGGTGAAGCGGGACGGTTTGACCTTTGCCGGATTGATGCGTGAGTCCACCGATCGTGTGGAAAGCGCCTTGCACGGCGAGGATGCAGTTGAGCAAATGGTGGCGATGCGAATCGTCGAGACACCTGACGCTTTTCATCGCTGGGAAAATGAGCACGCGCAACTGATGCGCGGTGTCGCCGACTACTCCGCGCTTCGAAACCAAGTCAGCGTGTTGAAGCAAACCACCATCAGCCTGATTCACGGCAAAGCCTTGTTCGAGCACCTCAAGAAAAAAGCGGTGCGCGGCGAGGATCGCAACCGACTCATTCATCACTTCTATCCGAACCGCGGCTATACCTTTGCCATGGTTGCCGCGCACGGCGCCTACGTTCGCAAAACCTGCAGTTTCTTATGCACCCACCACGTGGGAGCCGAAGTGGTGCGCGATCCTGAGTTCCTCGACCCCTTGCAGCACTACGAGGAGCTGTATGCCGAGTATTTCGATCTGTACTGCCGCCTGAGTCTGCCAAATGGAGTCGAATCCCTGTCAGAACAATCACTGCTGCCGCTGCTCAAACACCAGTTGAGCGAGTGGCGCTGGGCGATTCTCAATCCCCGCGACGCAACGCCGCTGATCCGGCGCGAGAGCCAGTTGCGCCAGGCGACGGGCGACACCCAGAAAATGCGTACCTTGAAGTGGGGCCCGAAGCGGCGCGACTGACCGTGGGGCTAAATGCGATTCCACCCGATTGGCGCGATGTGCAATCTGTGCGCTAGATGGGCGTAGTCGGCGGTTTAGGCCGCTATTCTTGTGATATCCATGGCCATTACGAAAATCGTCTCGGGAGGAGAAACCGGCGTCGATCGCGCCGCGTTGGATGCTGCGCTGGCGGCCGACTTCCCCTGCGGCGGTTGGGCGCCCGGCGACCGCAGTGCCGAGGATGGCATCATCCCTGAGCGCTACCCTTTGGTCGCCTTGCCGAAGGGCGGCACCCGGCAAAGGACCCGCCTCAATGTCGCTGACAGCGGCGGGACGGTCATTTTCTATTTTGAGACGCTCAGCGGCGGTGCCCGGCTGACACGAAACCTCTGCGCCTTGGAAATGCGTCCCTACTTGCTGATCGATGCCCGTGAGATCACCGATCCGACCGTGGCCGCAGCCAAAATCGCGGAATTCGCGCAAGTTAAGGGCATTCATATATTGAATGTGTCCGGTCCTCGTGCCAGCCGCTGGCCATCAGGGTACGATTTCGTCTTCGCCGCCATTTCCGAGTGCATCGCGTATGCCCGCAGTCATTCAAGAGAGCTTGCCCGATAATGCCCTCTTAAAAACCTTTCGCGGTGGCGCACGTCCCGAAGAATGGGGACATTACGGCGACTGCTTTTCACTGATGATTCCGCGAAAAGCCAATCTTGAGGAATTCGTGTTCGCGTTTTATACCTCGCCGGTGTTTCGATTGGAGCGCTGGATTCTCGGCGTTTTCGCGCGGTCTCCTTCCACCGACGCCGACGCGCGCGCCGTGGCCAATGGTTCGGCGTCGCGATTTTCACTCTGGTACGTGGGTGAGCGCACCGCGAGTCAGCTGTTGATGTGCGACCGCTTCGAGCGCACGCGGTCGTGGTTTCGCGTGATGACCGTCGGCGGAGAGGGCGCGTTGCTGCAATTTGGCTCGGCGGTGGCAGCGCGGGCCAATCCGGCCGGACAGCGGCGCCAGGGTGGCGCCTTCGATTTTTTGAAGGGATTTCACATGCTGTATTCGAGAGTGTTGCTGAGCAGCGCTTGGAGGCAAATGCGCCGACGCTGACTTGATACCATGGGCGCATGTTGCAACACGCCTACGCGCAGCTGCCCGCGCGCTTTTTCTCCCGCGTCGAACCCACCCCGGTCGCCGCGCCACAGCTGATCAAGTTCAACAGCGCCCTGGCTGAACAACTGCAATTAGAGCTGCGCTCGAGTGACGGCGGCCGCCTGGCGCGGATTTTTAGCGGCAATGAACTGTTGCCCGGCAGTCAGCCGCTCGCCATGGTGTATGCGGGGCAGCAGTTCGGACATTTCGTGCCGCAATTGGGCGACGGGCGCGCCATCCTGCTCGGCGAGGCGTGCGATGGACATCGGCACCTTCAGGATATCCACCTGAAGGGTGCGGGCAGGACCCCGTATTCACGCGGTGGTGATGGGCGCGCCGCCTTGGGGCCGGTGCTGCGGGAATACATTGTCAGCGAGGCCATGACGGCGCTGGGTATTCCCTCAACGCGTACCCTCGCAGCCGTCATCACCGGTGAGACGGTGTTTCGCGAAGGTCCGGTACCCGGTGCCATCCTGACGCGAACGGCGGCCAGTCACGTGCGCGTGGGTACGTTTCAGTATTTTGCGGCGCGCGGCGACACCGAGGCGATCCGGATCTTGGCGGATTTCGTGATCGGGCGGCACTATCCGGATCTTGCCGGCGCTGCCAATCCTTATCTTGAATTGCTGGCCACGGTGGTGCAGCGCCAGGCAGCGCTGGTGGCCCGCTGGCTGCAGGTGGGTTTCATTCACGGCGTGATGAACACCGATAACACGACGGTGTCGGGCGAGACCATCGATTTTGGGCCTTGTGCCTTTCTCGATGCCTATGATCCGAACGCCGTGTTCAGTTCCATCGATCGCAATGGCCGTTACGCGTATTCCAACCAGGCGCCGATTGCGCAGTGGAACATGGCGCGTTTCGCCGAGACGCTGTTGCCGCTGATCGATACCGACTTGGATCGTGCGGTGGCGCTCGCCACGGAAACGGTCAATGCCTTCAGCGTCCGGTTCGAGGAGCGGTGGTTGGCCGGCATGCGATCGAAACTAGGCCTCACCACAGAACAAACGATGGACGGGGCCCTGGTGGAGCGGTTGCTGTCTCTCATGCATCGCGACGCGATGGACTTTACTCAAACCTTTAAAGCGCTGGAAACCTGCCTGGTTGACCCCGATAAGCCGATGCCTTCCGCGTTGAACGAGTGGCTGAGCGAATGGCGGTCGCGTGGCGAGTCCGAACCCTTATCGCCGGCCGAACGGGTGGCATTGATGCGCTCGAGCAACCCAACATACATCCCGCGCAATCATCGCATCGAGCAAGTAATCGTTGCAGCGGTGGAGCGTCAAGATTTTGAGCCGTTCGAGACGCTGCTGACGGTGCTGACGCGGCCCTTCGATGCACAACCCTCGTTCGAACGCTACACTGCGGCGCCGGAGCCTGCGGAGCGAGTCCTGCAGACTTTCTGCGGCACTTGAAACGCGGCTCTGACTAGCTCGCCAGCCGCGTCTTCAACAGTTCAACCACAGTCACCCGCGCTTCCGAGGAGTGAATGGGCAGGGCGAGGACATCGCCGGGTTTCGCCCAATCCAAGGCAAAACGCGCCGCCTCGAGCTCATTGGATTTGAGCGGCAAGGCCTGCGCCGGCAATCCCAACCGCAACAGTTCCTCGCGGATGATGCGCGGCACCTCGGCAGCCGAGCGACCGCGAAGATGCGCCTCATCTTCTTTCACCACGACCAGTTCGGGATTGAACTGCGCCGCGACGCCGGCCAGTTCTCTGATGTCCTCATCCTTTCGATTACCGGCTTGACCGAGTAGCAGGCCTAAACGCCCAGTCTGGCCGCGCAGGTGCGAGGCCACGGTCAGCAATCCGCGCAGTCCGTCCGGATTGTGCGCGTAGTCGAGCAGCACGGTGACCCCGTGAACACTGAAGCGCATCAAGCGCCCCGGATTGTCGTCGATGTCGGCACCGAACTTGGCGAATGCGGCCGCGATCCGCGCGGGACTGATTCCCATCGCCATTGCACCGAGCGCGGCGCCCGCCAGATTGCCAATGTTGTAGACCGCCACACCGCCCATGGAAAGAGGCAGCTGCGCAACGGCGCCGAGATCAAACGCCTGCCCCGCATGCCTCAAGCGCAGCCGGCCCTGATGAGGTCCGCAGGTGGATGCGCCACCGGCTGCCAGTGGCTCCAAGACAGCACTCTCATCGGCTGCGCTGAACCATCCCAAGGTCGGGAGGCAACCAAAACGGTGCACCAACTGCTCGGCTTGTTGCCGCAGAATGGGGTCGTCGGCGTTGAGCACCAACAGTCCACCGGCGCGCACCGCGGCCGCCACGCTCATTTTTACGTCGGCCAAGCCCGCTAAATCGTGAATGCCATATTCGCCGAAATGATCGGGACTGACATTGGTGACAATGGCGACATGCGCCTGGGACATGGCAATGCCACGGCGAAGAATACCGCCACGCGCGGTCTCTAGAATCGCCGCCTGCGCCCGCGTCTCCCGCAGCACCATGCGTGCTCCGGCGGGACCCGAATAGTCGCCACTCGCCAAACGCTCGCCGTCGAGAAACACCCCGTCGGTGCAGTTGTAGGCGACCCGCCAGCCTTGAGCGCGCGCGCAAGCCGCCAGCAGGCGCACCGTCGTGGTCTTGCCATTCGAGCCTGTGACGACCGCGGTCGGAATGTCGTGCAAGCGAGCCCAGGGCACCTGCGTGCTGGCCGGAAGCCGTTCGAGCGAAAAAGTCTGTGCGCCGCCGCCCGCGCCCAAGGTCAAATCGGTGTCGTCTACGACATAGGGGAGGTGACGCGACGTCGCGGCGCCGATGAGCTCACGCAGCATCGGCCGCGATTCGTGCAGGGACAGCCGAGCGAAGCGGGCTAGGGCGGCCGATTTTTCCAACACCGGTGGATCGCTGAGCACGGGGTTGGCCGTGCCTTCGGCGGCCTGGGCCGCCTGGGCAACCAGCAGTCCTTCCAAATTTTGCCACCGCACCGGGTCGCGTTCGAACAGTGCCGAGCACAGCGCCCATTCGTTGATTTCGGTCGCCACCCAGAGCTGATCGAGCGGGGCGGCGAGGGCCAGCGCGACGCCGCCGGCATGCCGTCGCACCGCGGTAACGGGTGACGGCCAGCCCAAGCTGGTTAGCGCGCGCTCCACACGCGCCTGCCAATCGGCCAGAAGCGCATCATCAGCCGGGGTGCCGATGACTTCGAGCACGGCACCGGATGAGGCGAAGTAAAGATTGCCGCCCGTCAGACGGCGCGAGTCCTCGAACGGCAACATCTCGGTGGCGTTCAGTCGTCGCTCGCCGGCGCGACGCGCACGCCGCGCTCATCTCGGATCAAACCTTCCAGGCTGAAGTCCGCGACCGGCTCGGGACCCGGTTCCTGCGGCGCATACAGGGGCGCCGGCTTGGGCATGGAGCTGCTCGGCTCGGGTGGAACCGCCGCAGTCACACTGGTTTTAAATTTGGTGATCTGTTTCCAGGATCGTGCCAGTGCGTCGGCGAAAATAAGCAATAAGTCGCCAGGCGCGCCCATGCGCAGTGCTGCATCAATCGCGGCCTGCTCGTCCGGAATGATGGAAATAGCTTCCTGCGGCACGCCGGCCGCTCGCAGCGCCTCGGCTTGAATCCGCGGCACTTCATCGGAGGCCCGGCTTCGCAAATTGTCATCGCGACGGCAGATGTAGTGGTCGAAGCGGCCCGCCACCGCGTTGGCGATTGCCCGCAAGTCTTCATCGCGGCGATCCCCGGGTCCGGCGAGCACCACGATACGTTTGCCAATGACATCCAAGCGGCCGGCCAGATCCGCCATCATGCCCACGGCATGCGCGTTGTGGCCGTAGTCGAACAGCACTTTGAAGGGGTGTTCGCTAAATACATTCATGCGGCCTGGGGCCTGGAAGAAAGTCGAATCGAAGGTGCGCAGTCCCTGCCGGATGGCATCCAGCTTGATCCCCAGCGAGAACGCCATCGCCGCGGCGAACATGGCATTTTGCACATTGTGGGTGGCGCGGCCCTCGAGCGTGGCCGGAATCAAATGGGTCCATAACAGCGGAATGTGGCTGCCGCGATCATACAAGGTGATCATCTGGCCATTGACCCCCGCCTCCAGCGCGCAGGCCCGGCCTCCGGCTCTAATATGTTCGCGCACCAAGGTGTGCTGCGGGTTCATGGTGACGTAGCAAATGTGTTGCGCGTCCGTGTAGCCGGACATTTTCAGCACCAAAGGATCGTCGGCATTCAACACGGCGCAGTCGGTGGCCACTTCGACCACGATGCGTTTCAACTCCGCCAGCTGCTCCAGCGTATCGATGCCTTTCAGGCCCAAGTGATCCGATTGGACATTGAGCACGGCGCCAACATTGATTTCGCGCACGCCCATGCCGGCGCGCAACAGTCCGCCGCGGGCGGTTTCCAGAACGGCCATGTCGATCTGCGGATCCGCCAGCACCATGCGCGCCGACATCGGGCCCGTCATGTCGCCCTGCACGGTGCGCTGACCATCGATGTAGACGCCGTCGGTGGTGGTCAACCCTGGGGTGTAGCCGGCCATCTTGGTCAGATGCGCCAGCATGCGAGCCGTGGTGGTCTTGCCATTGGTTCCCGTGACCGCGGCGATGGGGACGCGCGCGGCCACGCCGGGCGGAAATAACATGCTGACCACTGGCGCCGCCACGTCGCGGCCTCGGCCCTCGCTGGGCGCCACATGCATACGAAAACCCGGCGCCGCATTCACTTCACAAATTCCGCCGCCGATGCTGCGATAACTCTCGGTGATGTCTTTGGACAGAAAATCGACGCCGCCGACATCCAGTCCGATGGCGCGCACGGCGCGCTCGGCCATTTCACGGTTGTCGGGATGGATCACGTCGGTGACATCGGTTGCGGTACCGCCGGTGGAGAGATTGGCGGTCGAGCGCAGGAACACCACTTGGCCGGCGCTCGGAATCGAATCCGCATTCATGTCGACGGCCCGCAGCATCTTTTCCGCTTGTGCATCCATCTCCAAGCGCGTCAGGACTTTCTCGTGGCCCACGCCGCGGCGCGGATCCTGGTTTACCGTGTCGATCAGCTGAGTAACCGTGCGTTCACCATCGCCCACCACGTGGCCGGGCGTGCGCCGCGTGGCCGCCACCAATTCACCATTGACCACCAACAGCCGATGGTCATCGCCCTCGAGGAAGGATTCGACGATGACGGAGCGCGAGTGTTCGCGGGCCACCAGGTAGCCCTGCGTGACTTCTTCGTCATTGGTGAGGCGAATGGAAATGCCGCGGCCATGATTGCCATTGTAGGGTTTGGTGACCACCGGAAATCCCATGCGCTGCGCGGCGCGCACCGCCTGCTTCTCCGATTGCACCAGCTCCTGTTGCGGCACCGGTAGCCCCAGCGTTGCCAAAATCTTGTTGGTTTCTTCCTTGTCGCTGGCCAGCTCCACCGCGATATGCGAGGTGCGGCTGGTGACCGTGGCTTGAATGCGTTGCTGAAATTTGCCATGGCCCAACTGCACCAGCGACTGGTCGTTGAGGCGTAGCCACGGGATGTCATGTTGTTCTGCGGCACGCACCAGGGCGGCGGTCGAGGGTCCCAGCGCGCGGCGCTGGGCGAAGCGGATGAATTCATCGCGAGCTTCGTTCCAGTTCCAATCCGGCGACACGGAGCCGGCCGGGCGGAGATTTTCCGGCAGCAGCGAACTCAATAGTTTGAGGCCCAGCTCGCCCGCGGCGATCCCCTCATCACGCTGGGCGTATTCGTACACCACTGTATACACGCCCGCTGCGCCGGCCGATCGGGTCTTGCCGAAGGTGACCGCTTCGCCGGCCATGTTTTGCAGTTCAATGGCGACGTGCTCCAGGACATGGCCGAGCCACGTGCCGTCGTCTTCGCGCATGCGGCGGAAAAATCCGCCTGGTTCACGATAGGAGCAGCCATGCTCGGCGAGGCCGGGTAAAGCCTTTGCAAGCGCATCGACGAACTCCGGGCCTAGGCGGCCGGTCGGCCATTGTTCCAAAGCCCCCAGGTCTAATTCGAGGCGAATGACCGGAAAACGTGCATACAGGGAAGGGCCCACATAGACGGAACGATCAATGATGCGCATGAATTATTCTTTCGGTTGAACTAACCCGCCGGCTGCGGCCTGCCGAGTATGTAAGTTGAACGTCGCGCCCGCCACCAAAATGTGCAAGCGCAAACCCAGCACGCACACCGGCTGGCCTTCTACGGCCTCGGCCACGGAGGAGTAGCTGACGTCGGAGGCATCGACGATGGTGACACCGCCGCTGCCCGCCACTTCGATGGTTTCGTCCGGCCCGATGAACGCCGCGGTGTCCTCGTCCAATCCGATGCCGATGGCAAAGGGGTTATACGCCAGCGCCGTCACCAGCCGTCCGAGCCGATCGCGCTGCCTGAAATGCTGGTCGATGATGAAACGGTTGGTGAGCCCCAAGCCCGGCGCCAGGCGCACACTGCCGGAAATGACCGAGGAGCCCTCATCGCCGAAGGCAATCATGTGCTCGCTCAAAATACTGGCGCCGGCACTGGTGCCGCCGACCGTCACACCCCGGGCGTTGGCGTTGCGAATCAATTTCGCGACCGGCGTGCCGCCGAGCAGGGTGGTCAACCGCAACTGGTTGCCGCCGGTGAAGAAGATGCCGGTGGCTTCTTCCAGTCGCTGCAACCGCCCGTTTTCCTGGCAGTCACGCCGAGTGTCGAAGTCCATCACGGCGACTTTATCGGCGCCTAAGTCGGTGAAAATTTTCTCGTAGCGAGGGCCGGTTTCATGCATTCGGCTGGCGGTCGGAATGACCACGATATTGGCGGACTCGCCACCGGAGACTTTGAGGAATCGCTCGAGAATGTCCCGGTCGTTTTCTTTGTTTTCGGCGCCGCCGATGGGGACGATCCACCCACGGGTCTCGCCTTCAGGGATTTTGCTTGGCATGCACTCAGTTTAACAGGGTTAAATTGGGGTCGCTGTAGGCCGAAAGCCCGTTGTCCTTCTAATGTTAAGTCCGTCGCGGACGTGCTCCGGTGGGGTGGCTATATTCGGGCACGCCAACCTTTGAGGATGAGTAATGTCGACCACGCTGACTGAAGAGCAGGCCAAGGGCTTTCTGCATAAATTGCTGACGGCCATGACCAAGGCCGGCGGATCCGACCTGTTCATCTCGAAGGACTTCCCACCGAGCCTCAAGCTGCAGGGCAAGATGCAGCCGCTCGGCTCGCAGAAGCTCACCGGTGAGGTGACCCGCGCGCTGGCAAACTCCATCATGAATGAGCGGCAGCGCGAGGAGTTCGCCAAGGAGTTGGAGTGCAACTTCGCCATCGCGATTCCAGAGGTGGCGCGCTTTCGCGTCAATGTATTCGTGCAGCAGTTAAACGTCGGCATGGTGATACGCACCATCCCCTCGGAGATGCCGAACTTTGAGAAGCTGGGTTTACCCGAGACGCTGAAAGAAGTCGTCATGAGCAAGCGCGGCCTGGTGCTGGTGGTGGGCGCGACCGGCTCGGGAAAGTCGACCTCGCTGGCCGCCATGATCGATCATCGCAACCGCTCATCTGCGGGTCACATCATCACGGTGGAAGACCCGGTGGAATTCGTGCATACCTCGCAGCAGTCGCTGGTCACGCATCGCGACGTGGGCATCGATACGCACACCTGGCATCACGCGCTGAAGAACACCTTGCGGCAGGCGCCGGATGTGATTCTAATCGGCGAAATCCGCGATGCCGAAACCATGGAACATGCAATCGCCTTCGCCGAGACCGGCCATCTGTGTCTGGGCACCTTGCACTCGAACAGCGCCAATCAAACCATCGATCGCATCATCAACTTTTTCTCGGAAGAGCGCCGCAAGCAGTTGTTGATGGATCTATCGAGCAATTTGAAAGCCATCATCTCGCAGCGTCTGGTACGCACCGCCGATGGCAAGGGCCGCAAGGCGGCCATCGAGATTTTGCTCAACACGCCCATCATTGCCGACAAGCTGCTCAAGGGCGAGTTTCACGAGATCAAGGCCATCATGGGCAAGTCGACCGAACTCGGGATGCGGACCTTCGACTGGTCCTTGTTCGAACTCTACAATGACGGCACGATTTCCTATGATGAGGCGATCCGCAACGCCGATTCCGCCAATGAGCTGCGGCTCAACATCAAGTTGAACGGCAAGCGCCCGCCGCCGCCAGCGGAGATCACGACGATGAGCGCCACCGCCTCCTAGGCGCAGTCGGCGAGCTTGTCGTCCTCGTCCTCGGATTCCTCACCGAACAGTGCGGTGTCCGAGGCGATCTGCTTGCCCATGAAGGCAATCTTGTCCCACTCACCGTCGCCCAAGCGGTCGCGTTCACGCGCCAGTTTCTGCACCACGTCGAGGAAGCCCTGGCGATTGGTGGCCGCGGCCGCGTAGTAAGTCTCCAGCAGCTTCATGCGCAAATCGCGGCGATCCGGCTCGCGCTCGATGGCCGCCTTCAATACGTCGACCAAGTTGGTGCGGCGTTCCTTCACGACCACGTGTTCGTGCAGCATGCTCGGCATCTGCACGTGCTGGGCTGTCAAATCCAAGTCGACCAGGTTGTAGTCCAACTTCGTGGTATCGACATTGATTCCGGCGGACGAGCGGCCTATGGGTCGGCTGGACTGTTCCAGGGTGGCATCGATGTCATGGGCCAATTGATCGTTCGCGACTTGTTCCAACGCGACGGTCGCGACGCTGGCGGTGTCATTGGGATCCATGACCACGGTTTCGTTCACAGCGGTGTCGGCCGCGGCGTCGGCGGCGGCCTGCCGCAGAGCATCGGCTTGCAGATTCACCGTGGCTGCCGGCAGGTTCGCCGTGTCGCCGCCGCTGGCAGCGGCAATCTCCGCGGACAAGATGGCAGTTTCGCTCGACAGGTCCAGGGTCTCCTCGTAAGCGGCGCGCAGTTCCTCCTCCGACACCGTGAGGATGGATTGACGCGGCGCGGCGGCCTTGGTCAGCGCAGCGGTCAGCTGCGCACGTACTTTGGCTTCCTGCTGATCGCGCACCGAATTCCAGGCGGCGCTCAACTCCAAACCGTCTTCGGTCATGATGGGTCGCTGCGGATTGCGCGGCGGATCTTTGCGAATCGGTTCGGCGGCGACCGCGTGCGGCAGGGAATCCGAGCTGCGTTCCAAGAAGGCTTCAGGGGGTACCAGTTCAACCTTGGCGCTGGCCTTGGGTGTCGCTCGACGCAGCTTCCAATAGATCGCCGCCAATGCACCCGCCAACAGCGTCAGGCCGCCCAGAATCGACGGTAGGCGCCAGGGGTGTGGCGAGACGCCATCAGTGACAGCGGCAGTGGCAGGGGCAGGCGTCGCCTCGGTGTTGGTCTCGGCGTATTTCACCTGGGCTTGCACGCCCAGCAGTTTGTCGTGTTCGCGCTGCAGTTGACCCTGCATGTCGTGCAAACCCTGCTCGAGCGTTTGGATGCGCTGACTGAGGGCGGCATCGGTTGCGGTCGGCGCGAGAGGCGCTGCCGCGATGGCCGGGGCCGCTGCGATCACGCTGGCCGCCACCGGTTGAGCCGCAACGGGCGCTTGTGCAACGCTCGGCGTGGCGAGGCCGGACGCGGTAACGCCGGCACGAGCTTTGGGCGTGGCACGCCATTCCGCCATCTGCGCGTTGATCTCTCGATTGGCTTCAATGCTCGAGATGGCGGCTATTGTTTCTTGCGAGGGGATGAACAATGTCACGCCGCGGTGCAGGCGATTGATATTGCCCTCGAAGGCGGCTGGGTTGGTGCGGAAAATTGCCAGCATGGTTTTATTCAAGTCGGCATCGGAGCGAGCGCCGACTCGCCACGCCACACCGCGCAACGTGGCCTTCGACCCGATTTTGACGTGCGTCATTTTGCGGCTGGATTTGACGGTCTCGACCGCAGGTTCAGCTGAAGTAGTCGTGCGTGACTGAATCACTGGCGCGCCAGGCGCCGTCGCGGTCGACACCGGCGCGACCACAGAGGCGGCCACGGTTGCAGGTACCGGCAGT
Organism: uncultured Steroidobacteraceae bacterium; assembly: GCA_964657675.1. Lineage (GTDB taxonomy): Bacteria > Pseudomonadota > Gammaproteobacteria > Steroidobacterales > Steroidobacteraceae > Bog-1198. The sequence goes on from CAZZWE010000006.1 coordinate 61,756, forward strand.
GCGGAGGCGACTTGAATCGCCGACGGAAATCCGGCCGGATCAAGCAGCAGGGA
>CAZZWE010000007.1:0-31622 GCA_964657675.1 uncultured Steroidobacteraceae bacterium
CGGCAGCACGACCAGCAGCATCAGCCGCAGCATCCCGGCCCCGGCGCTGCGCGTCGCCACGACGTATTCGCGCGTCAGTTCGCCCAGCTTGCCTTCGGTGCCCACTTCGCGCGCCACGCGCGTCACTTCCGAGGCAAAACGGTTCAGCTGGTCGACCATGGTGTTGAGGGTTTCTTTCAGCTGCAGAATCTCGCCCTTCACATCCACGGTGATCTTGCGCGACAAGTCGCCGTTGGCAATGGCGGTGGACACCTCCGCAATGTTGCGCACCTGCGCGGTCAAGTTGCCCGCCATGGAATTGACCGAGTCGGTCAGATCCTTCCACGTGCCGGCGACGCCCGGCACCTGCGCCTGGCCGCCCAAACGCCCTTCGGTGCCGACTTCGCGCGCCACGCGGGTCACTTCACCGGCGAAGGAGCGCAACTGATCCACCATGGTGTTTAGGGTTTCTTTCAGCAGCAAGATTTCGCCGGACACGGTCACGGTGATTTTCTTCGACAGATCACCCTGCGCCACGGCGGTAGCCACTTCGGCGATGTTGCGCACCTGGCCGGTCAGGTTCGAGGCCATGGAGTTGACCGAGTCGGTGAGATCTTTCCACGTGCCGGCCACGCCTTTGAGCTGCGCCTGGCCGCCCAGCTTGCCTTCGGTGCCGACCTCGCGCGCCACGCGCGTCACTTCGCCGGCAAAGGCATTCAATTGATCCACCATGGTGTTGATGGTGTCTTTGAGTTCGAGAATCTCACCTTTCACATCGACGGTGATCTTCTTCGACAAGTCGCCGTTGGCGACGGCGGTGGTCACCTCGGCGATGTTGCGCACCTGGCCGGTCAAATTCGAGGCCATGGAGTTGACGTTCTCGGTAAGATCTTTCCAGGTGCCGGCGACCCCGCGCACATTGGCCTGTCCGCCTAAGCGTCCTTCGGTGCCGACTTCACGCGCCACGCGCGTCACTTCCGAGGCAAAGGCGTTCAACTGATCCACCATCGTATTGATGGTGTCTTTCAGTTCGAGAATCTCGCCCTTCACATCGACGGTGATTTTCTTCGACAGGTCACCGTTGGCGACAGCGGTGGTCACCTCCGCGATGTTGCGCACCTGGCCGGTCAAGTTCGACGCCATGGAGTTGACGTTTTCGGTGAGATCTTTCCAAGTGCCGGCGACGCCGCGCACATTGGCCTGGCCCCCTAGGCGACCTTCAGTACCCACTTCGCGCGCCACGCGCGTCACTTCCGAGGCGAAGGCATTCAACTGATCCACCATCGTATTGATGGTTTCTTTGAGTTCGAGAATTTCGCCGGACACGGTCACGGTGATCTGCCGCGACAAATCGCCGCGCGCCACGGCGGTGGTCACTTGTGCAATGTTGCGCACCTGCGCAGTCAAGTTGCCGCACATGGCATTGACCGAGTCGGTCAAATCCTTCCACGTGCCCGCGACGCCCGGCACCAACGCCTGGCCACCCAGCTTGCCTTCGGTGCCCACCTCGCGCGCCACGCGCGTCACTTCCGAGGCAAAGGAGCGCAGCTGATCCACCATGGTGTTGATGGCTTCCTTCAACTGGAGAATCTCGCCGCGCACGTCGACCGTGATCTTCTTCGACAAATCGCCGTTGGCGACGGCAATGGTCACATCGGCGATGTTGCGCACCTGCGCCGTGAGATTCGAGGCCATGGAGTTGACGCTTTCGGTCAGATCCTTCCACACGCCGGTAACTTCCTTGACCTGCGCCTGGCCGCCGAGCTTGCCGTCGGTACCGACTTCGCGCGCCACGCGGGTCACTTCCGAGGTGAACACGCTCAACTGCTTGATCATGGTGTTGACGATGTTGGCGGAGCGCAAGAACTCGCCCTTCAAGGGTCGCCCGTCCACATCCAGCGGCACTGTTTGCAGCAGGTCGCCGCGCGCGACGGCGGTCACGGTGCGAGTGACCGCGGTGGTCGGCCACAGCAAGTCATCGATCAGCGCATTGACCGATCCTTCCATGTCCCCCCATGCGCCATCGGATAACCCGAATCGCACGCGGGTGCGGGTCTTGCCTTGATGACCCACCACCTCTCCCACATGCTCGAGCTGCTGTGCGATGCGTTGATTGGCGGCGACGACGGTATTGAACGCATCGCAAATTTTTCCGGCCACGCCGGTCTGATGGCCCGGCAGGCGCACCGAGAAATCGCCGGCCGACATGGCATGCAGCGCCTTCAGTAATTCATGTTGATCGAGGCCCGAGGCTGCGGCGCCGTTGAGCGCGGCGCCATTGCTGTGACCATTGCCGCGCTTGGGGCTGGCGACACGTTTGCTGCGCTTGGCAACGCTTGAACCCTGATCCATGTTGATCTCCACGCGGCGAAGCTGACAGCGCCGGCTGTGTTTAAACTTAAGCGCGCGGCCAATCTTCTTATAGAGCAGAAACGCTCAGGAACCGCATCGCGGCAAAGCTTCGCAAAGCCATTGGCTAAAGTCCAAGTATCAGCGCCAACGGAATTCCTAAATTTCTGTAGGAACTCTCCGACATCGCCTCGCGGCGACAGGTTGCTAAACGGCGCTACAAAGAGGCAAGCGCTATTGGTCTATCGCCAGCCAGATCGCCTTGGGCTCGGTGAAATTCTCGATGGCGGCATCGCCGTGCTCTCGGCCCAATCCGGATTCGCCGGATCCGCCCCACGGCAGGCGCACGTCGGTGTAGCCGTAGGTGTTGATCCACACCGTACCGGCTTTCAATCCCGCAGCGACCCGATGCACGCGGCCAATGTCTGCACTCCACACGCCGGCCGCCAAACTGTAGGCCGTACCGTTGGCGATCCGCAGCGCATCGGCTTCATCCTCGAATGGGATGACGGACAACACCGGCCCGAAAATTTCTTCCTGCGAGATGCGCATTTCATGTTCGACATGGGCGAACACCGTGGGCTCAACGAAATAACCTTGTTCCCCCACGCGGGCACCGCCCGTAATGACCGATGCGCCTTCCTGCCTACCGATGTCGATATAATTGAGCACGCTCTTCATCTGGCCCGCGGAAATCACCGGCCCCATGGTGGTCTTCGGATGCGTCGGGTCGCCAACTTGGATGGCCCGCGCACGCTCCGCCAAGCGCTGCACCACTTCGTCATACACCGGACGCTGCACCAGCACGCGCGAGCCGGCCGAGCACACCTGCCCGGCGTTGAAGAAAATTCCCGAGGCGGCTGCGCGCGAGGCGCGCTCCAAATTAGCGTCGGAGAAAATCACGTTCGCGGACTTGCCACCCAATTCGAGGGTGACTTTCTTAAAATTAGAAGCAGCACCTTGCATGATGCCGCGCCCCACACTGGGCGAGCCGGTAAAGGTGATTTTGTCGATGCCGGGATGGTGCACCAGGGCTTCACCGACCACGCTGCCTTTGCCGGTGACGATGTTGAGCACACCGGGTGGTAAGCCGGCTTCGAGAAACAACTCCGCCACCCGCAGCATCGACAGCGGTGTGAGTTCGGCCGGTTTCACCACCACGGTGCAGCCGCAGGCCAGCGCCGGCGCAATTTTCCACATACCAATCATCAACGGAAAATTCCACGGCACGATGGCACCGACCACGCCCACCGGTTCACGCACGGTGTAGGTCAGCGCGTCGGGTCGTGCGGGAATCACCTGGCCGGTGATCTTGTCGCACCAACCGGCGTAGTAACGCAGCGTATCGATGACGGCCGGCAGGTCCTGACGCCTCACCGCCGCGAGCGGCTTACCGGCATCCAGACTTTCAATCTCAACCAACTCTTCCTGGTGCTGCTCGAGCAGCGATGCCGCGCGCTGCAGGATCCTGCCGCGTTCCGAGGCGCGCAGCCCACCCCACACCTTCAGTGCGGCGCGCGCGGCGATCACGGCTTGATCGACATCGGCCTTGCTGCCCTGCGCGACTTCGGCAATGGGTTGCTCGGTCGCGGGATCCAAGTCGATGGAATACTGACCGGTGGCAGGGGCGACATGTCTGCCGCCAATGAACAGTTCGTAGCGTTTCAGGTCTGTTTTTTGATCCATGATGGTCCTGATTTGGTTGCAATCAGTGTGGAATCAAGGCGCAGCTAACGTCTAATCGTTTTGGCGAATGACCTGATAGAAATGATTGATGACGCAACGAGTCAGGTCAGCGCCCGATCGAACCGCCGCTGCAGATCGAGTTGCCGTGCGATCTCCCAGATCACTCCGGTGATGGGTGCGAGTGCCGGCTGATTGCGCGCAATGATGCCAATCCCGCGGCTCACTTCCGGCGCGATCGCGCGGGCCTGGACTCGATCTTTGAGGTCCAGATAATTGAGCAAACTGTGCGGCACCACGCTGAACAGTCCCGCATCGCATACGTGCGCATACAAGGAGAACAGCGAGTCGGTTTCCAGCACCACATCAGGCTTCACGCCCGCGCGCCGAAACGCGGCATCGATGACCTGGCGATTGCGCATCTTGCCGATCAACAGACACAGCGGCAGCCGCGCGACATGCTCCCACGTAAGCGTCGACTCTAACTCGACGCCGTGTTTGGTCAGCAATACGAAACGCTCTTGGAATAACGATAATGTCTCGAAGCCCTCGAGCACGCGGTCATCCAAGTAAGTGAGTCCCAGATCCAACTCGTATTGATCGAGCTGCGTGACAATGGCTTCGGCGCTCAGTGTGGTGACGGTGAAGCGGATGTTGGGATACGCGGCGTGGCAAGGGGCCGTCAAAAACGCCGCCACCGCCGTGGTGGTGGGAATGGCGCCGATGCGCAGCGTGCCCGTCATGGTGGCCTTGGACACCGTTGCGTCTTCGCGCATGTGGGTGAGCGAGGCCAGAGTTTGCTGCGCCCATTCGAGGACACGCTCGCCTTCGACGGTGAAGCCGAGAAAACGCCGGCCTCGCTGGACGATCATGATACCGAGTTCTTTTTCCAAACTGCGGATCGCCGAGGACAGCGCCGGCTGCGACACGTGACAGACTTCCGCGGCTTTCGCGAAATGCTTTTCGCGCGCCAGCGTCACCAAATATTCCAGCTGCCGGATGAACATGCGCCTATCTTGCCGTAAATGGGGCCCATGTTGCCCAATTACCGCGCAGCCTTTAGATTGGCGCGCTTTTCCCCTGCCGATCGACGCGGAGAGTTCTATGTCGTTGCCATCCGAAATGAGGGTCGTTCACATCGCCGCACCGGGCGGACCGGAGCAGCTGCAGCCGAGCACCCGGCCTATCCCTACGCCGGGTGAAGGGGAGGTTTTGGTGCGCGTGGAGGCCGCCGGCGTGAATCGCCCCGACGTCATGCAGCGCCAAGGCCGGTATCCGCCGCCGGCCGGCGCGTCTGATCTGCCTGGCATGGAGATTGCCGGCGAAATCGTCAGCTTGGGCGCCCATGTCACCGGATTCAAAGTGGGCGACAAGATCACCTCGTTATTGCCCGGCGGCGGCTATGCCGCTTACGCAGTCGCCGCAGCGCCCCTGTGCCTGTCGATTCCGAAGGGACTGAGCATGGTGGAAGCGGCGGCCATCCCGGAAACCTTCATGACGGTGTGGACCAACCTATTCGAGCGCGGCGGCTGCAAGGCCGGCGATACGGTGTTGATCCACGGCGGCACCAGCGGCATCGGCACCACGGCCATACAGCTTGCGACCGTGCTCGGCGCCAAGGTGTATGCCACGGCGGGCTCGCAGGACAAGGCCCGCGCTTGCGAAAAACTCGGTGCGGTGCGCGGCATCGATTATCGCAAGGAAGATTTTGTCGAAGTCATCAAGACGGCGACCCAGGGTCGCGGCATCGATGTGACTTTGGACATGGTGGCCGGCAGCTACGTGCAGAGGAACATCGAGGTGGCGGCCGTCGAAGGCCGTATCGTCACCATCTCCATGCTAGGGGGATCGAAGGCCGAGATCAATCTAGGGCAAGTGCTGGTGAAGCGAGTCACGCTGACCGGCTCTACGTTGCGCGCGCGCACGGTGACGCAGAAAGCGGCAGTGGCGCACGCCATGCGAGACCACGTGTGGCCGTTAATTGAGGCCGGCAAGGTCAAGCCGGTGATCTTCAAGACCTTCCCACTGAACGAGGCCAGCGAAGCCCATCGGCTGATGGAAACCTCGAATCACATCGGCAAGATCGTCTTAACCCTGTAGCAAGCGCTAGCTGCCGAGAAGGGTGCCAACGCCTAAATTCGCTTCGCTGCAAAACTGCGGCGCAGGAATTTTCTTGCCGCCCTCGTAGCGCACTCGCATCACTTCGATTTGACCGCCCTGTGCGGTGATGGTGATGCTGTTCTCGCCGATGGACGTTACGGCACCGACTTTGCCTTTGACTTGCGAGAAGGTCGCGGTCAAATGTTTGCGCGCATCGAATAGTCTGAGTTTTTTACCGTTGAACAGCGTCCAGGCGCCGGGCGCCGGATTGCACCCGCGAATAACGTTGTAGATCTGGCTAACATGGTTATGCCAGTTGATGTGTGCCTCGGGATCCCGGCACCAACCCTCATAGCTCGCCTGCGATTCATCTTGCACGGTCTCGTGAGACTTGCCGCTGACGATGAGATCAGCCGCCTCCATCAGCGCGGCCACGCCCATGGGAAACAACCGTTCGAAATACACCTTGGTCACCGTGTCATCGGGCGCAATCGGCGTTTGCTTTTGCAGCACGATAGGACCCTCATCCAAGCCGTCGGTGGGACGAAAGATGGTGAGGCCGGTGACGGTGTCGCCCAGGATGATGGGCCAGTTGATGGAACTCGGGCCGCGGTAGCGCGGCAACAGCGAGGGGTGATACTGAATCATGCCGTGCTTGGGGATGGTGGCGAGTTCTTGCGGCACAAACTGTAAGACATAAGCCAGCACACCAATGTCGGCATTCAATGACTTCAGCGCGTGCTGCGCATCCTCACCTTTCAGGGAAGGCAATTGCCACACGGCCACGCCGCGCTCGGCTGCCGCCAAGCGCAATGGATCGGGCGATTCCGTCGGCTTTTCCGGCGCACAAAAAACCCCTGCCACCGTATCACCGCGTTGAATGAAGCCCTCCAATACGGCCTTTCCGAAGTCTCTTTGCCCGATTATGGCAACGCGCATTTGCATCTCCGCTTCTTTTCTGGCTAAGTACGGCAAGTTGATATTTCATATATCAAACGGTACCGACGCGCACGATGGCATAAAGTGCGTGCGGTTGCCTAATTAAAGGGCAGGATACTCGTAATTCGCCCCTCGCAACCTCGCGTGGACTTTTGCATAGGAGATCGACATGGCTGGCCGTAATTCTCTATTTGTTCCCGGACCGACCAACGTGCCTGATCGCGTCCTGCGCGCCATGGGCGTTCCGATGGAAGATCATCGCTCCCCGGTATTTCCCGAACTGACCTTCGCGGTGTTGAACGGCCTAAAGCCGATCTTCAAGACCACGACCGGCACGCCGTTCATCTTCCCCTCCTCCGGCACCGGCTGTTGGGAAGCGGCGATGAGCAACGTCCTCAACCCCGGTGACAAGGTGTTGATCTCGCGCTTCGGTCAATTCAGCCACTTGTGGACCGACATGGCCCAGCGCTTGGGCTTCGATGTCGAAATTTTGGAAACTCCCTGGGGCGAAGGCGCACCGGTGGACCGCACCTTGGCGGCGCTCGAAGCCGACAAGCAGCACAAGATCAAAGCCGTGCTGGTGTGCCACAACGAAACGGCCACTGGCGTGACCAGCGATGTCCCCGCCATTCGTCGTGCGATGGACAGCGTCAAGCACCCCGCCTTCCTCATGGTGGACTCGGTCAGTTCGCTGGCCTGCATTGATTTCCGGATGGATGAATGGGAAGTCGATGTGTGCATCAGCGGCTCGCAGAAGGGTTTGATGTTGCCGCCCGGCCTCGGCATCACCTGTGTGAGTCAAAAGGCCTTGCAGGCTTCCAAGACCTCGACCTTCCGGCGCTGCTACTTTGACTACGCCGACATGATTACTGCCAATGCCAACGGCTACTTTCCATACACCCCGCCGATCCCGATGATGTACGGCCTACGTGAGTCGCTCGCCATTTTGGCGGAAGAAGGTTTGGAGAATGTATTCGCCCGCCACAAGAACTTGGCCGGGGCCGCGCGCGCTGCGATTCAACAAGGCTGGAAACTGAACTTGTGTGCCGTGGCGCCGAAGTGGCAGTCCGATACGGTCTCGGCCATCGTCGTGCCGACCACTGCCAACGCTGTCGAAGTCATTGCTCGTGCCTATAAGCGCTACAACCTGTCGCTGGGTGCCGGACTGTCCAAAGTCGCCGGCAAGGTATTCCGTATCGGCCACATGGGCGATATCAACGAACTGATGCTGTTGGGCGCAATCGCTGGTGCTGAGATGGCCATGATGGATGTGGGCATCGAGGTCGAGCCGGGCAGCGGCGTCGCCGCCGCGCAAAAATATTGGCGTCAAGCCGGCGCAGCACCGGCAGCCGCTGCGACCAAGCCGCTACGACTGGCCGACGCCAAAGTCGCCTCGTGACCACAGGGGTGGTGTTTCTGGACCGCGCCTCGCTCAAGGCGACGGTCCGCAAATTCGCGTTCGACGCCAATTACGTCGAACACGAGAAAACTTCACCCGAGCAGGTGGTGCCGCGACTCAAGGACGCCACCGTGGCCATTATCAACAAGGTGCCGCTGCGCGCTGAGACGCTCAAACAGTTGCCGAAGTTGAAAATGATTGCCGTGGCGGCCACCGGCTACGACGTGGTCGATGTGGCCTACTGCAAGGAACACGGCATCGCGGTGGCGAACATCCGCAACTACGCGGTGCACACAGTTCCGGAACACGCCTTTTCCATGATTCTCGCGTTGCGCCGCAATCTGCTCGCCTACCGGCAGGACGTTGAAGCCGGCGTGTGGAATAAATCGGAGCAGTTTTGTTTCTTCACGCATCCCATTGGCGACTTGCACGGCGCGACGCTCGGCATCATCGGCGAAGGCGCCATCGGCCAGAGCACGGCAGCGATCGGCCGCGCCTTTGGTATGAAAGTGTTGTTCGCGGATCACCCGCCGCCGAAAATGGAAGGCGTCACCTTTACCCCGCACGATGAGGTGCTGGCGCAGTCGGACGTGATCTCACTGCACTGCCCCCTGGTGCCCGCAACGCGCAATCTCATCGACATTCATGCGTTTCGCAAAATGAAGCGCAATGCTTTGTTGATCAATACCGCGCGGGGCGGATTGGTCGATGAGGCTGCGCTCATCCAAGCGCTCGATGAAGGCTTGATCGCCGGCGCCGGCTTCGATGTGCTTACCGTCGAACCGCCGCGCGATGGTCATCCCCTGCTCGATGTGCGGCGGACCAATTTCATTCTGACGCCGCATATTGCCTGGGCTTCCGATGGCGCCATGCAATTTCTGGCGGATCAGTTGGTCGACAACGTCGATCTGTGGGTCGCCGGCAAACCGCAACACCTGGTGACGTGATCAAAAAGCTGCTGTACCAATTCGATACCGACGCCCTGCCCTCGGTATTCGACAACGTCGTGGGCTATGACGGCGGCGCGGATCACATCACCGCCTATGGCGGCGTCACGCCGCAGAATGTCGGCGGGCTGGTCGAAGGCGCCATTTTTACGCGCTCGCCCAAAGACAAGAAAAATACTGCGATCTTTGTCGGGGGCGGCAACCTGCCGGCGGGCGAGGCGCTGCTGGCTGCCATCCAAGCCAAATTCTTTGCAAAGTTTCGCGTCTCGGTCATGTTCGACAGCAATGGTTCGAACACCACCGCATCGGCTGCCGTCGCGTGGCTGGCGCACAATCGCTCACTCGCCGGCAAGCGCGCTGTGGTGCTGGCCGGATCCGGTCCGGTCGGCCAACGGGCCGCGGTGCTGTTGGCCGGTGAAGGCGCGCAAGTCGCCATCACGGGACGCAAGCGCGAGGTCGTACAAGCGGCCTGCGATTCCTTGAAGGCCCGCTTCGGCGTCGACATCGAAGCCATCGAAGCGCCGAGCAACGAGGATCGCGGCCGTGCCATCGAAGGCGCGCACATCGTGCTCGCCACGGGTGCTGCCGGCATCACCCTGCTCACCGCTGCGCAGTGGCAGCAGCATCCGACGCTTGAGTTGGTGGCGGATGCCAACGCATCACCGCCCGCCGGCATCGAAGGCATCGGCATGAGCGATCGCGGCCTCGACAGTCACGGCAAAACGGTATTCGGGCCGTTGGGATTTGGCGCACTGAAACTCGCCGTCCATCGCGCGTGCATTGCGCGCCTCTTTGAACAGAACGATTTGTTGCTGGATGCTTCGGAAATCTATGCCGTCGCCAAGAGCATGGTGGGCAAGTGATTACCGACAGCAGCGTAGAGAAGTTTCTTGATGATCTGGCCAGCGCCTCGCCCACGCCAGGCGGCGGCAGTGCCGCGGCCATCATGGGCGCCATGGGCGCCGCACTGATTTCAATGGTATGCAATGTTACCTTGGGCAAGAAAGGCCAGGAAGCCGCGGCTCCCGAAATGACGGCGATCCGCGATGAGTCCGAGAAGTTGCGGGCGCGTCTTACGGCCATGGTGGCTGAAGATGTCGCTGCGTTTGACGGGCTGATGGCGGCCTATCGATTACCCAAGGCGAGTGATGAAGAAAAGACTCGCAGGCTCGAGGCCATCCAAAGCAGCTTGCGCGGCGCCACTGAAACGCCGCTGGCCTGTGCGCGGGCCTGCGCCGAAGTGATCGCGCTTTCAAAACGCGCCGGTGAGCAGGGTTATGCCGGCGTCATCAGTGATGCCGGCGTCGGCGTGCTCGCCGCCAACACCGCCTTGCGCAGTGCCGCGCTCAATGTGTATATCAACGCGCCGTCGTTAAAAGACCGCGCGTTCGCCGACCAGTCGGTCGCTGAGATCGAGAAGCTTCTGGCAACGGGTGCTGCGACGACGGAGAGCGTGTTCTCCCACGTACGCGGACGATTGGGCTAGGAATTGACATGGCGGGCGGCAGGATCGACACCGAACGCACCTTCCATCCGCTGGGTCTCGCGATTCTCACCATCTCAGACTCGCGCAACGACACCAACGATTCTGCCGGAGACCTGCTGGTTGAACGCCTCACCACTGCCGGGCATGAATTGCGCGCACGCGCCGTGGTGCGCCATGAGAGGAGCTTGATCGAGGGGCACGTTCGCGATTGGATCAGCAATCCATTGATCGACGTCATCATTACCAATGGGGGCACTGGGCTGTCGGCAAGAGACATTGCGCCAGAGGCGATTCGGCCGATGCTCGAACGCGAGTTTGAAGGCTTCACGGTTCTGTGGCATCTCGTTTCCTACGAGACGGTCGGGGTCTCTACGATGCAGTCCCGCGCCTGCGCTGGCATTGGCGGAGGCACGGTGATTTATGTGATCCCGGGGTCACCCGGTGCGTGCGCCGACGGCTGGGACAAACTCATCAGTTTGCAGATCGACAGCCGGCACAGACCGTGTTCAGTGATTGAGTTGATCCCTAGATTTCAAAAGCACTGAGTGAGCCGCTTATACCTGACCGCTTTTGGACTTATGAATCACTTGCACGGGAAATTGCAAAGGCCGGGTTAGAAAGCTAATCCCGCCAACTAGTAAAGGCACTGCGATCAGCGCACTCCCCGCCCACTGCGCGTAGGGAAAAGCGACGGAGCCCAACAAACAGACTGCTACGCCCAATCCGGCGCAGAGCAAAAAACAAACAGTGCTTATCGAGATGCCATCGTGACAATCGCGCCTTGAGAGCGCGAATAGCACGGCACCGGTAAATCCGCAGCTCGTTGCCAACAGCGCTAGAATTGAAGCACCTCCCCGCGATCGTTCAATCCAACCTGCGGCCATAAAAGGGGCAATGACCAATATCCAGCCAACCCAAACAGCCACCTGATTTTTTATAATGAGCTCCAAGAAAAGCCACTTCACGGCGGCGGCATCTGGCCATTTTGGTGTCAGCGATAGCAGCGATTCTTCCGCGGCGAATGACTGCCAGGCAAACCGGATGACTCTTAGCCGGGAAAACAAAGCGCTTATCGCCAAAGCGGCAGTCCAGAAGAACGCTGCATACTGCACATTGGCCTTCGAACTCACATGCACAACGAACATAGCTGCCCAGGCGATGCATATCCACTTGGCCAGGCCACGCCAATGGGGAGTCGCAATGCCTAAACCAAACGCCAAGGCATCGTAGGTGACGCGGTCGTCAGCGATGTCGGTGGCAATCCTTTTGATTTTCCTGCGATTAGTCTGGTCCAGCGTATCGACCTGTGCCTGCGTCAGATTCGGTGCACCCCCAACCCCCGCCGCACTTGCAATCTGTCCGCCAACCGCAGGCAGGTCATAACCTAGAGTTCGCTGGCGTATGCGCTCGGCAAGTCCCAGCCACCAACAAAGTGACGCGGCGGCCAACACTATTGCGCCCCATCGTAAAGCGGGATCGGCAGATGCAGAGACAATCCTTGATAACGCCGTGGGAAAAACATTCGCAGCGACGACCAGAACGATCCACACCAACCCTAACCCACGTCCACGCTCAACCAGCAAGGCGCCCACAGCCGCAGGTAGGATCAGTAGCGCAGCCATGCCGACTGCTGATCCGCAAAGCAGTGCGAGGCAGACAGGAATTCCGACAACCAGCCCAAGAACTGCAATTTGGCCATTACGCAGTATCCGAACTGCGTTTGGAACTCCCAGAAGCGCGCAGTCCGCGGCACACAAAACAACCCTTTCCGAAACAATGGCCGACAATCCGCAGGCAGGAATGGCCGCCAAAACCAATATAACGTTCGCTGTCTTGTCGCGCTCTAGAACGATGGCTAAGAAAGCAGCCAGCAAATAAAAAGCGCCCAATAAAACAATGATAAGTCCCCGCTCAAACACGAGGACATAGAGTATTCGCCAGTACCTTCTTACTGCATCCATTCCGAAAGCACCGACTCCATGTCGTTGTCTTGCAACTTCGACGTGAGACCCGCCGGTAGTCGCGACACGAGATCATCTAATTGATGGCGGTACGCAATTGCGATTCGCTCGCCGTCATGAGGTTTCCGTACATGCCGATACTCGGTCCAATCCACGTCATTGAGAAGGGCCTCAGGCCCGCTGAGATTGAAGCGGATCAGACTGCGACTCGACTCCGTGGATTCGTCAAATGCCAGCCGTCCCGCAGCCAATACGACGAAGCGGCCGCACACCCTCTCAAGATCTCCCGTGATATGCGAGGAGAAGAGGATTGACACATTCCGACTGCGGTTTTCGTTCGACAGTTCTTCGATGACCGCCATCCGGGTCGCGGGATCAAGGGCTGCAATAGGTTCATCCAGCACCAGAAGATTTGGACGAGCCGCGAGGGCTCTGACGATTGACAAGCGTTGTTGCTGGCCGGGGGATAAAAGTCCGATGGGGGTCTTGAGCGACAGTTTCCAACGATCAACGAGATCATTCGTATAAGTCCAATCGAAAGCCGGATAAAACGCCGCGATGTACCGCAGCATTGCATGGCCATTCAACCAAGCGAATTGGTTTGGCGTTTGCGGGACGTACCCAATGCGCGCTTTAACCGCCGCCGACAGCGCCCGCGATTCCTCGCCGTCGATTGAACTTCGCCCGCCGTCGGCAGATATCAGTCCCAATAGCATTTTGAGAAATGTCGTCTTGCCGCTGCCATTCGAACCCAGAATTCCTACCGCCTCTCCCGGATTAATCGTCAGGCTGAGTCCGTTGAGTACTCGCCGATTGCCGTAGGACTTGCTTAGCGCTTCTGCCTTGAATGCCTCTGCCACGACGATCCTTGGTTGATGGTCCGCTTTGCTGCTTTACCGCATCGTTTGGCGAGATTATGGGACAAGCACCACTCCGCTATGCAAATTCCGCCCAGCGAAGAGGCGCTTGACAGCCTTTTACTATCTTGGTACCTTTTTTCAACAAGGTAGCTTTAATAAATGACTCCCGATCAAAAATTCAGCGCCATTCGCAAAGGACTGCTCGAGTTCCTGATCCTGAAAATCATCTCGGCCGACAAGGTTTACGTCGCCGACATGATGAAACGGTTGAATGCGACCGACTTCGCGACCCAAGAAGGCACCCTCTATCCCCTGCTCAGCAAGATGCGGCGTGAAGAGCTGGTGGACTACGAATGGCAGGAGTCGGAGGCTGGCCCCCCGCGCAAGTACTACAAGCTCACGGCCAAGGGCAAATTGCAGCTTGCCGAATTTGCTGCGTATTGGGATTACCTCAACACCACCATTAACCAGCTAGGACGTTGAAATGAACACCGTCATCATCGTCAATCTCAATGGCATCGCCTTTCACCTCGAAGAACCGGGCCTCCAGACGCTGCGCGCTTACCTCGACAGTGCCCAATTGCAATTGGCGGCTAATCCCGACAGAGCCGAAATCATGGTGGACCTCGAACAGGCGATCGCGGACAAGTGTTCACAATTTCTCGGGCCGCACAAAAACGTTTTAACCGCCGCCGAAATTGACGAGGTCGTGCGGCAGATGGGACCCGTGCAAAGCGAATCCGCCGGAGACACGCCCTCCGCCACTCCCGGAGCAACACAACCTGCGGGTACCGCGCAAAACGCATCGTCGGGACCGTCGGTCCGGCGTCTGTACCAAATCCGTGAAGGCGCAATGATCAGCGGGGTTTGCACCGGGATCGCGGCGTATTTGGACGTCGACGTCACGGTGGTACGAATTTTATTTGCTCTGTTCGCCGTATTGACCTACGGACTAGGAGTGGTCGTATACATCGGCATGATGCTGGTGATCCCCTTTGCCAATACCAGCGAAGAACACGCGGCGGCGATCGGCGCGCCCTTCAATGCGCAACAAGTCATCGACCGTGCCAAGAAACATTACGCCGAGTTCAAAGATAGCCGCGAGTGGCGGCAGCACTGGCGCGAGCAACGGCGCGAATGGCGCCGCAAGTTGCGCACCGAGCGACTATGGTGGGGCACTAACTTGCAGCGCAATGCTTACCACTTCCGTACCGGAACCGGTTACGCCGGCCAAATCGTCGCGGGACTGATGTTGCCGTTTCTCGCCATCGGCAGCACCGTGCTCAGTTGCGCGATGATTGCCGCCGTTGTCATTTTGGCGTCCACGGGAAGCCTGCTCGGATGGCACGCCACCGACAACATGCCCTTGTGGGCTGCCGTACTCATCTTGATCATCGTATTTAGCGCGTTGAGCTCGCCGTTTCGCCATGCGCGCAAGGCCATCTACCTCAACCAAACCTCGTACAATTTGTTTTGGTTCACTGCCTGGTACGAAGCCATCTCCTTTGCCCTATTTGCGGGGATTTGCTGGCTGGCATACAGCCACATTCCGGAGGTCCACGCCTTCTTCCAAAACTTCGTAGAAAACATGCGCAGCCTGTGGCAGAACATCCTGGACTCGATCGAGCATTCCGCGCACCACGCAGCCGGCGCGCGGCCGCTCGCTGAACTTTTCAGGCAGTGATAACCTCCCCCGACAGTTAACGGGGGACGAGCATGTCGGGCAGACTCCTTGGCAAAGTAGCGGTAATCACCGGAGCAACCAGCGGGATTGGCGATGCGACCGCGCGGCGCTTTGTCGCAGAGGGTGCGCAGGTGTTGATGGTGGGGCGTTCCGAATCACGCGGCGCCGCCCTCGCCCAAGAACTGGGCCTGCGCGCCGTCTTTCATCGCGCCGATGTCATGCACGAATCGGAAATTGCCGGCGCACTCGATGCCGCCGTCAAACAATTCGGCAAGGTCGATTGTTTGTTCAACAACGCAGGCGCCTCAACGCCGGGCGAGCTCGATACCATCACCGAGTCCGAATTTGAATTCGGCATGAAACTGCTGGTCGGCAGCGTGGTGTTTGGCATCAAGCACGCGTCCCGGGTGATGACACACGGCGGATCCATCATCAACAATTCCAGCATTGCGGCACATCGCCTCGGCCAAGGCGGGATGCTTTATTCGACCGCCAAAGCCGCCGTCAGCCATTTAACTCGGATTGCCGGCGTAAAGCTCGGACCCGCCGGCATCCGTGTCAACTCGATCTCCCCCGGCGCCATCGCCACGCCGATTTTTTGGGGTGGTTCAAGCCGCGCGGAGACCTTGAGCAAAGAAGACAATGCGCGCAAGTTGGCCAAGCTGGAAGCGAACCTGGCGCGCGCCACGCCTCTGCCGCGCGCCGGAGAACCTGAGGACATCGCTCACGCGGCCGTGTTCTTGGCCAGCGATGACGGCAGCTTCGTCAACGCCCACGATCTGGTGGTCGATGGCGGCCGCATCGCTCAATTTCATGAGCGTCCGCTGACCTGAATCGCGCCCATCGTCGGCTCGCCTGTGCCACCGACGGTGTGAAACACCGGCCCTTTGACATGTCACTCGTTTCACACCGAGGGCCTGAAATAACTGGTTACCTTTTCTGCCCCATGATGGGGCGTCGCGGCGGCCTTATTGCCAGGCCATGGCTTCAGTCAGTCGCTGGCGAAATGCCGGCCGCTCCGTAAACAGCAGAGTCGCGGCGGTCGCGGCCGAACCGAACACCACGATGACCAGGCTGAAGCGGATCTTTGCCGGATCGTGAAACAACGCTTGATTCAATATCGGCACCAGCGCGGGTCCCAACCCCAAGCCAATCGAGTTCACCACAAACAAGTAAACCGCGGACACTTGGGCGCGAAACTGATTGGGGGTCACTTGATTGACGGCCATGGGACCCACCGCATTGAAGGCATTGAAAGTCATCCCTTGCGCGAACAGCGCAATCCACACCCAGGTGATGGTCGGCATCAGCGAGGGGAAGCAACTCAAGGTGCTGATGCCGCACGCCGAAATACACGCCACAATAATGGGCGCATCTTTCGCGCCGCCGCGAGTCAACCGATCGCAGAGCACACCGGCCAACAACATGCCGGTCGAGTTCATCACGATGGTGCAAATTCCGATGTACTTGCCGGCCTCGGCCGCAGTCACTGGATATGCCCGGATGAGGGCCTCGGGCAACCAGGACACCGCCGCGTACCCGGCCATGGCCAATAACGCCATCGCAAAGAAATGCGGCGCGTAAAAATTCTTGTTGCGCCAGATAAAGCGCACCACGTCGCGCAAGGGCGGTTTGAGCGGAGCCGCTGGTGTGGCAGCGCTCGCGGGTGAGCGTAGCAACCCACGGCGCGCCGGCTCCGGAAAGGTCAGCAGCAGCAGCGGCAGCAACAACCCGGGGGCACCGGTCACAATGAATACCATCTGCCAGGCGTGCACTTCGCCAAACAGGGGCAACGTGTAGCTTGCGCCGGGCCGCGATACGGCACCGACCACCAACCCACCCACCAGCAGCGCTATCCCGGAGCCCATGGTGATTCCAACGTTGTAGACACTGAAGGCGCTGGCCAATTTGGAGCGCGGAAAGCTGTCCGTGATCATGGAATATGCGGCCGGCGACAAGGCGGCTTCGCCCACACCCACCCCGATTCGCGCCAAGAACAATTGCCCGGCGGTGCGCGCCAAGCCGCACAGACAGGCCATCACCGACCAGATCAACACACCCACCGCGACAATACTCTTGCGGTTGTATCGATCCGACAGACGGGCAATGGGTAAGCCGAGAAAGGTGTACAGCAAGGCAAAGGCCAGCCCTTGCAGCAGTCCGACCTGCACGTCAGTGATGTGCAGATCCCGCTTCATCGGCCCGATCAGCAAGGACAGAATGGTTCGGTCAATAAATGAGAATACATACATCAACATCAACACGACGACGCTGAACCACGCGACCGTCGATGACGGATAGGCTGACGACTCACCCGACTGCGTTGCCACTTAAACCCCCGACGCACAATACTTATGCAGTCGAGGATACGCCATTTGAAATTTCACGCCCGGTGGCGTGGCCCATTAGGTTTCGCGATGCAGAATTGGCGCGCTGATCATCACACCAAGAAGAAGGGGCCGAACCCTAACCGCTTTAAGCCCCGGCGATAGGCCAGAGAACTGCGGTCAGCTGCAATCGGCGTATCGAATCCAAATTCCAAGGGCAGCCGCTCCGGGTGCTGGCTCTCCACCATCAGCCGATCTTCCTCAAAGATTTTCAAGTTGAATGCGTAAACATCCTCGACGGAGAGATGTTGGTCGAAATTGCGCGCGATGGGTGCAAACATCCGGGTCGTCATGGCGGACACCGGCGAGGCGGCGTTCATGATCACCAGCCGCGAGGTTCCCGGGAAATGAATGGTCAGCGTTGCGGTGAACGGCAGGTGAACCTCGAAGTGCCGTAGCCACTTGAAGTCGGGAGGGGCCCGGCCGTCCACCCCAATCGGGTAATTGCCGATGTTGCTCCAGTAATCCACAGCGAATCCCTTGTCCGTCTCGATCGGCATGTACTCGGGCACTTCCTGTTTATTCGGATCGGCAAAGGTCGCGGTGTGAATCCAGGCAAAATGCGCCACATCAATGAACCCTTCCACTTGGCGGCCGGCAAATGCCTTGACCTCAAACGCCGGACACACAATTTGCTGGAAACCTGCATCCTCCCAATGTGGCATAGAGGGCAGATCGGGCGCGGCGCCCGACTCCGGCGCCAGGCACACCCAAATCAAGCCGTATTTTTCCACCGCCGGATACACCGTCAACTTCAGTCGCGGCGGTATCTTCTGCCCGGGATCGGACGGCACTCGGTTGCACACACCGCCCACCCCGTAACGAAGTCCATGATAGGCGCAAATGATGCCCTCGCCGTCCGCGGACCCCAGCGTCAAAGGGACACCGCGATGTGGGCACACATCGCGCGCGACCACGAGTTCGTTCTTCACCCGGTAAGCGACCAATGGCTCATCCAGCAACATGGCCTTGAAGGGGCGCTCGGTGACATCGTCCACTTTGGCGATGGGATACCAATAGCGTGCCAGCTTGCGCCAATCCGAGGGCTCGAAAGTGCAGCGAGGCGGCAGGTCAGTTTCGCGAGGCATTTGTCTGCTTCCGGTGATCGAGCAAGCCATGCTTGATGATGAAATCGATGATGACGGGCAACCCCACGCCGGTCTTCAAATTACTAAGACGAACGGCCGCTCGCCGCGCATGCGTTTTGCATCGACATCCATGACTTCCAGCGACGCACCGACATAGGGGGCCAGGTCGATTTTATTGATGACCAGCAGGTCCGACTTGGTGATTCCCGGACCGCCTTTGCGAGGAATTTTGTCGCCCGCCGCCACATCGATGACATACAGGGTCAGGTCCGACAACTCCGGACTGAAGGTCGCCGCAAGATTATCGCCACCGCTCTCGACGAACACCAGATCGAGATCCGGAAATCGCCCGCTCAGACGCGCGACGGCTTCCAAATTGATGGACGCATCTTCGCGGATCGCCGTGTGCGGACAGCCGCCGGTTTCCACCCCTAAGATTCGCTCCGGTGCCAGCGCGTGGTGACGCACCAGGAATTTGGCGTCTTCCTCGGTGTAAATATCATTGGTCACCACGGCCACTTGATAACGCTCACGCAGGGCCAGGCACAATGACAGCGTCAACGCTGTTTTGCCCGAGCCGACGGGTCCACCAATTCCAACACGCAGCGGCGAAGTATGTGGGCTCATATCAGGAGCGAAACAGGCGCGAGTATTGGGTTTCGTGTTGCGAGCATAAAATCGCGAGGCCCGGGGCAAAGTTGCAGCGTTCCTCGAGCGGCAGGTCGAACGGCAACGCCGCGATCGCCGCACCGGCTTGAAGCAGAATACGCTGCGCGGCGGACTGGCCAATCGGCACGCTTTTCATGGCGACCAGCGCCTGGTTCTCAGCCCACGCCCACGCATAGGCCATCGCCGAATCCGTGGCTGCAATGTGCCACGCCCAGGCAGTGCCGCTCCAAACGCAAGGCAACGACGGCGCTTCGAGCATCATTAACGCATCCAGCAGCGAGCACGGCAGGTCGGGCAATACCTTGAGCAACTTGAGGAGCGAGTAGCCCATCTGGACCGTGGCCGCGCGCAGCTCTGCCGACTCGCGAGTCGCGAGGAACTCATCATTGAGCGTCTCCACGGTCGAATAGTCCTCTGTATTCCACGCACGCGCGAATCCGATGAGCATGGGGATTTCATAGCTCGCCAATGAAAACCGCAAAACATCGGCAATCCACCGCCCCACCGTGGCCTCGTCGTGCACGAGACCGGCCTCGATGGCGGCTTCGAGTCCGTAAGAATGACTATAACCCCCGATGGGAAATGCCTGACTGGTCATCTGCATCAGACGGACGCGGGCTAACATGCGGGACCGAAGGAGTGAATTTTCGGTTTGCTCAACGGTGCTTCGATGCCATGCGCATGATGATGGCCATAGGCGCCCCCCTCCGGATCGAAAGCCGCCGTGACCGCTTGCACCTGCAGCCCAAGGCCTTTGACCATGTCGCCCAACACATGATCGTTGAGAAAGCGAACGCGATCCGGCAACAGCTGCACGGCGACGTGGCGGTTGCCTAAATGGTAGGCCGCTCTGGCAATCATCAAAGGCTCGGCGCTGATGCCCTCGAGCAGCGATTCTTCGGCAGCGATGATCTGCACGTCCCGGCCATCTTCGATGCGGACGTGCTCGCCGTTGCGCAGCAGCCGGCCGCGTTCCAACACCAGCGCCGCCGTCTCGCCATTATCAAGCGTGAGCAGCAACCGGCTTTTACACCGCGCTTCGAATGTCAGACGTGCGGTTAAGGTCATCGCTTCAAAATAAGAAATAACGCTGGGTCATGGGCAGAGTGGCCGCCGGTTCGCAGGTCAACAACGCGCCGTCCGCGCGAACCACGTAGGTTTCCGAATCCACCTCAATCTGCGGCCGCGCGAAATTATGAATCATGTCGGACTTTCTGATCTGACGCGTATTTCTCACCGGCTCGATGCGCTTGCGCAGTCCAAGGCTCTGAAAGCCCAGATCATTCAATGACGCCTGCGACACGAACGTGACGCATTTCTCCAGGGCACGGCCAAAGGCGCCGAACATGGGTCGATAATGCGATGGCTGTGGAGTCGGGATCGATGCGTTTGGATCGCCCATCGGAGCCGCGGCAATCATTCCGCCTTTCAAAATCATGCTGGGCTTGACGCCGAAGAATGCCGGCTTCCACAACACCAGGTCGGCCAGCTTGCCGGCTTCCACGGAACCCACCAAATGCGAAATGCCGTGCGTGATGGCGGGGTTGATGGTGTATTTGGCGATGTAACGCTTGACCCGCGCATTGTCATGCAATGCCGTGTCCTCGGCGAACGCACCCCGCACTTCGCGCATCTTGTGCGCGGTCTGCCAGGTGCGCAGGATGACTTCCCCCACGCGGCCCATGGCTTGCGAGTCCGACGACATCATGGAGAAGGCGCCGATGTCGTGCAGCACGTCCTCCGCCGCAATGGTTTCTCGCCGGATGCGGGATTCCGCGAACGCCACATCCTCGGCGATGGAGGAATCCAGGTGATGACAAACCATGAGCATGTCCAAGTGCTCATCGACGGTGTTGATGGTGTAGGGACGTGTCGGGTTGGTGGAACTGGGCAACACATTGTCATGCGAGGCGATCTTGATAATGTCCGGGGCATGCCCCCCGCCCGCCCCCTCGGTATGAAAGGTATGGATGGTGCGGCCGTCGATGGCAGCCACCGTGGCCTCGAGAAACCCCGACTCATTCAAGGTGTCGGTGTGAATGGCGACCTGCACATCCATCTCGTCGGCCAACCTTAGGCAGCAGTCGATGGCCGCCGGCGTAGTACCCCAATCCTCGTGGAGTTTGAGGCCAATCGCACCGGCCCGAATTTGTTCGCGCGCCGGTTCCGGCAGGCTGACATTGCCCTTGCCCAAGAACCCTAAGTTCATGGGAAAGCCTTCGGCCGCCAACAGCATACTGTGGATATGCCACGGCCCTGGGGTGCAGGTGGTGGCACTGGTACCCGCCGCGGGACCCGTGCCGCCGCCCAGCATGGTGGTCACGCCGGAGGTCAGGGCTTCTTCGATCTGCTGCGGACAAATGAAATGAATGTGCGAATCCACCCCACCGGCCGTCAGGAGCATTCCTTCCCCCGCGATAATCTCGGTGGCCGCGCCGATCGGGATGGTTACGCCGGGCTGTACATCAGGATTGCCCGCCTTACCGATGATCCAGATGTGGCCATTTCTTAGGCCCACATCCGCCTTGACGATGCCCCAGTGATCGATGATCAATGCATTGGTAATGACGGTGTCGGCCACGTCGGCACTGAGGCCTTGGCCCTGCCCCATGCCATCGCGGATCACTTTGCCCCCGCCGAATTTCACTTCCTCGCCATACACGGTGAAATCTTGTTCCACTTGCACCATCAAGGCGGTGTCGGCCAACCGGATACGGTCGCCCACGGTGGGACCGAACATCTCCGCGTAGGCCTGGCGAGAGATCTTCACAGCCACTACAGATCGCCCATGATTTTGCCCTGGAAGCCAAACACCTTTCGCAGGCCGGCGTATTCGACCAAGCGCACGCTGCGCGCTTGACCCGGTTCGAAGCGCACGGCGGTGCCTGCCGGTATGTCCAATCGGAATCCGCGCGCCGCGTCGCGGTCGAACTTGAGACTCAGGTTGCACTCAAAAAAATGGTAATGCGATCCGACTTGGACGGGACGGTCGCCGCTATTCTCGACACGCAGGGACACTGTTTTGCGATCCGCATTGAGCTCGATATCGCCCGGCGCCGCAATGATCTCGCCCGGAATCACGCGCGCCTCATACGATCGGCTGGTGCACGGTCACCAACTTGGTGCCGTCTGGAAAGGTCGCTTCCACTTGAATCTCTGGAATCATTTCCGGTATGCCGTCCATGACTTCATCGCGTTTGAGGATGGTTTGTCCAAAGCTCATGAGCTCCGCCACCGTACGCCCATCACGCGCGCCCTCCATGATGGCCGCGGTAATCAGCGCCACCGCTTCCGGATAATTCAGCTTCAAGCCTCGTGCACGCCGCCGTTCGGCCACCAGTGAGGCGGTGAAGATCAGCAGCTTGTCTTTCTCACGCGGCGTCAGCTCCATCAGCAGGCCCACACACGGGGTAGTCGCGCGCTCCGGCCCAATGCGCTCGGCCGTATCAAGGTCCACAAGGCCGTGTACCAGGCGAAGGCGTCTTCGCCGGAATACCCCAAATAGCGGGCGATCAAAACCTCCGGCAATACCGTGATGCCGACGCGGCTGTGCGGCGGTGCTGGCACGGCGCGCAGTTGTGCCAGCAAGCCATCGACTGAACAGCGCGCGGCGATCAGCGTGCCGCAAACCGAAAATCCAGCCAGTCCCATCAGCGAGGTGGCGAATTCGCTGCCGCCGCCGACCCGGGCGATCTCGGACCAAAGCAGCCCGCGCTCGCAGCGGATGCGCGAGCGCATGCGCAATTGACCCTGCGTCCACGTTTCGCCCGAGGCGCGCCGGCCGAAACAAAAAATATCCCACCCCAGATACTTCGCCCCCGGCTGCAACTCGACGTCGAGCTCCAGTGACACATCAACGCCATCAAACAAGATATTCTCGCGCGGCAGCCATTCCAGTGCGCTGTCCGCGCCTAACGAAAACTTCAGCCGTTGAGTGGCTCGGGCGCCCTCGGATCGGTACCACTTGGTGGCCCCCGGCGTGGTCAACAAGGCCTGCGACCGTGGGTCCAGCAACGCGCGTACTTCAAGTTGATCGCCGGCCGCAACGCCGCCGGGCGGATGCAGCACCGTGATGTGACAAGTCTCACTGCCTTCCGGATACAGCGCCTTTTGCACCTGCAACGGCCCGCGATGCCGGTTGAGAATCATCGCCGTCCGATGGTTTTGGCGCTGGAAGGCGAGCTCGAGCTCAGCCTGCCAGCCGGCGCCGGTATTGGATTCAACCGCGACGGCGGCTTTCATTTCGGCACGGAGCCATCAACCCCTTCGACGTACCAATTAATCGCTTTCAGTTCCTCGTGGGTCAGGGCGGTGCCTGCCGCGACCTTGGTGACCCCGGTATTGTCTTTCAAGGGTCCGGCGAACAGCAGCAGCTTGCCGTCAATGATGGCGTGTTTTCGTTCCTCGAATAACTTGGCCACATCGGGGGGTATGGATTTGTTGAGCGGCGTCAGCACCACCATGTTCTCTTTCAGGCCATTGGCGATTTGCTGCCCGCCGGTCCAAGTTCCCGCCATCACCTTGCGGACTTCCCCAATGTAGTAATCGGCCCAGTTTTCCGTGTTCGCCGTGAGCTGTGCATTCGGTCCGTACTTCGCCATGTCCGAGTCCCACCCGAAGGCATGAACACCGCGCTGTTCCGCCACCTGCACCACGGCGGGCGAATCGGTATTTTGCGCCAGCACGTCCGCTCCTTGAGCGATCAATGCCTCGGCCGCCTGCTTCTCCTTGCCCGGGTCATACCAAGTATCGACCCAGATCACCTTGGTGCTGATCTTGGGGTTGACGCTGCGCGCACCCAGCGTGAATGCGTTGATGTTGCGAATCACCTCCGGTATCGGGAAGGATCCAACAAAACCCAAGGTATTGGATTTGGTGGTCTTTCCCGCCAACACACCCATGAGGTAGGCACCCTCATAAAATCGAGTTTCATAGGTATTCACATTGGCCGCCGTCTTGTAGCCGGTGGCATGCTCGAACTTGACCTTGGGAAACAACTTCGCCACCCGCAGTGTCGGCTCCATATAGCCAAATGAGGTGGTGAAGATGAGTTGATTACCCGATACCGCGAGCTGTCGAATCACCCGCTCCGCATCCGCAGTCGCCGGAACACTTTCCACATAGGTGGTTTTCACGGAGGCGCCCAAGACTCGCTCCAACTCACGCCGCGCCTGGTCGTGTTGAAAGGACCAGCCGGTATCGCCGACCGGATCCACATAGATGAACGCCACCTTGACCGGCTCATCCGCCCGCGCCGGCTGCATGCCGCTCCCCATGAATAACCACACTACCCACGGGCAAACCACAAAAGCTTTTTTCATGCGCCGAGAATGCAACGGGTGGGGATTCTGTGCAACCGCCACCGGCAGCACTTATGTGGAGCGCAAGGGCCGGCAAATGCACGTGATTAGTGCGCCCATTGTGTACAAAGCGCCCATTAAACGTGCTGTAATGCTTTTTAAGCAAAGGGAGCCAATGGCGGCGCTGACGACACATGTCTTGAACACCGCGATCGGTATGCCGGCAGCTGGAATGCGCATCGAGCTTAAAGGCCTTGGACCGGTGCCGATTTCACCCAGCGTTTTTGTGACCAATGCCGACGGGCGCTGCGCCGCCCCGCTGCTTCAAGCCGAGCAACTGCGGGTGGGCCGCTACACACTCACCTTCGATGTCGCCGCCTACTTTCGATCGATCAACGTCTCGCTGGCCGATCCGCCGTTTCTTGATCAAGTCGTCATCGCATTTGGCATTGCCGATGCGGGGCAAAACTATCACGTGCCCTTGTTGATCTCGCCTTGGAGCTATTCCACCTACCGTGGCAGCTGACGCGCAAGCTCCCCGCCTTCAATTGCGGGGAATTTCGAAACGCTATCCCACCGTCATCGCCAATGAGGGGGTCGATCTGAAGGTCAATGTCGGCGAGATTCATGCGCTCATCGGCGAAAACGGCGCCGGAAAAAGCACGCTGATGAAAATCGTCTATGGAGTCATCCGGCCTGATGCAGGCAGCATCCTCTGGCAAGGCCGCGAAGTGGCTGTGTCCAATCCTGCCGCGGCGCGTGCGCTCGGCATCGGTATGGTGTTTCAGCACTTCGCCCTGTTCGAGACGTTGACCGTTGCAGAAAATATCTCGCTGGCCTTGGATGAGAAGGCTTCCCCGGCCAAGCTCGCGCCGCGCATTCGGGAAGTCGCCGACCGCTACGGACTCCCGGTCGATCCATCCCGGCAAGTGCACAGCATGTCGGTGGGCGAACGGCAGCGGGTTGAGATCGTACGTTGCTTATTGCAAGCGCCAAAACTGCTCATCATGGATGAACCGACCTCGGTTCTAACCCCTCAAGCGGTGACGCAGTTGTTTGCCACGTTGCGGCGCCTTGCCGCCGAAGGCATGAGCATTCTTTATATCAGCCATAAGCTCGACGAAATTCGCGCACTGTGCGATCGCGCCACGGTGATGCGCGGCGGCAAGGTCAGCGGCACGGCTACGCCTCGCGAGGAAACCAACGCAAGCTTGGCACGCATGATGGTGGGCAGCGATTTGAGCGATACGCCGGTGCAGCCGCATGAACTCGGCGAGGTGCGCCTACAAGTAACTCAATTCTCTCAGGCCGCGCGCGACCCGTTTGGCACTGCGCTGCGCGGCATAGAGCTGGAAGTGCGCGGCGGTGAAATCGTCGGCATCGCCGGAGTGTCCGGCAACGGACAGAAAGAATTGCTGGCGGCACTGTCGGGGGAAACCTTGGGCGTCCACGAAGGGTCCATCAGCCTTTGCGGTCGGCGCATCGATTTGGACGGCGCCGCGCGGCGTCGCGAACTGGGGCTTGGCTTCGTACCGGAGGAGCGTCTAGGACGCGGCGCTGTCCCGCCGATGTCGCTGGCGGAAAACGCGTTGCTCACTGGCGCACGCGCGGGCATGGTGCGCGGCGGCTTCGTGCAGCGCGGCGAAGCACGCGCCGCGGCGCGATCCACCATCGCCGCTTTCAACGTCAAGGCGGGCAACGAGTTGGCGATCGCGGAGCGGCTGTCGGGCGGCAATTTGCAAAAATTCATTGTCGGCCGAGAGATCCGCTTAAGTCCCAAGGTATTGCTGGTGGCGCAACCCACGTGGGGCGTGGATGTGGGTGCGGCGCAGCTCATTCACCAGGCCTTGGTGGCATTGCGCGACAGCGGCGCGGCGGTCGTGGTGGTGTCCGAGGAATTGGAGGAGCTGTTTTCATTGTGCGATCGAATTGCGGTCATTGCCGCAGGCGTGCTCTCCGCCCCGCAGCCGCGCTCGCAATTGAGCGTCGAAGCGGTCGGCCTGTTGATGACTCGCAGCGCCAGCGGCGCACCGGCGGTGGCGCATGCGTGAATGGCCCTGGCGACTGGAGCGGCGCGTAACGCCATCAGGGATCATGCGCATCGCAGCCCCGCTGATTGCTGCGCTCGCCATGTTGGCCACCGGTTTTTTGGTTTTCGCCTTTCTCGGCAAGAATCCCTGGAGCGCCTTGCAGATATTTTTTATCAAGCCGCTGGACTCGCTCTACGGCCTCGGCGAGTTGCTGCTCAAAGCCACGCCGTTGGCCTTGTGCGGTCTAGGACTGGCGCTTGGCTTCAGGGCCAATGTCTGGAACATCGGCGCCGAAGGCCAATTGACCTTGGGCGCCATCTGCGGCGGCGGGGTGGCGCTGTTTTGGGGGGTGTCGCTGGGCAAGTTCGCCATTCCATCCATTCTGCTCGCCGGTATTTTGGGCGGTGCGGCCTGGGCCGCCATCCCCGCGTTTTTGCGCACCCGCTTTAACACCAGCGAAATTCTCGTCAGCCTCATGCTGGTCTACATCGCCCAGTTGCTACTCAATTTTTTACTGCACGGCCCGTGGCGCGACCCCGAAGGCTTTAATTTTCCGCAGTCCAAAGCGTTTGATGATGCCGTCATATTGCCCGTACTGCTCGACGGCCAGCGGGCAACGATCGCGTTCCTGCTGATGTTGATCTTGGCCGCCGCCGCCTGGGTTTTCTCCGCGCGGCTGTTCGCCGGATTCCGGATGTCGGTGTCAGGTTTAGCGCCCGCCGCGGCCGGCTATGCCGGCTTCAGCGAGCGACGCAACGTATGGTTGGCCCTGCTGTTGAGCGGCGGCGCGGCGGGACTGGCCGGTGTCTGCGAAGTGATCGGCCCCATCGGCCGGTTGCAGGCCGATATCTCGCCGGGTTATGGCTTCGCGGCCATCATTGTTGCGTTCGTCGGGCGTCTGCATCCCATCGGCATCGTATTGGCCGCGTTGCTGATGTCGCTGCTGTACCTCGGCGGCGAGTCGGTGCAATTGGAATTGCAGTTGCCCGCCGCCGTCACTGGATTGTTCCAGGGACTGCTGCTGTTTTATTTATTGGCCGCCGATTTGTTTGTCCGGTTTCGCATTGCCCGCATTCCACGCGCCGCGGCGGTGCCCGGTTGACTGCCGAGTTCCTCATCGCGATATTTACCGGCACGGTGGTCGCGGCGACCCCGCTGATTTATGCCGCGTTGGGCGAATTGGTTGCCGAGCGATCCGGCATTTTGAATCTCGGTGTCGAAGGCATGATGCTGATCGGCGCCTTGGCCGCTTTTGCCGTAAGCGTCAGCACCGGCAGTTTGATCTTGGGATTCATGGCCGCGGCCCTGGCCTCCATGCTCATGGCACTGCTATTTGCCGTCCTGACCATCAGCTTGCAGACCAATCAAGTCGCCACCGGCCTCGCGCTGACGTTGTTTGGCTTAGGTTTGAGTGCCTTTGCGGGACGCCCCTTTACCGGGATGCCCATTCAAGGTCTGCACGCGCTGCATATTCCGGCTTTAAGCGATATTCCGTGGATCGGCCCGCTGCTGTTTCGTTTCGATGCCGCTGTGTACGGCTCTGTCCTGTTGTATGTGGTGACCGATCGAGTGCTGAACCGAACTCGCGCAGGTTTGCAGCTGCGAGCCGTTGGCGAATCTCCCACGGTCGCGCATGCCCTGGGCCAACCGGTGGTGCTGACGCGCTATCTGGCGGTATTGTTTGGCGGCGCCATGAGCGGAGTTGCGGGCGCCTACTTGTCGACGGCCATGACGCCGATGTGGGTTGAAGGCATGAGCGCCGGGCGTGGCTGGATTGCTCTGGCGCTGGTGGTGTTCGCCACCTGGAAGCCGCTGCGCGTGTTGCTCGGCGCGTATTTATTCGGCGGCGTCACCATTCTGCAGCTGCATGCGCAAGGCCTGGGCATCGCGGTGCCCAGCGAGATTCTGTCGATGCTGCCGTATGCCGCAACCATCATCGTGTTGGTCATTATCTGCCGCGATCCAAAAACCATTTTGCTCAACCAGCCGGCCTCGCTGGGCAAGAGCTTCCACCCCGATGCCTGAGGCAGCTCGACCGTGAGCGCCTACCTGATTGACTGGCTCAGCCTGCTTGGTCGGTGGGTCCACTTGATCACCGGCATTGCGTGGATCGGCGCATCGTTTTACTTCGTCTGGCTGGACAATCACTTGCTGCCACCGGCCGAGCAATCCTCCCGAGACAAGGGCGTGGGCGGCGAACTATGGGCGGTGCATGGCGGCGGTTTTTACCATGCGCAGAAATACCGGGTGGCCCCCCAAGTGCTGCCCGGCACGCTGCATTGGTTTTATTGGGAAGCCTACTCCACCTTCCTCTCGGGCCTGTTTTTGTTGGTACTGCTGTATTACGGCCACGCGGAAATTTATTTGATCGATCCGAGCGTGGCTCCGCTCAGCAAACCGGCCGCCATCCTCATCGGTTTGGGCTTCATTGTGCTGGGTTGGCTGATTTACGATGTTCTGTGCCGCAGTCGGCTGCGCGATCGCAGCCGAGCACTCGGCGCAGTGCTGGCGGTGATCTTCAGCGGCGCCGCGTTCGCGTTGTGCCATTTGTTCAGCGGCCGCGGCGCGTTTATCGAATTCGGCGCCATGCTCGGCACCATCATGGTGGCGAATGTGTTTTTCGTCATCATCCCGGCGCAACGTCAGATGGTGCAAGCCAAGCGCGAAGGCCGGGATCTGGATCCTGGCGCCGGGGCTCGCGGCAAACTGCGCTCGGTGCACAACACCTATTTCACGCTGCCGGTGCTGTTCACCATGATCAGCAATCATTATGCCGTCACCTTCGGCGCCCGCCATAACTGGCTGGTGTTGATCGCGATGAGTGCGGCGGGTGCGCTGATTCGCGTGTACTTCGTCGCGCGTCACAAGCGCCACGAACGCGGCGGGCGCACCGCGCCCTGGGGATTGATCCTGGGATTTTGCATCATTGCCGCAACGGCTGCGGCGCTGGCACCGCGCCATGCGGCCTCGGTGGAAGGCGCCCAAGACACCCGTGCCTTGGCGCCTGCGCAGCAACTGGCCGCCATCGAAGGCATTGTCAATGTCCGATGCGTGCCCTGTCATGCGGCCAATCCCACACAGGCGGGATTTACTAGCCCGCCCAAAGGTTTGGTGTTGGAATCGCCACAGGATCTCTTGACTCACCTCACATTGGTGGAACCGCAGCTTGCGACCAAGGCCATGCCGATTGCCAACCTCACGCAAATGACCGACTCGGAGCGCAGCACCGTGTTGGACTGGATTCATCGTGGCGCACCCCACTGAGGTCATCGCCCACCGCGGCCAGATCCTTACCTTCCGCGCCGATCCCGGCGAGACAGCGGACGGGCAGTGCTATGAGCATTTTGCCGATGGTCTGTTGCTGATCGAGAAGGGGCACATTGCCGCCGCAGGTCCCACCCGAGAATTATCCAAACAGTTGCCCGCGGATTTACCGATCATCGACCATGGCAGGAACATCCTGATGCCGGGATTCATTGATACCCATATTCATTACCCGCAAACCGACGTGATCGCGGGCGGCGGCCGGCAACTGCTCGATTGGCTGAACGATTACACCTTCGTCGAGGAGCGACGATTTCAGGAGAGCGCGCACGGCGCGGGCGTGGCGGAATTTTTCCTGGACGAACTGGCGCGCAATGGCACTACCACCGCATTGGTGTTCTGCACGGTGCACGCCACGTCGGTTGAGAATTTTTTCGCGGCGGCTGAGCGCCGTGGCGCGCGCATGATCGCGGGCAAGGTGCTGATGGACCGCAATGCGCCGATCGAACTGCTGGATACGGCGCAATCCGCTGATCGAGAATCCCGGACTTTGATCGAACGCTGGGACGGGGTGGACCGGCTGCGCTACGCCATCACGCCGCGTTTCGCCTGTACCTCGAGTGAGGCGCAGTTGGAAGTCGCCGGTCAACTAGCCCGCGATTTTCCGGATTGCTACATTCATAGCCACTTGGCCGAAAATCAGGCGGAGATTGCCTGGGTGCGGGAGTTATATCCAAACGCCCGCAGTTATCTGGACGTCTACGATGGCTACGGCCTGCTGCGCGACAAGGCCATTTACGCGCATTGCATTTATTTGGACGCGGCCGACCGCCAGCGTATGGCGCAAAGCGGCGCCTGTGCGGCGTTTTGTCCGACCTCGAATTTGTATCTGGGCAGCGGACTATTTGACTTAGGCGCAGCCGATGAGGCCGGCATGGGCTATTCCACCGCCACCGATGTGGGCGGGGGAACCAGTTTCAGTATGCTGCGAACCTTGGATGAGGCCCGCAAGGTGGCGAGACTGCAGGGGCAGGACTTGCACCCGTTGAGGGCATTTTATCTGGCCACCCTAGGAGCAGCCCGTTGTCTAGGATTGGAGGGGACCATTGGATCTTTCACGCCCGGTGCGGAAGCGGACTTCATTGAACTGGATCTTCAGGCCACGCCCTTGATCGCGCGACGCACTGGCGCAGCCAACACATTGAGCGATGTGCTGCGCATCCTGATGACGCTCGGCGATGACCGCGCAATTAAATCCACGTATCTGCAGGGACAACTGCAATGAAGGGCTTGCGCGACTTTCGCGGCTACGGCGCCAAGCCACCACACCCGCGCTGGCCGGATGGCGCACGAATCGCCGTGCAATTCGTGCTGAATCACGAAGAAGGCGCGGAGAACTGTGTTCTGAATGGCGATACGGCGTCGGAGACTTTTCTATCCGAGATTATTGGCGCGGCTGCCTATCCGATGCGGCACATGAGCATGGAGTCGCTTTAT
>CAZZWE010000007.1:31632-59382 GCA_964657675.1 uncultured Steroidobacteraceae bacterium
TGTACGAATATGGTTCGCGCGCCGGCTTGTGGCGGGTGCTCCGGGCGTTTGAATCAAGACGTCTGCCGTTGACCATATTCGCGGTGGCGCGCGCCCTGCTGCAGCTGCCCGAGGCGGTGGCTGCATACCAACAACTGGGCCACGAAATCGCCTGCCACGGTTTGCGCTGGATTAGCTATCAGCAAATTGACGAGGCGACGGAGCGCAGCCACATCAAGCAGGCAGTGGAGATTTTGAAAGAACTCACCGGCGTGGCGCCTCTTGGTTGGTACACCGGGCGCGACAGCCCGCATACGCGCCGCTTGGTCGTCGAGCATGGCGGATTTCTGTATGACTCCGATTCCTATGCAGATGACTTGCCCTATTGGACCTCGATCGCAGTGGGCGCGTCCGAGAGTTCGCATTTGGTGGTGCCTTATACGTTAGACGCCAACGACATGCGCTTCGCCGCGGCGCAGGGTTTTAATTCCGGCACGCAATTTTTCGATTATTTGAAAGACTCCTTCGACACATTGTACCGCGAAGGCGACCCGAACGGTCTCGATGCACCCAAGATGCTGTCGATCGGCATGCATGCGCGGCTGCTCGGCCGGCCGGGGCGCATCGCATCGCTGGAACGGTTTCTCGATTACGTGGCCGGCCACGAGCGCGTATGGATCTGCCGCCGCATCGACATCGCCCGACACTGGATCGCGCAGCATCCCGCGGCATGATTTCCTTAAGCCAACTCAATGCGGCCAGTCCCGAGCAATTCGTTGCAGCACTGAGCTCAATTTTTGAACACTCTCCTTGGGTGGCCGAACAGGTGACCGCGATGCGACCGTTCGCCAGCGGGCTGGCTTTGCACCAGGCGATGTGTGACGCGGTGCGCGATGCCGGCAACCCGCTGCAGCTTGCCTTGATCCGCGCCCATCCGGAGCTCGCGGGCAAGGCGGCTATTCGTGGTGAGCTCACTGCGGCCTCATCCCGCGAGCAATCCGGCGCCGGCCTGTCAGCGTGCACGCCGCAACAATTTAGCGAACTACAAGTCCTGAACGCCCAGTATCAACAGCGTTTTGCATTTCCGTTCGTGCTGGCTGTCAAAGGTCACACGCCCGATTCTGTCATCGCCGCGCTACGCGCCCGCAACGCCAACAGCGCGGGCGATGAGTGCCGCATGGCTTTGAGCGAAATATGCCGTATCGCGCGTTTCAGGCTCGCCGATCTGATCGATGAGCCGATGGGTGAAGCAGTCCTGGCCATGACGCAGGACCTAGCGCAATTCTCCGAGTCGCCGGCGCAGCTGACCTGTTCCTATTTGACCCCTGCACACCGCGATACCGCCGCCCGCATTCGCGACTACATGCTGGCCGCCGGTTTAAGCGCCCACATCGACGCCGTCGGCAATGTGGTGGGAGTGTTGCCCGGCGCCGCGCCGGGCTCTCGGCGCCTGCTGACCGGCTCGCATTACGACACGGTAGTGAACGCGGGCTTGTATGACGGGCGGCTGGGGATTTTACTGCCCATCGCAGTGGCAGGCGAATTGCGCCGCGCCGGCGTCCAACTGTCCTACGACTTGGAGATCATCGCCTTCGCCGAAGAGGAAGGCGTGCGTTTTAAATCCACCTTTCTCGGCAGCCGCGCACTGGCTGGAAGATTCGACGCCGCACTGCTCGACATCGTCGATGCCGACGGCATGTCGATGCGACGGGCCATGCAAGCTGCGTTTCCCGACAACACCGGCGTTGAGATGACGGCCATCGACGCATTGGCTCGTGATCCTAAGCAGGTCGCTGCCTTTATCGAAGTGCACATCGAGCAAGGACCCGTGTTGCTCGATGAGGGCTTGGCCGTGGGCGTGGTATCCGGCATTGCCGGCAGCGTTCGCAGTCTGCTCAGCATCGAAGGTTTGTCGGGGCATGCCGGCACCGTGCCCATGGCCCTGCGGCATGATGCCGCCGCTGCCGCCGCTGAAATCGTGTTGGCGGTCGAGCGCCGCTGCTGCGCAGGGCCTGGGCTGGTGGGCACGGTGGGTAAACTCGAGGTACCGGATGGGGCCGTCAATGTCATACCCGGCCGATGCGAACTCAGCATCGACATCCGTTCAGGCAGTGATGCCGTGCGCGACGCCGCCGTCGCGGATCTCGATCGCGATATCGCAGCGATCGCGCAACGGCGCGGCGTCGAGGTTCAACATCGGCGCGTGCTTGAAGCCGCGAGTGTGCCCTGCGCACCTCGCCTGCAAGCGGCCTGGGCCGATTCGATAGAACGGGTGACCGGGCACGCCGCTCGGCACCTCCCGAGCGGCGCCGGGCATGACGCCATGATGATGGCTAATTTAACAGACATCGGCATGCTGTTCGTCCGCTGCGGCAACGGCGGTATCA
Source organism: uncultured Steroidobacteraceae bacterium (assembly GCA_964657675.1). Taxonomy (GTDB): domain Bacteria; phylum Pseudomonadota; class Gammaproteobacteria; order Steroidobacterales; family Steroidobacteraceae; genus Bog-1198. Next base: position 33,999 of record CAZZWE010000007.1, read on the forward strand.
GCCATCATCCCAGTGAAAGCCTGAGCGCTGCGGACGCCGCCACCGCAGCCGCGGTGTTTCGCGATTTTCTTTTGAACTTCAAGGCTGACGCATGATGAAGTCGATCCGCATCAGGTGCCTCGCCGCGGCACTGCTACTCGGACCGTTCTTGCTTGCGGTAACGGCCGCCGCCGCCGCGCTGCCGTCGCACCCGCGTCTGGTCATTATCGATCAGGATGCAATGGGTCCGGGCGGATCCAACATGCAGGCGATATTGATGTTATTGCAGGCCAGCGATATCCAGGTATTGGGCATCACCATCGTCAGCGGCGATGGCTGGCGCGATGAAGAGGTAGATCACACCTTGCGGCTGTTGGAGATCGCGGGTCGCACCGACATTCCCGTCATACCGGGCGCCGTGCTGCCATTGCTGAATTCCGCGGCACGGACCAAAGCGTGGGAAGCGCTGTACGGCAAACTGTATTACAAAGGAGCATGGACCGAGGTTTGGCCGGATCAAGGCGTTGCCCGGCGCGCCTCGCATCCAGATGACCCCACACTCGTCCCGCCCTCGCCCGCCGGCGTCGCTCACACGCATGCCTCGCACGATGCGGCCGCCAACTTCTTGGTGGACCAAGTGCGCCGCCATCCGGGCGAGGTCAGCATCATCGCGGCCGGCCCCCTGACCAATTTGGCATTGGCGGCACGCCTGGATCCGCAGTGGAGTTCGATGGCCCGCGAATTGGTGTTCATGGGCGGCAGCTTCAACCCGAAGTCCGCCGACAATGGCTTTGCCGCCGAGTACGCCAACGCGCCGCGGCGCGAGTTCAACATGCGTTTCGATCCCGAAGCCGCCTCGCTGGTGCTGCACGAACCCTGGCGAAAAATCACGGAAGTGCCCATCGATCCCACCACCAAGACACTGTTCACTGCGCAGATGCGCTCGAAGATCTCCCAAGGCAAGGCGCCCTTCGCGAGCTACATTGAACACTTCGGCGACGCGTATCCGATGTGGGATGAGCTCGCCGTGGCCCTTTGGTTGGATCCGTCGATCGCCACGCATCGCGAGACCTTATTTGTCGATGTCGACACCAGTTTCACCGCGGGGTACGGCAACACCTTGAGTGCATCCGCAGGCGAAACCCCCAAACTCGGCGAAAAGCCGGTGGATGTAGTGCTGGATATCGATTTAGCCAGATTCGAATCATTGGCCATGGATTTACTGACTCGGCCGGCAAAAATTCATTGATGAGGGCGGGTATGTATAAGTCATTGGGATGGGTACTGGCGGCCTGCTGCGCACTCAGTTTGGGTAATCGAGCGCCCGCAGCCGAGGCGTGGTTTGAAACGGTGAAAAACACCGCAACGCCGGAACAAATGTATCGCTTCTTATATGCGCTGCCCAAGGGCGGCGACTTGCACAACCATCTCACCGGCGCGGTGCGTTCGGAATGGTACTGGGATGCCGCCATGGCCGCCGAGAAGCGCGGCTACTTGTACTACACGCGCGTGCGCATTCAGAACTGCGCGCCCTATGGACACGATGAGTTTGGTCAGGCCAAGGCCTTGCTGCTGTTTAAGAACATTCAAGCCAGCACCTTCGACAAACTCGACACCTGCGGCAAGTCGGAATTCAAAAAGCTTCAGGACTTGAACCAGCTTGAAAAAACCGCCTGGCTAAACAGCATGCGTCTCGATCAACCCTATGAAGGCCGCAATGAGTTCTTCGATGCCATCTGGGACCGCATCAACGACCTGCTGCAGAATCCCTACCTGATTTGCGATATTTTATTGCGCAACATGCAGGCCTTCGGCAAAGAGGGTCTGGTGTACCTGGAAACCCAACAGGGCGCCGAGGGCGAAGTGCATCCGGATGGCACGCCCTACAGCGTCGAGGAGGTGGTCGGCATTTACCGCCAGTTCCTTGCCTCCCCGGCCGCCAAGGCCACCGGCGTCGAGGTACGCTTTCAAAACGCCTTGCTGCGCTTCACGCCCAATGCAGAACAGCACTTGCGCGTGCTCTACGCCATCACCGACCGCTATCGCGACCTGTACGTGGGCGTCAACATGGTGGGCCGCGAGGACAACGACAAGGGCTACCCGTTGCGGTTTCTACCGGTCTTGCGCGAGTTGCGGCATAAATACCCCGACATCAACCTATCAATCCACGCGGGTGAAGTCGATGAACCTAATTTTCACATCCGCGACACCTTGTTGCTGGGTGCGCAACGCATCGGCCACGGTGTGAATCTCATCACCGACCCCGACACCATGCTGCGCATGCGCTATGGACCCTTCATGGTGGAAATCAATCTGATCAGTAACTTGCTCTTGGAATACGTGAGCGATTATTCGCAGCATCCCTTTCCCGAATATCTGCGAACCGGTATCCCGGTGGCGCTGTCCACGGATGATCGCGGCATGTGGGATTCGAATTTGAGTGACGAGTTTTACGTCGCGGTCAAAGAATTCAATTTATCGTGGGAAGAGATCGTCAAGCTCGGACGAAATTCGCTGCAGTACGCGTTCGTCGATGAGCCCACCAAGCAGCGGCTGCTGTCCAACTACGACAAGCGCATGACCGCCTATGCGCAGTCATTTCAGAAAAAAGGCTGGTCTGCGCTCAATGATGTGAGGCCAGTGAGCTATGGGTTTCTGTGCAAGCACTACCAGTTGTGTCTGCCGCCCGAGTAGATCTCAAGGCCGCGGCGGAGCATCCTGATACCGGCTCCACCCCTTGAGCAACTCCTGCAGCACGATATTGCCCACCTGATAGGCCGCCTCGATCGCCGGCAGCCCGCCCTCGGGATACTCGGCGGTGGCGCTCCAGGCCGCACTCTTCCCTGGCGGCGGCATGGTGTAGTTGCTGGCGGTGCGCAGTACCAGCACCCGATCGAGGTCCACTCGTTGGATGCGCGACAGGCGCCGAAGCGCGGTCAGCGTGCCGCTGTCCTCCATGTTGGACATCATGAAATTGGCCGTGCTGCCTGCCTGCAGCTTGACCCAATCATTGGCCCATTCATTCATTTTCGCGCCGTGCCAGTACTTGCTGGACGACAAGGAATCGCCAATGGTGACGAAAGGCGGTCGCACGGCATTCGGAAAACCGGCAAACTGTTGGCGGAACTTGGCCAAGGCTGCTGAGTCCGCCAGCGGATGGTCCTTCGTCAAGCCATAAGCCCACTCGACCAACGCGGGATTCAGTGCGAAATGGATGGTGTCGACCGTCCAGCCATTGGCCTTGTCGTTGGGCTTCTTAGCGCCCAAGGGCAGCATGCCATAGGGCCATTCCGGCGGAATTTCCCGCGCATCGATTTCGTACAGCAAATCGCCGTCCACCACATGTTTGGCCCATGCCGCGGTGCCCAGGGATACATCGAACGGATCACCGCCGCCGATGCCGGCGATCAGCCAGTAGGACTTGCTGAAATCAAACCGCGAGTCGAGTCCCAGCGCCATGATGGAACTGGTGGCATTGGTGATGCCCCCGCCTGTGCAAATCAACAGCACGCCGGCGGCATTCATACGCAACTCATACTCGCCCAGCGGAAATGCGAACACCGTGTCAAGCCTCTGGCGTTCCACCCACAACTGGGCCTCTCCCGGCTTGTCGCCCGTGAGCTTGCCATTCTCGAACATCGAGACGATGACCACCTTGACCTGAATCGGTGCAGTCGCGGCCGGCAGCGCCTCGTTGCTGCCCAACAACAGCCATGCCGCGAGAATCAGCGCGCGCGTACTTAAGGGGCGCAACAATCACTCATCCCGTGCGGTGAAAAAACTGTCGTCGACCGGCTTGTTGGCGAGGATTTCCTCGCGTGTCAATCCATTGACCTCGTGCGGAAATACCAACCACTGATCGGTGGAACGCACGTAGTAATCGGGGATCAGACTGCTGCGATTGCGCGCCGGCTTGAAATACACCGTTGCCACGCGAATCTGCTCGGGCAGATTACGGCGGCAGCGTCGGCGCAGTTCGGCGATCACCGCCTCGAGACTGCGTCCCGAATCGAAGACATCGTCGATCAGCAGCAATTGATCTTCGGCATTTAAGACCGATACCAGGTAGTCGATGGCATGCACACGGACCGTTCGCGACTGCTTATCGATCCCAACGTAGGAGGAGGTGCGTATCGAAACGTGATCGCACTCGATCTCGTTGTATTCGAGGATTTCTTGCACCGCGATGCCGATGGGTGCACCGCCGCGCCAAATCCCGACCAGGAAGGTCGGCCGAAACCCGCTGCGCACCACCCGCAAGCCGAGTTCCATGGAGTCGCGCAACAGCGAATCGGCTGAGATGAATACTTTCTCGATGGGTTCTAAGGACATTGTGTTTTTTCTGGTGAGAACATCAGCCAGTGTAGCGAGAAACCGGCAGCATTCCCACGAGCGCGCCTGACGAGCAACGCTCGTCAGGCGGCGGATATCAAAAACACGCGATTGGCTAGAATTTGCCGCTCAGCGTCAAATCGTAACTGCGCGGCGGGACTCGTGTCAGGAAGTCGTTGCCGTAGAACGGATAGTCGTTGATCAAGTTGTGGCGGCTGGTGAGGTTGTACACCATGAACTTCACGTTGTAGTGATCAAGAAACGAATAAAAAACGCCGGCGTTCAACGTGTATTGCCAAGGAATCATCGGCGATTTATAAAAGCCATTCGCCCCAATGCTCGGATATACGCCGCCCGGGCCGACCAAGGTGGGTGTCAGGAAAGAAGCCCCGGAGTTCGTATCGGCAATGTCGACGTAGCCGGATTGCGAGGTGGCGATGGGGCCGGTGACCTGAATATTGGCCTGACCGCCGAAGCCTGACTCATGTTTGTAGTTGGCCAGCACGTTGAACAGGTGATTCGGTATGCCTGGATCTACAAAGCGCTGATTGGGATTCCAAGCCAGCAGACTGCCTGCGCCGTCGATATTCAATCCAGCCTGTGCGGGCAGGTTATAAAAGCTCGACGGTGAGTCGAGCATGGTATGCAGATACGAATAGCTCGCAGTCGCGAAGAAATGCGGATCGGGCTGGTAATTCAACTCAATCTCGGCGCCCTTGATGTGCGCTCGGTTGCTCACCGTGCCGCCGTCGCCGGATGGGACGGTGCGGTTCTGCTTGAATATGGCGCTGGAGATGAACAAGCGCTTATCCAGCAGATCGAATTTCAAACCCGCCTCGACCAAATCCGAGTTTTGCCGCAGTTGCGTGACCGGTGGCACACCGTAGGTGCCGATGGCGCCGTCATTGGCATTCGGGCTGGTGTATTGCGCGTTGGTGTACGTCAGATAGGTCGATATATGCTGCGTGGGGCTGTAGACCACGCTGATGTTGCCATTGTGCAGCCCATACCAGGCGGTAGAGATCTTCTCGGGCAGCCCCGGAATGTTGGCGACGCCCTCGTTGCCCAACGGATCATCTTCATTCAACTGCACGATGTCCTCGCGATAGCCGTACAGCAAGCTCCATTGCGGCGAGAACTGGATGCGATGTTCGAGAAAAATCGCGCCGTCCTGCAAATTGTCGACCACGCTGTTATTCGCTAGAAATCCCGAGTAACGAGCGCCCGTGCCGTACTGGGTGTGATTGAATCCTGCCTGATAGGGAATGGCCCCGCCGAAAATTTGCTGATCGGCCGGGAACACCCAAGTGTTCGGATTGCCCGAGAGGTCGAACACGCTCACCGGTTCATTGGCCTCGTTCTGAGTATCGTTGACGTGCGCGAAGCGATAGGTGAAGCCGGCGTCGACTTGATTATCCAAACCGCCCATGGCGAACTTGATTTTGAAGTCGGTCTTGTTCTCGATCGTGTACGACCCCTTCGCGGTGTCCGCGTAGTAGTCCATCGTTTGGTTATAGCGATTGAGATAATTGTAAAAACTATTGTTCGTGATAGTGAAACTGTCGGAAGCCTTGAAGGTCTGGATGATCTGCCCCGAGGCCTTCAACGAATGCGCACCGGTACCCGCGGGCTCGTCGATCAAAATCCGGTCGTTGAGCTGAACGGTGCCGGGTCCCAATATGACTGACGTACCAAACCCCGAAATGGTATCCGCGGGCGGCGCGCCGGTGAGATAGGTGCCATTGTCGATCAAGGCCTGGTTGACACGATTGACGCCGTCATTTTCGCGATAGCGCGTATCGACGGCATCGCCGGTGAACAGCACGCTGTATTGGTCGCTGAAGTTCGTTTGCACGGCGACGTGCAGCGACTGCTGGTGGAAGTACATGTCCCAGTAGTAGCTGCCGCTGTCATCGGAAGAGAAACTGACCCGCGCAGCCGTGTTGCCGGATATCGGCCCTCCCACATCAAAGGACGCGCGGCGCTTTTGCTGGCTGTCGAATTCCAGGTCGAACGATTCCGAGAATTTGCTGAAGGATGGCATTTTGGTGGTAATGCCGATCGATCCGCCGACACCGGCGCCCGGCCCCTGTTGCACGCTGGCGGTGCCTTTGACGATATCGATGGAATCAACGTTGTTGAAACTGATGGGCGCGCCGTAGCCGTTCAGCGTGAAGCTATCACGCATCCCGTTATAAAAAATGTCGCCGTACTGGCCGCGAATGCGCGGCACATTGGGCTGACCAAACGCGGCGTCCGCATAGCTGCTGGAGGTCAGATAAGAAAAACCACCGGGATTTTGAATGTTCAGGGCATCCAGCTGCGCTTTTGAAATCAACGAGTTGTTGCGCGGCGTGTCCATCACGCCCAGATCCAACCCGTAGGCGGACGTCGAGGTCACCGTGGTCGGCAAAATCAAATCGCCCCGGCGGATGCCGTTCACCACGATTTCGTCGAGATTCTCAGACGAGCCTAATTCGGCGGTCGTGGTCGGCGGTGGCGCAGCGCTTTGCTGCGCGAGCGCCGAATGAGCTGCAGTTATACACAGGCACGACACAGCAATCGAAAGTTTATTCCGCAGCGTCAAGCAACACCTCATCCCGGTTATTTTTGGAATGAGTCGGACGGTGCAAGAAACGTGCACAGCCCTGGACGGCTGTTAGAAAACCAACTTTGGCGACCGCGTGCCTCTCTACCAAAGGTGCCTAAGTCACACAAAATGCTACGAATGTTGCGCGAACGCTACGGCGGAAAATTTATCGTCGCGGGTCATCAAAATATAGGCGGAATGGGCGCGACGCACCATTGTTGTACATAACGCGCCTCATTCTCGTACACAGCCCGTGTTCGGTCCCCTACGCCTAAGCGTCGACCGTCGCGACTCGCCGATGCTCCTCCGACATCGCGATGCCGCGCTTCTCGGGACCAAATGCCACCAGCAGCGAAATCACCACCGAGACGATCCCCACGACAATGGCCATCGCCAACCCGTAGTTCTCTCCGTGCGCCGCTGCAATCATCTCCTGAATGGGCAGATTGACCGAGGCGATCAGATTTCCAAGCTGATACACGACACCGGGAAATGTGGCGCGAATTTCAGGCGGTGACAGCTCGTTCAAATGAACCGGCACAATGCCCCAGGCGCCTTGCACCGATACTTGGATCAAGAAGGCGCCGATACCTAAGATCAACGGTGTGCTGGCGAATGCCCAAAATGGAATCACCGGCAGTGCGAACAGTGCGGCAATCATGATGGCACGCCGTCTGCCGATGCGTCCGGACAACCAGCCAAAACCTATACCGCCAAAGATGGCGCCGAGATTGGCGATCGCTGTCATGGTCGACAATGTGTGGGTATCGAAATGATGCTGAACTTTGAGAAAGAGGTTCGGATAGGCGTCTTGCGAACCATGACTGAAGAAATTGAATGCCGTCATTAGGCAGATTGAATACACCGCGAGTTTCCAATTACGGCCGAGCACCTCCATCAGATTGGGGCGGACCGTGGAAACCTTTTGCTCAAGGTAGGCCGGCGACTCATCGACACCCAGACGAATGAAGAACACCAGTATGGCCGGCGCTGCTCCCAGCACGAACATGTACCGCCAGCCAAGCGTCTCATAAAATAATCCATAGGCAACGGCGGCGATGAAATAGCCGCTCGGATATCCCGCTTGCAGCAATCCGGAGACAGCCCCGCGCGCTTTGGCAGGAATGGATTCAAAGGTGAGCGAGGAGCCGATGCCCCATTCGCCCCCCATTGCAACACCGAACAGAAAGCGCAGGATGAAGAAGACCGTCAGCGTAGGGGCAAAACCGGACGCCACTTCCAATACGGAAAAGGCCAGAATATTCCACATCAAAGTAGGCTTGCGACCGAATCGGTCTGCCAGCCGGCCGAAAATGAACGCGCCGATGGGCCGTGCCGCGAGCGTCAAAGTGACCGCAAACACCACGTCTTTTCGTTCCACATTGAAAGTTTTGGCGATGTCGCTGAACATGAACACCATCAAAAAGAAGTCGAAGGCGTCCAATGCCCAACCCAAATAGGCCGCGACCACGACGTTCTTCTGGCTTCTTGTCCACTGCATTCCGCTCTCCCGCTTAATAGCCCCGGATCGATCGCGCTGACGGGCTGTTATCGTGCAAATTGCCCTGCTGACTCACGCTTGGCCTATCATGGCGCGCTCGGCAGAGGGTGACAAGCAGCCGCTGAAACTTCATGCTGCGACTTGAAATCCAAAGAAAAATGTTGGCGACCGACTTCCGGGGGGGAGCATGTTGACTCGTCCACTGCATGAATATCCGATGCGCGTTTTGGAGCGTCCAGAGCCGCAGGTCGAGGTGCGCCGCGCACCCAACGGAATCGTGTATTTGAGCTGCGGGCTCGAATACGAGCCGGGCCTGCCCTCGTTGATTGACTATCTTGCGCGCGCCGCGCAAATACGCCCTGACACGACCTTTCTGGCCGAGCGTGATAGCTCGCGCCAGTGGCGTCGCTTGACATATGCGGCTGCGTGGCGCGACACCGCAGCCATCGCCACCTGGCTGATCCGCAACGGCTTCGGTCCGGACGGCGCGCCCATCATGATTCTGTCGGAGAACAGCATTGAGCACGCACTGCTGATGCTCGGCGCCATGCGCGCCGGCGTGGCGCTGGTTCCAGTTTCGCCCACTTATTCATTCGGGCACGATCTGGATCGGCTCAAGTACGCACTCGATTTGACCGAACCCTCATTGGTGTTTGCACTGGATGCAACTCGCTACGGCGCGGCATTGGAACTGGCCAAGGCGCCCGGCCGACGGGTGCTATCCGGCGTCGATTTTCCCGAACTGTTGAGCGAGATCGATGAGGCGGCGGTCGTGGCGCGACGCGAACTCATCACCGATGACACCATTGCCAAAATTCTGTTGACCTCCGGTTCGACGGGGCGCCCCAAGGGCGTCATCAACACGCACGGCAATATCGTCGGCTCGGTGCAGATGCTGCGCCAGATCGGCGAGCCGTTCACGCTCGATCGCACCTACACCCTGGTTGACTGGCTCCCCTGGCATCACACCTTTGGCGGCAACGCAGTCTTCAACGGTGTGGTAGCGATGGCGGGCACCTTGTACATCGATTCGGGCCGGCCAGTGCCCGGCATGTTCGAAGCCACCGTCGAGAATCTGCGCGATGTCTCGCCCACTGGATTTGGCTGCGTGCCGGCCGCCTTTGGTGCATTGGCGGCTGCGTTGGAGCGCGATGCGGATCTGCGGCAGAAGTTCTTTAAGAATATGCGGGGACTTTCTTACGGCGGCGCGCTGTTGCCGCAGCCCACCTGGGAGCGGATGCAGCGGCTTGCCGTGCAAACCACCGGTGAGCGCATCCCGTTCGGCACCGGCTGGGGCATGACCGAGACCACGGCAACCGGCATGGCGGTGTATTGGAATACTGACCGCACCGGCCTGCTGGGATTGCCGCAGCCCGGGGTGACGCTGAAATTAGTTCCGGCGGGCGATCGCCTGGAGCTGCGCATCAAGGGGCCGCAGATCATGCGCGGCTATTACAAGGCGGACGCGCTGAACGCGGCCGCGTTCGACGAAGAAGGATTTTTCAAAACCGGTGATGCGGTGCGCTGGGTGGACGAGACACGGCCCATCGAAGGATTGGAGTATGCAGGGCGTATGGCGGAAGACTTCAAGCTACTGTCCGGAACGTGGGTACAAGCCAGCATCGTGCGCCGCGATTTGGTCGAGGCCTTGCAACCGTACGTGATGGACGCCGTTATCTGCGCGCCCAATCACCCATGGCTAGGCGCGATGGTCTGGCTGACCGTGGCCGACGATGCCGCCGTGCGCGCGACGCTGTCGGAGAAACTCGCGGCATTCAATCACCACCGCCAGGGCAGCGCGGACACCATTGCCAGGCTGCTCATCCTGAAGGATCCGCCGTCCGCCGAAGCCGGCGAGATTACGGACAAGCGCTCCATTAATCAGCGCTTGGTCTTGCAACGCCGGGCAATCGAGGTGGCGCTGTTGTATGCCGACACGCCGGATTCAAGAATCGTGGAAGCGCCCACTCGCTAATCACGACTCGTTCCAGAATGCGGAATTGCTCGCTCTTCCATTCTGTACCGCGCCTCGAAACAATGCCAGAATCCCGCCCCGACTAAGGAAACGAAATGAATAAAAAGGTGTGCGTGATCACCGGCTCATCCTCCGGGATTGGCGCAGCGAGCGCGGTCTTGTTCGCGCAGCGTGGCTGGAATGTCTGTATCAATTATTCTCGCGACCCGCAGCCGGCCGAAGCGGTGGCCGCGGTTTGCCGGGAACACGGCGCCAAGGTATTGGTGCAGCGGGCTGACGTCGCGGACGATGCCCAATGCACCGAGCTTGCGGCCAAAGTCCATGAGCATTTGGCTCGCTGCGATGTGTTGGTCAACAATGCCGGCGCGACTAAATTTGTCGATCTGAAAGATCTACACGGACTCGAGGCCGCCGATTTTCAGCGCATCTATTCGGTCAACGTCATCGGCGCCTTTCAAATGACGCGTGCGTTCACACCCATGCTCAAAGCACAATCCGGTGCCGGCGTGGTGAACGTGTCCTCAATCGCCGCGCTGATCGGTGGAGGATCAAGCATTGCCTATATCGCCTCCAAGGGTGCGCTCAACGCGCTCACACTGACGCTGGCGCGCGTGCTCGGCCCTGAGATTCGGGTCAATGCGGTGGCTCCCGGCATGGTGGATTCTCCTTGGCTGAAAAAGGGCCTCGGCGCCGAACGCTTCGCCGCGATGCTGAAGAATTACCAGTCGAGTGCGGCGTTAGCCGCGCTGGTAGCGCCGGAGGAAGTGGCAGAGACCATCTATTACTTGGGCGCCATCGCCTCAAAAACCACCGGCGAGGTGCACGTGGTGGATGGCGGGCGCCGCGTCGGACGAAATTAATTTCCAGTGGAGAACAGTATGCAAGGCAGTTTTGAAAAACGCGGCGACATCGGCATCATTTGGATCGACAACCCACCGGTCAATGCCATTAGCGTTGGTGTGCGCATCGCGCTCATCGACGGAGCAGCCAAACTGTCCGCGGATCCTGACATCAAAGCCGGCGTACTCGCCTGCAAAGGCCGCACTTTCATGGCAGGCGCGGACATCACGGAATTCGGCAAGCCGCCGCTATCGCCCGGACTGCACGAGGCCTTGGACGCCATCGAGCAATCCAGCAAACCCATCGTCGCTGCCATTCATGGAACGGCGTTGGGCGGCGGACTGGAAGTTGCCCTCGCCTGCCATTACCGGGTCGCGGTCGCATCCGCCAAGATTGGTTTGCCGGAAGTAAAACTCGGCATTCTGCCCGGCGCCGGCGGCACGCAACGCTTGCCGCGCCTGATCGGCGTTGAAGCCGCCTTGAACATTATCGTCTCGGGCGATCCGGTGCCGGCGCCGCAGGCGGCGAAGGCTGGCGTGGTCGATAAAATTGTCGACGGCGATTTGACTGACGGCGCGATTGCATTCGCAAAGGATCTGATTACACGCAACGCGCCGGCGCGCAAGATTCGCGACATCAGTATTGACGCCACCCAATTGCCGGCCGGTTTTTTTGACGAAGCCCGCAAGCGTCTGGCCAAGGAGAAAAAGAATTTGTACGCGCCGCAACGCATCGTCGATGCGCTCGAGGCGGCGGTGACCTTGCCGTTTGACAAGGGCATGGCACGCGAGCGCTTGTTGTTTGCCCAGTGTCTACAGAACAGCCAAGCCAAGGCCCTGCAACATGTGTTTTTCGCCGAGAGAAAAGCGGCCAGCGTGCCCAATCTCGATAAGAATGTGGCCAAACGCGATGTGAAATCCGTGGCCATCATCGGCGCCGGCACCATGGGTGGGGGCATCGCCATGAATTTTCTCAACGTCGGCATCCCGGTGACCCTGCTCGAGATGAAGCAGGACGCGCTGGATCGCGGCGTTGGCGTGATCCGTAAAAACTATGAAAACACCGCCGCCAAGGGCAAGCTCACCTTGGATCAGGTGGGCCAGCGCATGGCGCTGCTCAAACCCACGCTCTCGTATGACGATCTCGGCGAGGCCGATCTGATCATCGAGGCGGTGTTCGAAACAATGGCGGTCAAAAAGGAAGTGTTCGGCAAGTTAGACAAGGTTGCCAAGCGCGGCGCCATTCTGGCGTCGAACACCTCTTACCTGTCTATTGATGAGATCGCCGACTCGATCTCCCGCCCGAGCGACGTGCTCGGCATGCACTTTTTCTCACCCGCAAACGTCATGCGGCTGCTGGAGATCGTGCGCGGTGCGAAAACCGCGCAGGACGTACTCGTGACCATCGTGGACATCGCCAAGCGCATCAACAAGGTGGGCGTGGTATGCGGCAATCGCGACGGCTTCATCGGCAACCGCATGCTGGCCGGTTACGCCTACCAGGCCTCGCTGATGGTGCTCGAGGGCGCGCTACCGGAGCAGGTCGACGCGGCGCTGCGCAACTTCGGCATGCCCATGGGCGTGCTGCAAATGAGCGATCTGGCCGGTCTTGATATCGGCTACAAATCGCGTAAAGACCGCGATCCGAGCAGCTTCGATGGGCGAACCACCCGATCGGCGGATTTATTGGTGGAAATGGGCCGCATGGGGCAGAAGACCCAAGCGGGGTACTACGACTATGCGCCGGGCGACCGTACGCCGCGCCCCTCTCCCATCGTCACCGAGCTGCTGGTCAAGGTGTCCAAGGAATACGGCATCGAGCGCCGCAGCTTTACCGACGAGGAAATCGTCGAACGCTGTTTTCTCGCGTTGATGAATGTGGGCTGCGAAGTGCTGCGCGAAGGAGTGGCCTATCGCGCCAGCGACATCGACATCGTTTATCTGTATGGCTACGGATTTCCCGCCTACCGCGGCGGGCCGATGTTTTGGGCGGAAAACGAGTTTGGCCTGAAAGCGGCACTGGATAAGCTGCGCAAATACAGCGCCGCCACCGGCGGTCAGTGGCTCAAAGTCTCGCCGCTGCTCGAACAGCTGGTGGCCGAGGGCAAAGGGTTCGCCAGCGTCGGTCAGTGATCGGCACTCAAGCCGCGGTACTTCATCATGGCGTCGACGCTCGGCGCCTTGCCACGCCAATCGGCGTACAAGGCCGCGAGTTCGCGCGTGTTGCCGCGCGACAGCACCATCTGGCGAAATCGGTCGCCATTGGCACGGCTCAGTTCGCCATGATCGTCAAACCATTGATAGGCATCATCGGCGAGCATCTCGGTCCACAAGTAGGCGTAATAGCCGGCTGAGTAGCCGCTCGCCCATATGTGGCTGAAATACGATGAACGATACCGCGGCGGCACCGCCGCGACGTCGAGGTGCTTGCCAGTGAGCGCCTGCTTCTCGAATTCATCCGGATTCTGCAATGGTGCATCCGCGGACAGAGAATGCCACTGCATATCCAGTTCCGCCGCCGCCAGCACCTCGGTCAGGCTGTAGCCTTCCGAAAAATTCTTGGCTCGTTTGATTTTATCAACGAGCTCCTGCGGCATTGCGGCGCCGGTCTGATAGTGCTTCGCGTAGTGTTGGAACACCCGCGGGTACAGTGCCCAGTGCTCGTTGAACTGCGAGGGAAATTCCACGAAGTCGCGCGCCGTCGAGGTACCCGACAAGCTCGGATAACGAGTATTGGCGAACATACCGTGCAATGCATGTCCAAACTCATGGAACATCGTGGTGACATCATCGAAGCTGATCAATGCCGGCTCGCCCGGTGCCGGCTTGGAGAAGTTGGCCACGTTGTAAATGACGGGCAGCGTTCCCAACAGCGCAGATTGACCGACGAAATTCGACATCCAAGCGCCGCCGCTCTTGTTGTCGCGCTTGAAGTAATCGCAGTAGAAAAGTGCCAGCGGTTTTGCGCCGTCGAATACTTCAAACACGCGCACATCCGCCGCGTACACGGGGATGTCCTTGCGCTCTTTGAACGTGATGCCATAGAGCTGGGTGGCTGCATAGAACACGCCGTTCTCGAGCACGTTGTTCAGCTCGAAGAACGGCTTGATTTTCGCATCGTCGATGTCGTACTTGGCCTTGCGCACCTGTTCATCGTAGAACTCCCAATCCCATGGCTGCAGCATGAAACCGCCGCTCTGGGCATCGATGAGCTGTTGTATCTCGCGGGCCCGCTGCTGCGCCGTCGCAGTCGCCACCGGCACCAGGGCATCCATGAATCGCACCGCCGTCTCGGGCGTTTTGGCCATTTGGTCCGCCAGCTTCCAGGCGGCGTGACTGGAGAACCCGAGAACCTGCGCGCGTTGTGCACGCAACTGCGCCAGGCGCGCAACGATGTCGCGGGTATCGTTGGCATCGCCATGCTCGGTGCGATTCCAAGAATTATTGAAAATGGCTTCGCGGGTGTTGCGCGCGCTCAAAGAAACCAAGATCGGCTGTTGGGTGGTGTTCTGCAGCGGAATCACATAGCCAGTGGCATTGCGCCCCTTGGCGGCCTGAGCGGCGGCAGCCAATTGTGAATCGTTCAATCCGGCGAGGGCCGCACTGTCGAGCGTGACATAGGCCGCCTCCTTGGTGGCATCGAGCAGCTTTTTCGAGAAGGCATCGGACAGCGCCGAGGACTCCTCGTTGAGTTTCTTCAGTGTCGCTTTATCGGGCTCCGACAGGTTGGCTCCAGAGTGCACAAATTCTTCATAGGTGATTTCGAGCAGCCGCAGGGATTCCGGGTCGAGCTTCAGGGCTGCGCGCTTGCGATACAGGACGGCTACTCGGGCAAACAACTTCGGGTTCAAATGAATGGCGTCCAAGTGGGCCGCCATCTTGGGCGCCAGAGCGGTCTTCGCCGCCTGCAGCGCTGGATCGATATTCGCCTCGGCCACGGCAGAGAAGGTCGCTCGAGCACGCGCGAGCAGCAGCCCACTGCGCTCCATCGCCACCAGGGTGTTCTCGAAGGTCGGCGCCGCCGGGTTATTGGCGATTTTTTGCATCTCGCGCAATTGTTCTGCCATGCCCGCTTCAATGGCCGGTTGATAGTCTTCGTCCTTGATCCGGTCGAACGGCGGCGCCTGAAACGGCAAAGGACTGGCCTTATAAAACGGGTTGGATGGGCCGAAGTCAGCCGCAGGTGCCGTCCCGGTCAATAAATGCAGGGCGATTAGTAGCCACGCCGTGGGCAGAATTTTCATAGGTATCCGTAAATGTTAGAGATGGGTATCGGCCGGAACTTCATCTTTCGGGGGAACTTTGGGACGCTCGCGCAGCGGCAATTCGGGAATCATCAAGGTGGCGATGAGGGCGATCACCACCACCGTGAGGCTTAAGAGAAACACATGGGTCACCGAGTCGGAGATCAGCACCCGGATGGCATCCGGGATGTTGATGGCACTGGAATGCACCTGCGCATCCACGGAAAGGCTGCGCAGCGTCGATAAATTGAGCGGCGGCAGGCCGGCAGCCAGCGACCACGCCAGCAGTTTGCCGTTCAAGCCATTGGTGAGCAGCGTGCCGAACACGGCGACCCCCACGGTCGAGCCGATCTGACGAAAGAATTGGTTCGCACTGGTGACCACGCCGATGCGATTCATGGGCACGGCGTTTTGAATGGCCACGCCGTAGAGACTCTGTAAAGGGCCCAAGCCGATTCCCAATAAGGCCATACGCCATGCAAGATCGAGGCGGGAGGTGTGATGACTCATCTGACTGAGCAAAAACGTGGCCAGCAACACCATCGACATGCCGGCCAGCATGAAAGGCTTGTAACGGCCGGTGCGCGTCACCAGCCGCCCCGCCACCGTTGCCGCCAGTATCAGGCCGATCATCAGCGGCAAGGTCGACAAGCCGCTGGTGGTGGCCTGCAAGCCCTGCCCCAACTGCATAAACAGCGGCAGGAAGGCGACCACGCTCAAAAAGGACATCGAGGAGAAGAATCCGGCGATATTGGCCCAGGTAAACACCTTGTTCGCGAACAACTCCATGTGAATGATGGGGTCCTTGGCGCGTTTCTCGACCCAGATGAACAGCGCGGTGCAAACCACGAACATCGCGAGCAGACCCAATACCTGGCTCGAACCCCAGGGAAACTTCTGGCCGCCAAAGGTCAGGGCCAGCAGCAAGGGCACGCAGGCAGCCACGATGAGCACCGCGCCGGTGTAGTCGATGCTGCCCTTCGAGGCATGCGACAGCTTAGGCATCTTGGCGATCACCATGAACAGCGCCACCAGTCCCATGGGAAGGTTCAGGTAGAACACCCAGCGCCAGCCGGCAATGAGATGCCCTCCGAGCGTGACGCTGCCGTGATCGGTGAAATAGCCCCCGAGCAGCGGCCCAATCGCACTCGCGAGTCCGAAAACGCCGCCAAACAACCCGGCAAACTTGCCACGCTCCCGGGGCGGGAACAGGTCAGCAATGATGGCAAACGCCGTGGTGAACAGTGCGCCGCCTCCCAACCCTTGGATCGCCCTGAATACGATCAACTGCACCATCCCACCGCCCAACAAGGGCAAATCACCAAACTCACCCGCCAGACCCGATAGCCAAGAGCCCAGCAAGAACAGCCCAATGCCGGCAAGCAACACCGGCTTGCGTCCATACAGATCGCCCAATTTGCCCCACACCGGCACCATGACCGTGGAAGACAGCAAGTAGGCGGTGGTAACCCACGAATAAAGCTCAAGACCATGCAGCTGACTGATGATGACCGGCATCGCGGTCGACACGATGGTCTGATCCAAGGCGGACAGCAGGAACACGATCATCACGCCGATGATGGTGATCTTCCGTTCGGCGGCGGTGAAATGGGTGGTGGTCAAACTGTCTTAGCTCCGGCGAAAACCGCGCGCGAATCTTAGCGGAATTTTTTCAGATGTCTGAAATCGACGACAATTCCATAAGCGCTGCGTGTGCATTATTATTTTTCCCATGAAGAACTGGCTCGAAAATACGTTGCACCAAGGTCGCCAACTCCCCGTCATGGTCATCAACAAGCTGCGTAGCGATGCGGAGCGGTGGCAGACGACGATTCGCGAGTTCACTCCGCCGATCAACCTGGCCGATATATTGCGCGCCCGCCCGTCGGACCCCCGCCCGCTGTAGTCACTGCTGCGCAATCGCCACGCGCCGGCCACGCAGCACGAATTTCTGTATTTTCCCGGTTGCCGTCTTCGGCAGCTCGCTCACGAAATGAAAAGCGCTCGGCACCTTAAAATGGGCTAGAGACTCGCGGGCAAAGGCCCGCAGCTCCGTTTCAGTCGCCGTCATGCCGCCGCGCAACACCACGAAGGCATTCGGCGACTCACCCCAGGTCGGGTGCGGCATGCCGACTACCGCCACTTCCAGAATCGCTGCGTGACGCAGCAGCGCGCCTTCCACTTCGATCGACGAGATGTTCTCTCCGCCGCTAATGATCACATCCTTGAATCGGTCGCGAATCTCGACCGCGCCGTCGGGGTATACGACGGCGCCGTCTCCGGTATGAAACCAGCCACCGGCGAAGGCCGCGGAGGTCGCCTGCGGATCATTGTAGTAGCCGGCCATGACGACGTTGCCGCGTGCCACGATCTCTCCCAAGGTCGCGCCATCCTGCGGCACGTCGCGCATCTCATCGTCCACCACCCGCAGTTCGCCGGAGGTGATCAACTCGACTCCCTGCCGGGACTTGCTGGAGGCCCGCTCGGCGGCGGACAAGTCCGCGTGTTCCGGCAACCACTCAAGAATCGAAATGAACGGCGAGGTTTCCGTGAGACCGTAAACATGGGTAATGTCCCAGCCAAGTTCCGCCTCCATGCGTTCGATGGTGGCAGCCGCCGGCGGCGCGCCGGCGGTGATGACGCGCACGCCGCGCGGCAACCTGCGGCGCGGGCCTTCTGGTCCGTTGGCAATGGCAATGAGTACCGTCGGCGCAGCGCTCAAGTGCGTAACGCGCTCCCGGCCGATCAACTCGTAGATCAGCACAGGATCGACCGCACGCAGGCACACATGAACGCCCCCCGCCGCGGTCACCGTCCAGGTGAATGTCCAACCGTTGGCGTGGAACATCGGCAGCGTCCACAGATAGCGCGAGGCCGGCGTCATCGGCCAGTGCACCAGCGTGCCAATGGAATTCATCCACGCGTTTCGATGCGTAATCATCACGCCCTTGGGGCGCGAAGTGGTGCCGCTGGTGTAATTGATGGCGATCAGATCATTTTCCTCGATCGCCACCTTCGGCCAGTCCGCATCCTCGAGCAGACTTTCATAATCGAGCCAACCGTTTTTGCGGCCATCCAATGCAACGAAATGCTGCACGTCCGGCATGCGGTGGCGGACGGCATCGACGGCATCCAAGTAGTCGCCGTGCACGCACAGCACCTTCGAGCCGCTATGCGTGACGACGTACACAAAGTCTTCGGCCGAGAGCCGGTAGTTGATGGGCACGAGCACCGCGCCCAACTGCGGAACGGCATAGAACTGTTCCAGTTGCTGATGGGTGTTAGGCGAGATCGTGGCGACCCGGTCTGCTTTGATCACACCGAGCCGCGCCAAGGCCGCACTCCATCGATCGCATCGCTCTGCCAGTTGCGCGTATGTCAGGCGCATTGCGCCATCAACGACCGCCTCACGCGCGCCGTGTAGCTTTCTGGCACGACGCAAAAAATCCAAAGGGGTCAACGCGGTTTGCATGATGATATTCTTGTTCGCTGTTCGAACAGGGATTTTCCACTATTTGCGGGGTTAATTGAATGGCGCCTCGCACCTCATTGTGGGTGGTGGTCGGGTTGAGCATGGGGCCGGTCATTGCGCTGGGCTTGGCGCGCTTTGCGTATGCGCTGCTGCTCCCCGCGATGCGTCAGGACTTGGGTTGGAGTTACGCCGACGCCGGCGCCATGAACACCGCCAACGCGGCCGGGTATCTCGCGGGCGCGCTACTGGCCTCGGTGCTTGCACGCCGATTGGGCATCAAGCGAGTGTTCCTCGGCTCCATCATGGCGACCACCGCCGCAATTGCTGCTTCGGGTTTGACGGCAACGTTTGCCACGCTCATGACACTGCGCGTTTTGGCAGGGCTTTCCGGCGGCATTGCCTTCGTCACCGGCGGCGCCATGGCGGCGGCAGCCGGCGGCACGCCGGCCCGCGCACCCTTGGTCCTCGGCATGTATTTTGCCGGTGGCGGGCTCGGCATCGCCATCTCGGCGCTCGCCGTGCCCTCGCTGCTTTCGACCATTGGCTGGCGCGGCGGATGGTTGGTGCTGGGCGCACTCGCCGCGCTCGCCGTGTGTGCTGCCATTCCGGCACTGTTGCGGGCGCCGCTGCCCACCGCGCAGGCGCCAGGCGCCTCGACAGTGGCTTGGCCGCTACGCCCTATCGCCGTTGAAATCGTCGGCTACACCCTGTTCGGGGCCGGCTACATCGCCTATGCCACTTTCATTATCGCGCACCTGCGCATCGCCTCGCAGTTCTCAGCACATGACATCGCGTTGTTCTGGGCGCTGCTGGGGGTCTCAGCCATTGGCGGCGTGTTCGCCTGGAGTCCGCTGCTGGCACGACTCAAAGGCGGCTGGGGGGCGGCCGCGACCATGGGCATGGTCACCGTCGGCGCCCTGTTGCCGCTGTTGTCCTCGTCGAGATCGCTCGCCTATCTCTCCGCGCTGCTGTTCGGCGGATCATTTTTATCGACGATTACCGCAGTGACCTCGCTGGCCCGGCGCGCGGCGCCCCCTGAAGCCTGGACCAAGGCCATCGCGGCGCTCACCGTCGCCTTCGGCATCGGCCAATGCATCGGCCCGGTGTTGAGCGGCTATCTCTCGGATGGGCCGGAGGGGGTACGAATCGGTCTTAAGCTATCCGCAGGTATCCTGATCCTGGCGGTGATCACCAGCGCATTCCAGCGCGAAGTGATCCGCCCTTAAGTATTGGCGATCAAGATGGCGCGAAAATCATTGACGTTGGTCAACGTGGGACCGGTCACCACCGAGTCGCCCAATGCCGTGAAAAAGGTGTGCGCGTCGTTGGCCGACAGCACGTCTTTGGGACTGAAGCCTTGCTCCCACGCGCGCGCCAAGGTGTCAGGGCTAAAGCGTGCGCCGGCAATCTCTTCCTGGCCATCCACACCATCGGTGTCGCCCGCCAGTCCATAGACGCCGGGCTGCCCATCGAGCGCAATGGCCAACGACAGTAGAAACTCCACGTTGCGGCCGCCCCGTCCGCCGCCGCGCACGGTCACGGTGGTCTCTCCGCCGGACAGTAAAATGCAGGGCGCCTGGAAGGGTTGGCCGTGCTGAACGACTTGCTGTGTGATGGCGGCCAATACTTTGCCGACATCGCGCGCTTCGCCCTCGATGGCATCGCCCAATATATGCACCGCATATCCGGCTTCGCGGCCAACCTTGGCCGCCGCCTCGAGCGCCATCTGCGGTGTGGCGATGGTGCGCGCCGTTGCACGCGCCAATCGCGGATCGCCGGGCTTGACCGATTCGCCCCGGCCGCTCTCCAACAGCTCCCGCACCGCGGGCAGCAGTTCGATGCCATAGCGACGCACGATGCCGAGCGCATCGGCTGAGGTGGTCGGATCGGCCACTGTGGGACCTGAGGCAATATCGATGGGCCGATCGCCCGGCACGTCCGAAATCAACAAGGTGACTACGGCGGCCGGATGGCAGGCGGCGCCCAAGCGGCCGCCCTTGATGGCGGATAAGTGGCGCCTGACGCAATTCATTTCGCTGATGGTGGCACCAGATTTCAGCAGGGCCTTGCTGACCTCCTGCTTCATCGCCAGCGTCAATCCGGGTGCCGGCAGCGGCAGCAGCGCCGAGCCGCCGCCCGAAATCAAACACAGCACTAAATCATCCTCGCTCAAGTTCGACACCAGTTTGAGCATGCGCTCGGCGGCGTGCATCCCGGCTGCGTCCGGCACCGGATGGGCGGCTTCGACAATTTCAAGTCGCTCGCAGGGCACCGCGTACCCGTAGCGGGTGACGACCAAACCGGATAACTCGCCCGGCCAGTGTCGTTCGACCGTCTGCGCCATGGCCGCCGAGGCCTTGCCCGCCCCGATGACGATGAGCCGGCCTTTGGGCGGAGGCGGCAAGTGCGGCGGAATGCAAATCGCGGGCTGCGCCGAGGCGATCGCGGCGTCGAACATCCGCCGCAAAAGAACTTCAGCTTGCAAGGGTGTTGCGGAGCGTACCGATGCCATCGATGCTCACTTCGACCGTCGCCCCATCCTTGATTGAGCCGACGCCAATCGACGTCCCGCAGGCGATCACATCGCCGGGCAGCAGCGTCACATCGTGCGACACGCGGCTCACCAACTCATGCGGCGGGAACACCATGTCAGACACCGGATAATTCTGACGCTCGCCGCCCTCGACGCGCGTCACCACACTCAATCCCATCGGATCGATCCTCGTCGCGATCGTGGGTCCCAAACAACCGAACGTGTCGAAACTTTTGGAGCGCGTCCACTGCGGGAAATCAGGATTCTCGAACAGCACGTCCATGGCGGTGACATCGTTCACGCAGGTGTAGCCGAAAATATATTGAGCCGCCTCGCTCACCGACACGCGGCGGCAGGTCTTGCCGATCACAATGCCAAGTTCGCCTTCGAACACGATTTTTCCCGAATAACCCGGCGGCCGGCGGATGGGCTGCTCGCTGCCGATGACGGAGCTGGCCGACTTGATGAAAAACGGCGGATGCACCGGCACCGGTTTGCCGAGCTTGGCGGCCAGCGCATGAAAGTTATTCCACAACGCCACGATCTTTCCGGGCTCGCAGGGAGTGCGCAAGGCGAACGAGCCGGCCGCATGCACCTGCCCCGACGGCGTGGCGCCCGCGAACATGTCGCCCGTATGCTCGTGCACTTCACCGTTCACCCAGGTGCCAAAGCCCTCCCGTCCTGCGGCGCTGAATCTGACCCACTGGCTCACACCAGCACCGACTTCAACAGCTTGGCCATTTCCGCCGGATTGCGTGTGACTTTGATGCCGCACTCTTCCATGACGGCGAGTTTCTCGTTGGCCGTGCCCTTGCCGCCTGAAATGATGGCGCCGGCATGTCCCATGCGCTTGCCCGGCGGTGCCGTCACCCCGGCGATGAATCCGACCACGGGCTTCTTCATGTAGGCCTTGACCCAGCGCGCCGCGGTTTCCTCATCATCGCCGCCGATCTCGCCCACCATGATGACGGCATCGGTCTGCGGATCATCATTGAACATGCGCATCACATCCACATGCTTCAAGCCATTGACCGGATCCCCGCCGATCCCGACGCAAGTGGATTGGCCCAGGCCTAGTTCCATCAACTGCCCCACCGCTTCGTAGGTCAGGGTGCCGGAACGCGACACCACACCGATCCGGCCTTTCTTGTGAATATGTCCGGGCATGATGCCGATCTTGATTTCATCCGGCGTGATCACGCCGGGACAGTTCGGGCCGACCAACAGGGTTTTCTTGCCGCGCATCTTGTTGCGGGTGTTGATCATGTCGCGCACCGGGACGCCTTCGGTGATGCAAATCACCAGATCCAGATCCGCCTCGACCGCCTCGTCGATGGCGGCCGCAGCAAATGGAGGCGGCACATAGATCACCGAGACCGTGGCGCCGGTTTGTTGCTTGGCTTCTTTGACGGTGCCGAAAATCGGAATATCGTCGAATTTCTCGCCGGCCTTGTTCGGATTGACGCCGGCGACAAAGGCTTCTCTGCCATTGGCATAGTCGCGGCACAAGCGCGTATGAAACGCGCCGGTTTTGCCGGTGATGCCCTGGGTCATCACCTTGGTATTCTTATCGATCAAAATACTCATGGATTCCTCTACTTGTGCCCGGCGACCGCAGCGACGATTTTCTGCGCGGCATCCGCCATGTTGTCAGCCGAAATGATGGGCAACCCTGAATCCTTGAGCGCCTTGCGTCCCAATTCCTCATTGGTGCCCTTCATGCGGACCACCAATGGCACATTGAGCTTCACTTCCTTGGCAGCAGCAATAACGCCTTCCGCGATGGTGTCGCAGCGCATGATGCCGCCGAAAATGTTCACCAAGATTCCCTTCACCGCGGGGTTTTTCAGCATCAACTTGAAAGCTTCCGTGACTTTCTGCGTGGTCGCGCCGCCGCCGACATCGAGAAAGTTGGCAGGCTCGGCGCCGAACAACTTGATGGTGTCCATGGTGGCCATCGCCAGACCCGCGCCGTTCACCAGGCAGCCGATGTTGCCGCTCAAGGAGATGTACGACAGATCGAATTTCGAGGCCTCAACTTCGGCCGGATCCTCTTCATCGAAATCCCGCATGGCAACGATGTCGGGATGACGGAACAGTGCATTGGAATCGAAATTGATTTTCGCATCGAGGGCCAGCACATCGCCATTGCCGGTGAGGATCAAGGGATTGATTTCCGCCAATGACGCATCGGATTCGATGAATGCCTTATACAGGCCGTGCATGAACTGGCGGGCTTGAGCGACGGATGCATCGGGTACGCCGATCTTGTGCGCCACGTCATCCGCTTGAGCATCGGTCAATCCGGTATCGGGATCGATGGCCACCTTGTGAATTTTATCCGGCGAATGCTCGGCAACCTCTTCGATTTCCATGCCGCCTTCAGAACTGGCCATCAATGTCACGCGCTGCGTGGCGCGGTCGACCACCATACCGACGTACAACTCCTTGCGGATGTCGGCGCCTTCCTCGACCAGCAGGCGCTTCACCAATCGTCCTTCCGGTCCGGTTTGATGAGTCACCAACGTCATGCCCAGAATCTTTTCGGCGTAGTCGTGCACCTCCTGCAGCGACTTGGCCACTTTGACGCCGCCGCCCTTGCCCCGGCCGCCGGCGTGAATCTGTGCCTTGACCACCCAGACTTTGCCGCCCAGGCTGCGCGCCGCAGCATCGGCGTCCGCGACCGAGAAACACGGCACGCCGCGCGGCGTAGCAACGCCGTACTTGCGCAGAAGTTCTTTACCTTGATACTCGTGAATGTTCATGCTTTTCCGGCTTGCGGCCAACCCTCATCCAATGATTTTGCCAATAACTTCGTGAGTGCGAAAACGGTGTCGATGTGCGGTGTCGCGGTGTTCGTCAAGCGGCCCAGTTCCACCACCGAGCCCAGCAAGGCGTCGATCTCCAAGGTGCGGGCGGCTTCCACGTCTTGCAACATCGAGGTCTTATGGTGACCGACTTTTTCGGCTCCCGCGATGCGTTTTTCCATCGGCACGCGAAAAGTCGCGCCCAGTTTGGTAGCGATTTCCTGCGCCTCGCCCATCATCGATGCCGCCACGGCGCGAGTCGGCGGGAATTGGCAAATGCCTGCAAGCGTCGCGCGCGATAACGCGCTGATGGGATTGAAGGTCAAATTGCCCCACAGTTTGAGCCAAATCTCCGAGCGAATATCATCGAGCACCGGCGCATGCAGGCCGGCATTGACGAAAGACGCGGCGAGCTTCGACACGCGTTCGCTGATCGAGCCATCAGGCTCGCCCAACGGGAAACGCTTGCCCTCGACGTGTTTGATGACGCCCGGTGCGATCAGCTCAGCCGCCGGGTACACCACGCAGCCGATCACGCGCTCGCAGGGGATCTTCGCGTAAATCTGCCCCGTGGGATCGACGCTGGTGACCTGGGTGCCGGCGTATTCGCCTTTGAAGCCATAGAAATACCAGTACGGGATGCCGTTCTGCATCGGCACCACCATGGTGTCCGGTCCGAACAGCTTTGCCACATCGTCGACGATGGCCTCGACCTGGTGCGCCTTCATGGCCAGAATCACCACGTCCTGCGGCCCCGCCTCCGCGTAATTGTCGGTGGCTTTGACCTTGGCGACCGACTCTTCGGTGCCGTCGGCATTGATCAGTCGTATGCCCTGCGTGCGAAGCGCTTGTAAGTTGGCGTTACGCGCGATGAAAGTCACGTCCTCACCCGCCAGCGCCAGCCGTATGCCGACGTAGCCGCCAATCGCTCCCGCTCCGATAATCGCAATCTTCATAGCCTCGCCCTGTCCACAGAATGGCGCTCAGTGTGCACTGAGCCGCGCATCGTTGCACGCTCCAGCTGGCGAGTGACTTCAGTCACAGCGGCGGAACAATATGTCACCGCGGCTTCTGCGCCGCAGAATCTTAAATTGTAACGGTTCCACGTGCGG
>CAZZWE010000008.1:0-23868 GCA_964657675.1 uncultured Steroidobacteraceae bacterium
CGCCGCACCCAGTTTGCCCAAGCAGCCTGCTTCGATTTGGGAGCCCCTGCCCGTTGCCCCGCGTTCGGTCGCTTCCAAGTTCGTGGCGCCGGCGGCACGGCCCGCCATGTCGGTGAGCGCACCCTTGGTCCGTCGTCCCGCCGCCGCGGCGCTGGCCAGCTCAAAGCCATCGGCCGCTCAAGCAGCGCCGGCAGCGAGCGTAACCCAACCACCTGTAGCGCCAAAACCGGCGGCCGCTGTCACGGCGGCACAAAAATCCCCCACGCAGCGCCCTGCGGCGCCGGTGGAAAAACATTTGGATTTCGACAGCACGCAAACCATGCGGGCGCTGACGCCGAAAGAACTTTCGGATGAGAACGCACTGCCTTGGTTCGTGATCGAGCTCGCCACCTCGCCTGACGTCTTTGATCCGGACAGCGTGCCGAATTTGGATATTTTCGCCGAGTACCGTCTCTACTCTGTCGCCGAGACGGCCACTGGTCGTATCGTGCACTCGCTGCGGGTGGGTTTCTTTAGCGCCGAGATCGCCGCCAAGGCCGTCGCCAGCTACCTTGCCGAGTACTACGACAAACCCGCCATCAAGCGCGTCAGCTTTGCCGAGCGTGAGCGTTTTGCCGAGCAGGTGGTTGAAGCACGCAAGGATGTGGGTGCCACCGGCCGACATGCCGTCATTGAAATCACCGATGACTTGGTGGCGCGTCGAAGACGCTTCACCGCCAACGCACAGCCCGCCTCGCCCGCACCCTAAATCCCTTGCGCCGCCGCCGGCGTAGCCATGCGCCTCATACCCTCCACCGAGGGCGGCAGCAGTTTGTACATGACCGGCGTGACCAATCGCGCCAACAGCGTCGATGTAATCAAGCCGCCAATGATGACAATGGCCAAGGGCGAATACAGCGCGGACTTTTGAATGGCCAGCGGCAACAATCCTCCGATCGCTGTCGCTGATGTCAACAGGATGGGCAGAAATCGCACCTCGCCCGCCTCTTGAACTGCATCGTCGAGTGAGGTGCCCCTCTGCCGCAATTGATTGGTGAAATCCACCAACAAGATCGAATTCTTAATTTCGATGCCGATCAGCGCGATGATGCCGATGATGGAAGTAAAAGACAGCGTGTAACCGGTGATCAGCAACGCCAGCAGCGCGCCGGTGATGCCCAAGGGGATGACGCCGGCCACGATGGCGGTCGAGCGAAAGCTGCCGAATTCCAATACCAACACGGCCATGATGCCGAAAATCGCCACCAGCACCGCAGGCAGCAAGCCACCGAAACTCTCCTGTTGCGCTTCGACATCGCCGGCCACCACCAGGCGGTAACCCGGCGGCAGCGCGACCGACTGAAGGCGCTTCTGCGCGTCAGCCGTGACCCGGGCTGTGTTGAATCCCGGCTGGGTATTGGCAGACACTGTCACTTGGCGCTCGCGGTTGTAGCGGTTGATCGAATTGGTGACGGTTTCGAAGTGCGGATTTGAAATCTGCCGCAAGGGGATTTGCCGGCCGTTCAAGGTGCTGACATCGATGCCATCCAGGCTTTCCAGCGTCGGCCGTTCGCGCATCGGCAAGCGCAAGGTGATGTCGTACTCATCGCCGTTGGTGGCGCGGAACTGTCCGGCGGACAGGCCGGCCACGGCCAGCCGCACGGTGCGATTGACCTCGAGGGCCGATACGCCGACCAAACCGGCCTTCTGCGTATCGATGCCAAGATCCAAGTCGGTTCGCATGAGTCGCGCCGGATTGTTCACATCGCGGGTGCCGGTGGTGCCTCGCAGTACCTGTTCGACCTCACCGGCCAGCTTGCGTAGCCCTTCGATTTCAGGACCCACGATGCGAAACGCGATGGGCGCATCGACCGGCGGCCCTTGCACGAATTGCTTGATCGAAATGCGTGCTGCGGCATAGTCCGCAAAGTTTGCGCGCAGCGTCTCGACGAGCTTCGGGGTGCCCCGCGCATCGAACTTGCTCAGTTCAACGAACACCTCGCCGAGGTTGGCGGAGCGGCCTTGAGAAAAATAGTTGTAATAAACAAACGGACTGCCATGGCCTAAGTTGGTGTAGTAGCGCTTGATCTCGGGATGTTCCTCCAGCCGCGCCTCAACGAAATGCAGTGCGCGATCCGTCTCAGCAATGCTGGCGCCATCCGGTGCATCGACACGCACGATGAACTCGGGCACATCGGCCATGGGAAACAGACTGAAACCGATCAAGGGGACCGTGGCGAGCGTCAACAGGAAGACGCACAGGGCAGCGGCCAACGTGCGTTTCGGACGCTGCAACGCCCAATGTAGCGCCGGTCCGTAGACGGCATGGATGGCCTGCATGACTCGATGCAGCAATGCATCGGCCAAGGCGTCGAACTTCGCGACCACGCGTGCCACCGCACCGGTGGGCGTGCTTCGCGTGTTATCGCGCAACATCCGACTCGCCAAGAAGGGAATGATGGTGAAAGCCACGAACAACGAGGCCAATACGGTGAACAAAATGGCCGCCGGCAGCGAACGGATGAATTCGCCGGGTCCTTCAGGCAAAAACAGCAGCGGCAAAAACGCCAGCACCAACGTCGCCGTGCAGCCAAGCACCGCCAAATAAATCTGATCGGTGGCCGCAATGGCGGCTTCCATCCGGCCGTAGCCGTTGCGAACGAAGCGCGAAATGTTCTCCACCACCACGATGGAGTCGTCCACCAACAGTCCCAACGCGAGCACGAATCCGGCGATGGATAATTGATTCAAGCCGAAGCCCGACACATACAGCAACGACACGCCGATCGCCAACGACAATGGAATCGAAATCATCACCACACCGGCCGCGCGCAACCCCAGCGGCAACAGCGTCAACAGCACCAGGGCAATGGCGATGGCAAAATCCTCGCCCAATTGATTGAGCCGGTTGGATACATTCTTGGATTGATCGAAGCCGCGTTCCAGCGTCATGCTGGCCGGCAGTGTTTTTTCGAAGGCCGCCAACTTGGCATAAATGCCATCGCGCACCTTGAAAATATTGGTGCTGTCTTTTTGATTGGCGGTGATGAAAACCGCGCGCTTGCCGTTATAGCGTCCCGTATAAGCTTGCTCTTCGGTCTGCCAGGACACTTCGGCGATGTCGCGGACTTTCACCAAGCCGCCGGAGCCTGCGCCGATGACGGTGTCGCCGATTTGCTCGAGCGAGGTGTAGCTGCCGGAGGTGCGCAAGTTATAGCGCCGCATCCCGACATCGACCGATCCGCCCGGGACGTTTTGATTCTGTCCTTGGATGCTCGCAATCACTTGATCAAGCGGCACGCCGGTGCGCATCAGGCGCTGCAAGTCGATGGCGACGCGCACCTCCGGCGTCGGATAGGCCCAAGTCTCCGCGGTGCGCACGCCCGGAACGGCTTCGAACACGTCTTTGAGGTTTTCGGCTTTTTCTTTCAGTTCGCGCCAACTGGCGGTATCGCTGACCAATGCCATCTGCACGATGTTGACCAGGCCCGGGCTGTCTTTGCGAATGTCGATCTGCGCCAAATCGGCCGGCAGCGAGGAGCGGATGCGGTTGAACTCGCGGATGACCTCGTCCTGCTTTTTTTCCGGATCGCCGCCGAAGAAAAATTCGGTGTGCACCACCGCCAGACCGTCAAAGGCCGAGCTCACCATTTTTTTGACGTTATCGAGCGTATTGATCGCATCTTCCAGGGGCTTGACGATCAACCGTTCCATGTCGGCAGGGTTCGCACCCGGCCACACCACGGTGATGGTCGCAGAAGGGAAGGGAAACATGGGATCTTCAGAACGCGCGATATTGGTGAAGCTCGCGAAACCGAGCGCCACCAACAGGGCAAACATCACCAAGGTGAATTGCCAGCGGCGCACCGCAAATGCCCAGATGCTCATTGCGCCGCTACTCGAACCACTTCGCCGTTCTCGAGGAATGCAGCGCCGTCCGTCACCACCTGCGCGTCCGCCGCCAAGCCATCGAGCACCTCGATCATGCCGCCGTTCATGCGACCGATTTGGATGCTGACGCGGTGCACCACTTGATGAGCGGGGTCTAATACGAACACGCCGGCCTCTTTATCGTTGGCTTCGATCAAGGCTTGTACGGGGATCACTTCCACCGATTGGGCGCCCTGCGGGGTGAGTGCGACTTTGGCCACCAAGCCCTGTGCAAAGCGTGCGTTTCCCGGGTCCACTTGCAGTTCCACGGTGAAGGTCCCGGTGCCCGAATCCGCGGCCGACGCGATGTTGCTGACGCGGCCGGCGAACGTTTGCCCCGGCCAGGCGTCGAATTCGATGCGGGCCGCATCGCCCATTTGAGTGCGGACCACGTCGCGGTCCGCCAAGCCGATGCGCACCACCCAGCCCCGCTTCGCACCGCCCAGGATCAATACCACCTGCACGGCTTGGACGACTTCATCGGTCTGCGCCAGCTTGCGCAGCACCACGCCATCGGCGGAGGCGACAATGCGTGTATGGGCCGCATTGAAATCGGTGCCGCTCTGGGCCGCAACCGCGACCTCATAAGCCGTCGTCAAATCCTGCACGGCCTCCTCCGTGGTGACGCCATCGGCCAGCAGAGCTTTGCCGCGCTCTAAGTCACGACGCGCCTTGGTGGTGGCTTGACGGGCTTGCTCGACGGACGCACCGATCTCCGTTTGCTTCAACGCAGCCAATACTTGACCCGCCTTGACGGCTTGGCCTTCCTCCACCTTGATGGTCTCGATCACGCCGCCCACTTTGAAAGACAGCCGCGACTCATCCTTGGGCGACAGCAACCCCACCGCGTGCAGCGTATTGTCGAGCGAGGCCATTTTTACCGGCGTGACTTGCACCGCGCGCGTGGCGGGATTGGCAAGTTCGCTGCCCTTGCTATTGCAACCGGCCAGCGCGACCTCGGCGCAGACCACGATCATGGCCAACAGGCACTTTGATTTCATGGTTGCACTTCCGGCGGAACGTGACGGCTGCCCGCACCCAAGGCGTATTCCAATTCGGCCAAGTTGCTGAGCGCTGCAAAGCGGGTGACGTTGAGATTCAGTTGCGCATCGGTCATGGCGCGACGCGAGTCAATGAACTCGGCCTGGTTGATCTGACCCAAGTCACGCTTGCGCGAGGCAATGCGAAAGGCACCATCGGCCGCCTCGACCCGCTTGGCCGCAGTGCCCAGCGTGGCCTGCGTCAGCTCGAAATCCTGCAGTGCCTGCTGCACTTGCAAGCGAATCTGTTGTTCTTGAAAGGAACGATTCACACGCGCTTCGCGTTGCACGGCGCGTGCACCCGCGATGCCGGCTTGATCGCCGCCGCCGGCAAAAA
Organism: uncultured Steroidobacteraceae bacterium; assembly: GCA_964657675.1. Classification (GTDB taxonomy): domain Bacteria; phylum Pseudomonadota; class Gammaproteobacteria; order Steroidobacterales; family Steroidobacteraceae; genus Bog-1198. The sequence continues at coordinate 5,287 of CAZZWE010000008.1, forward strand.
AATTGAATTTAAGCACCACCGAGGCTAGGTAGTAGCGGTCATCTTGCGACAGTCCATAGCTCTCGCCCTGAGTGCCCAGGTCCAACGCGAATGCCAGCTTGGGTTTGAAGGCGGCGCGCGCCAGCCGCTCCCCGGCGGCGGCGGCCGTGGCAATGGCATCGAGTTCACGCAACTCGAAGCGATGCTCGACGGCCACGTCCTGCAACGGACTCAAGCTCAAGGCGGGCTGAGCCGTGCGTCCGGCAAGATTGTTGCGCAGCCGGTCGATATCCGGGTCCGCCACATCGACCACCGGCAGCGGGCGATCGAACGAGGCGTTGCGCAGCAAGTTCACATAGCTCTGCGCCAGCCGCTCGCCATTTTGTGCGCCGAGTTTCGACTGCACGACTTCCAACTCATCCGCCTCGGCTCGATATACCAAGTCGCGGGTGATCTTGCCGTTGCGGAACAAACTTTCATTCACCCGTCTGTTTTCCGTGGCCAACTCGAGCGTCACATCGAATACGCCGATTTGCGCCCGCGCCTGCAGCCAGCGGTAATACGCCTCGCGCATATCGCGCTCGATTCTTCCCGCCAGCGCCATGCGACCTGCGGAGGCCGCCTCGTACTGAGATTGGGCCGCGGCGCGCCCCGCGCTGATGCGCGGATCGTAAATCGGTTGTGTGAATTGCAACTCCGTATCCTGTTCGCGCGTCCGTTGAAAATTAATTTGCTGATTCGGCACCGAGGGAAATTTCGAACTGCCGGTGACTTGATTCAGACTGGCATACACAGGATTCAGCAAGTCGCCCACCGGAAAGTTGATGGTGCGTCCGCCGTTGGCGCGCGAGTATCGTGCCGACAAATCCAACGACGGCAGATATTGCGCACGCGCCTGATCGAGCGCCGCCACCCGTTGAGCGACCGTCGCGCCGGCACCATCGAGTTCGAGATTGGCCTGCAAGGCATCGGCAACCAGGCCATCGACCGCTTCTTCGACCGAGCCCGGCGCAGGTTGCGCCAGCGCCGCTCGAATGCCGACGCCGGTGAAACCAACCGCCACCAGAAGAATCCACGTCGCCCGCACTCGTCCAATTCGCAACGCCCATGAAACTTCAGCCGTATACAAGTTAGACATGTGTCAATTTCCGGAGAAAAAATTACGACTGGGTGGCACGCATGAGTAAGTCGATACCGTAGGCATTGAGGTCAGGCACGCTGATGCCCAGGCGGGCCATGTCATTGCCCTTGGCCATGGTCAGCTGAATCAACCCATGGGTGAATGCCCACAGGCTGACCGCCATCATCATGGGATCGCCGAGGTCCTTACGCAGGCTGCCGTCATCGATCCCGGCCTGGATGGCTTGCACCACAACCCCAATCGCTGCATCGCCGCAAGCCTGGCAGGCCAGGTCATGCGACCCCGGATCGGGCGCCATCGAATGCGCATGGAATCGTGACATGAAATCGAAATAATGCGGAAATTCAAAGGCATATCCCATGTATGCCCGGCCGATCGCCTCGATTTTTTTACTGCCCTTGATCTGCCCTGCGGCTGCCGCGGTAAACCGATCGCGCAGCAAGCCCATGGCCCGCTCGCCAATGGCAAACAGCAGCTCCTGTTTGTCGCGGTAGTAGACGTAGACCAGGGCTCTCGATAAACGAGCACTACGGGCCACCTGCTCAACCGTGACGGTCTCCCAACCCTGCTTGGCGTAGAGAGCCTCAGCCGCATCTAAGATCTCGGCGCGACGGCGCTCCTTCTCTTCAACCCGGCGTTCAGCGATATACGACATAGGGTTGAACCCTAGCCAATCATTGACACTGCGTCAATAACTATCTAGGCGTCAGCGCCTGGGAAGTCGGCCAACACCATGCTGACGCATTCGGTTAGACGGGTGGCGTAGGCCAAATCCAAATATTCATTGGGCCCATGGGCATTCGATCGAGGGCCTAACACGCCCGTGACGAAAAACTGGGTGCGGGGAAAGCGCTCACCCAACATCCTCAAGAATGGGATGGTGCCACCGCCGCCCAAGTACACCGGCTCTCGCCCGTACACCTGTTGCGAGGCGCGCTGCATCGATTGTTCGAACCATGCGGCGAAGGGCGGCGCATTCCACCCCCCGGATGAAGACTCGGGTTCAAAGGTCACCTGAGCCCCATACGGCGGCTCGTGCTCCAACAACTCACGCACGGCCTGACTGGCGACCTCCGCATCAACCGTCGGCGGCAGGCGCAGCGAGAGTTTCAAGGTAATTTCCGGCAGCAGCACATTGCCGGCGATCTGTAGGGGCGGCAGACCTTCTGCACCGGTGACGGTGAGCGTCGGCCGCCACGTGTTATTGAGCAGCAATTCGACAGGATCGCCCGACATCGGCCGGGCGCCCTTGATGAAGGGCACCTTGTCGAGTATTTGATCCCCCAATACCGCTGCGGTCGCGGCCACTTGCCTGCGCCTATCGGCGGGAAGTTCTGCGCACAACGCCGGCAATCGCAGTTCGCCGGTGACCGGGTCCTCGAGCCGCTGCAATAGTTGCTGGGCTATGCGAAACGGCGCAGCGGCGATACCGGCCGCGAGTCCAGAATGAGCGCCCTCGCTCAGCATGCGCACCGTCAAGCGCCCGACCAGATTGCCGCGCAACGAGGTGGTGCTCCATAGTTGTTCGTAATTGCCACATTCCGCATCCAAGCACACCACCAATGACGGCTCTCCCAACGCATCACCCAGCGCATCGAGATGCGCCGGCAAATGCACGCTGCCGCTCTCCTCGGAGGCCTCGATCAGCAACACGCAGCGAGGCAGCGCCACCCCTTGGGCCTTCAATGCAACGATCGCGGTCAATGAGCTGAACACCGCGTAGCCATCGTCGGCGCCGCCGCGCCCATAGAGTTTTCCATCGCGAATCACCGGAGTCCAAGGCTCCAAGCCAGGCAACCATCCGGTAAATTCCGGCTGCTTGTCCAAATGCCCATACAGCAGCACACAACCGGGCAGTTCGCCCGGCACATCCACCAGCAACACCGGCGTGATGCCCGGCAAACGCCGCACCTCGACCGTCATGCCGGGCACCGGTTGCTGCCTACACCACTCGGCCATCAACACGGTCGCCTGCTCCATGTATCCGTGTCGCTCCCACTCCGGATCAAAGGCCGGCGATTTGTTGGGAATGCGAATGTAAGCCTGCAAGCGCTCGAGGATTGAACCGCTCCAAGCGGCTTCGATGTGCTGGCGAAGTTGCGAAAGGTTGAGCTGCATACCGTTACGCTTTCGAAAGGCTCCTATAAATCACCGTCGAGTGCGCCGGACTATCATCGGTCGCCCGCTGACCCGGTTCATCCGAGCGCAGCACGACCTGCCACTGTCCGACCGGCAGCGGCACGCGCTGCGCATGATCCGCGAAGTTCAGCACCGTCAACAAGCCCTGGTGCGAAAATCGCAACCACTGCCGTTTCTCATCGAACTTCACGGACGCTTTCGCGTTGCCGGCAGGCTTCTGTGCGCGCAGCGCGATCAGGCTGCGATGCCATTCAAACAACTCGGCATGGGCTGGCTGAGACAGTTCTTTCCAGTCGAGCTTCGAGCGCTCGAACGTGTCCAAGGCCTGCGGATTTGGCACCTCGCCTTGCCAACTAAAGCTGCTGAACTCTTTGGCCCGACCTTCAGCCACCATTTTTCCAAGTTCGGCATTCTCGTGATCCGTGAAATACAGGAATGGAGTTTTTGCTCCCCATTCCTCCCCTTCGAACAACATGGGCACGAATGGCGACAGCAGCACCAGTGCTGCGATGGCTTGCAGCTGCCAGGGGTCGAGCATCATGCTCAAGCGCTCGCCCTGCGCCCGATTGCCAATTTGATCGTGGTTCTGGGCACAAATGACGAATTGCTGCGGGGTGACTCCCGCGGGAGGCCGGCCATGGCGACGCCCGCGGTGGACCGAATAGTCGCCCTGGTACACATAGCCATCGATCAACGCCGTGGCGACATCGGCCAGGCCTTCAAAATCGGCGTAATAACCTTCGGATTCCTGGCTGAAGTAGCGATGAATGGCATGGTGGAAATCATCCACCCATTGTGAATCCAAGCCATAACCGCCGCGCGCCACCGGTCGCACCAGCCGCGGATCGTTCAAATCGCTTTCTGCAATCAAGATGAGCTTGCGGCCGGTTTCATCGCCAAGTGCGCGCACCGCCTGCGCCATTTCCTCGAGCAAATGCACTGCCTCGAAACTGAAAATTGCATGCACCGCGTCCAACCGCAGTCCGTCGAAGCCATAGTCGCGCAGCCACATCAGGGCATTGTCGATGACGAACTGGCGCACCGCATCACTGCCGGCGCTGTCGTAATTAATCGCCTCGCCCCACCCCGTTTTATAACGATCGGTGAAATACGGCCCGAACATTCCCACGTAATTTCCATCGGGTCCCATGTGGTTGTACACCACGTCCAAAATGACCGCGATACCGCGCGCATGACAGGCATCGATGAACTCGGCCAGTTCCTGCGGCGTTCCGTAGGGAGCAAACGGCGCGAACAGATCCACTCCGTCATATCCCCAACCCCGCTTGCCCGGAAAACTGGCCAGCGGCAATAGCTCCACATGAGTGATGCCCAGCGTCGACAAATGCTCAATCTTGTCACGCGCCGCCGCATAGGTTCCCGCCGGGGTGAACGTGCCCACGTGCAATTCGTAAATCACCGCGTGCTCAAGCCCCTTGGCCGTGAAAGCTCCGGGCTTGCGCAAGTGAGGCAGAGCAAAAGAGGCTCCGTGCACGCCGTCCGGCTGCCACGCGCTGCGCGGATCGGGAACGGGATCAGCGCCGTCGATCGAGTAGCGGTAGCCGCCCGCCAACGACTCATCGTCTGCATCGATGTGCCAATGGCCATCCGCAGCCCGCTGCAATGCGCGCCGATGCTGTCCGGTCACCAGTTCAATCGACTCGGCCTTCGGTGCCCACACCTTGAGTATCATGCCGACTCCCGAACTAACAACGACACCGGGAAATCCGCGAACAGCACATGGGGCTCCGCTTCACGCTGCAGCACTTGACCGCTGAAAAGATCGCGCCAAACCCCACCTGGCAACGGCAATTTTGTGTCACCCCAGTCCCCACCCAAGGTCCACGTGAAGCGTGGTACGACGGCGATGAGATTCTCGCCGCGACGGAACGCCAATAGCCGGCCGAGGTGGCTGCCTTGAGCCACCAACGGTTGATACTTGCTCTGCGGCGAGAAATCCGCTTCGCGTTCGCGCCGCAGAGTCAGCAGCCGATCAATCATCCATAGTTTGGGCATGCCCGAGTCATTCTTGGCCATCACCTGCGCGGCACTCGATTGGCGGCACGCGTGCAACGCTTTTTCACGCCACTCAAAATCAACCGGCCGACGATTGTCGGGATCGACCAGGCTTAAGTCCCAAAGCTCGGTGCCCTGATAGAAATCCGGTACGCCCGGCACGACCATCTTGATCAGCGTCTGCGCCAAGCTGTTGATTCGGCCCGGCAAGATCAGCGGCTCGATGAATTGTTCGAGGCTCGCGATGAACTCCGGCGTTTCGTAAACCCCGCCGACGAAGCCACGAATTTTTTCTTCGTAGCTGTGGTTGGGCTCGTGCCACGAGGTATTGATCTTCGCCTCACGGCAGGCCTTCAACATGTACGCCCACGCGCGTTCTGGATCGATGGGCCAGGCGCCAATGAGGGTCTGATACAGCAAATATTCGGCGTGCCGATCCGGAATGCGATTTTGCCAGGCAGTGGCATTCAACTGCGACCATAAATGCAACGCTTCGGCCCAACGTTCGGGCATCTCAGACAGAATAGAAATACGGGTGCGAACATCCTCGCTGCGCTTATTGTCGTGCGTCGATGTGGCCAACATGCCGTTCGGCCAGCGCTCGCTCAAATAATGACAAAACTCGTGGAAGCGATCGGCGGAGATACCCACCAACGAAGCCGCAGAACCCACCTCGTTGCAAGACACCAAGCGATCGTAGGCATAAAAGGTCGTGTCCTCGACTCCCTTAGCCATGACGGCCGGCGTGAGCTGCTGCCACTTGGCGACGAAATCGGCCTCAGCCTCGTTTAGCTGAGGCTTGGTAAACAGACTGCCGAGAAAATCAAACGCCGCGGAGTCAATTTCAGTCGAGCCAATGCGGGCGCTCTGCAGCGCTTCCAGCAGCACTTTCTTGTCCTGTTCATCCAGCTGTTGCGCGGTTCGATAGGTGCGATAGATCGGCATGGCCACGATCATTCGAGCCAACGCCTCGCGCAGGTGACGCGGACTTAAGTCCTGCGTACGCCAGTCGGCACGCGCCAAACACAACGCCGCCTTGGCCAACTGCGCGGTGTCGCCAGAGAATGTCGATTCGACGATCGCCGACTTCATGCCGCGCACCAATTTGCCGAAATTTACCGAGTGGCCGGTGAAATCCGCATAGGTGGCAGTCAATACATCAATGCGCTGATCGTCCATCCACAGACGATTGACCTTGGCCAAGAAATCGTAGCCCACCGAACCATCGATGGGCCACTCCTGATTCAATCGCTCATCGTTCTCGAGAATTTTCTCGATGTAAATGCGTCCCACCGGCAAAGACTTACGCAACCGGTCGAAGTACTGCAGCGGATCGCGCAGACCATCGGGGTGATCGACGCGCAGGCCATCCAGCTCCTTGGCATTCAACATGGTCTGGATGCGAGCATGAGTGGCAGTGAACACCGGCTCGAGTTCGGTTCGCACGCCCGCCAGCGTTCCCACATCGAAGAAGCGCCGATAGTTGGTGAGCTCGCCGCCCAATTTCCAACCATGCAGCACATAGAACTGACGCTGCAGCAGCGAATCCAATGACGTCGCGTCCTGATTCACACGTTCCAGCGCAGCATTTACCCTCCCCGCCGACAGTGCATCGGCCAGGTGATTGGATGCGCGGTCCACATAGCGACGATAAACTGCGGTGTCCTCCTCCGACACGGCCACCTGCGACTGCAATTTTCGCAAGCCCGCGTAACAGTCATCCTCAATCCCGAGCAGTGCGCCCCAAGCCGCAGCGCTCAAGGGCCAACTGTTGTCATAGTGCTTGACGCGCAATTGATCCTCGATGAGTTCAACCTTCAGTTCGCCTGCTTCAAGGGCGGCGCCGTAAGGTCGGGCGAGCGAGGCAATGTGTACGCGGAACGGCTCATCGGCGGGACTTCTGAAATCGAAGTATTGCCGGTAGTCGCTAAACGGCCCGTGCGCGAGCACATCGTCCCACCACGGATTATATTGCGAGGCCGACATATGATTCGGCACGATATCGAGCAGCAAGCGCAGGCCGTGAGCACGCGTCTGCGCGACAAAACTAGCCCAAGCGCTCTCGCCGCCCAAGTCCTCGCTGATCCGAGACGGATCCGTCACGTCGTATCCGTGCTGACTACCCGGATGCGCCTGCAAGCAAGGAGATAAATACACGTGACTGACGCCAAGGTCGGCGAGGTAGGGCAGGATGCGCTCGGCTGCCGCCAGCGGAAATCCGGCATGCAGCTGCAGGCGGTAGGTTGCGGACCACTCAGCGGTCATGGCTAAGCAGCACGAACGAACGCGCCGTGAGGTTAACTAGACGATTACGTTTCACAGATTCCTTATCGATCTCTAACGTTGGCCGGGCGGTGTCGAAAGCGATCCGCCACCCTGAGTGGTATAACTCATGCGAAATGCGAAACGCGACCGACTCGTGGTAGGCGTTCAGCAGCAATAAAAAATCCCAGTCGCCCGCGCACTGCCCATTGCGGTCGCGAATCTCCGGCGCTTCTCCGTTTAAGAACATGCCCAAGGTGCGCATCCATCCGCCGTCCTCCCAATCCTTCGGTTCCATGCGCTTGCCGTCGGCCCTAAACCAGACAATATTCTTGTCAGGATGTTTCGCGTCCGGGTCGTGATCATAGAAGGCGTTGCGATGAAAGTTGGGATGCGCCTTGCGGTATTTCACGATGCGCCGCGCAAATTCTAGGAACTCGCTCTGGGGAGGATTCAAATCCCAGTGATACCAAGACAATTCGTTGTCCTGACAATAGCCGTTGTTGTTGCCATTTTGCGTGCGACAAAGCTCATCGCCGCCGCTGATCATGGGTGAGCCTTGGGCAAACATCAGCGAACACCAGAAATTGCGCATTTGCCGTTGACGCAACTCAATGATCCCAGCGTCTTCGGTCTCGCCCTCGACCCCGCCATTCCAGGAGCAGTTGTCATCGGCTCCGTCGCGGTTATCCTCGCCATTGGCATCGTTATGTTTCTGCTCATAGCTGACCAAATCGCGCAATGTGAAACCATCGTGCGCGGTCACGAAATTAATGCTGGCAGATGGCGTCCGACGGGTGCTTTCATAAAGATCAGCGCTGCCGGCGAGTCGGGTGGCGATCTCAGAATGCAGACCCATGTCGCCTTTCCAAAACTTTCGCACCGTGTCGCGATACTTGCCGTTCCATTCCATCCAACCCAACGGGAAATTGCCGACCTGATAGCCGCCTTCTCCCAAATCCCACGGTTCGGCAATCAACTTCACCGGCGCCAAGGTCGGGTCTTGATAGATGGTGTCGAAGAAAGCGCCCAGTTGATCGACGTCTTTGAGTTCACGCGCCAACGCCGACGCCAGATCGAACCTGAAGCCATCGACATGCATCTCCGTTACCCAATAGCGCAAGCTGTCCATCAGCAATTGGATGGAATGCGGATGCACCATGTTCAGCGTGTTGCCACAGCCGGTGAAGTCCATGTAGTGCCGCGGATCGCCCGGCACGCCGCGGTAATAGGCCAAGTTGTCGATGCCGCGGAATGACAGTGTCGGCCCGGCGTGATTACCCTCGGCCGTATGGTTGTAAACCACGTCGAGGATGACCTCGATCCCGGCATTGTGCAGGGTCTTCACCATTTCCTTGAACTCGCGCACCACCTCGATGGGCGCCGCCGACTTGGACGCATAACTTAAGTCGGGTGCGAAAAATCCGAGTGTGTTGTAGCCCCAATAATTGCTCAGGCCTTGGTCGAGCAAATGACGGTCCTGCACAAAGTAATGCACGGGCATCAATTCCAGCGCGGTAACGCCCATGGAATGCAAATGCTCGATGACGGGCGCCGAGGCCATCCCGGCATACGTCCCGCGCAGATGTTCAGGCACATCAGGATGCAGCTGCGTCATGCCGCGGATGTGCGCTTCATAGATGATGGTTTCATGTGCCGCATAGGCGGGCCGATTTTCTCCGCTCCAGTCGAAGCTCGGATCGATGACCGCCCCTAGCGGCGCAAAGGGCGCGCTATCGCGGTCGTCGAAGGATAGATCGCCGCTCGAATCGCCCAAGGTGTAGCCAAAAAGCTCGTCGCCCCACCTCAAGGGTCGCCCGATCGCTTTTGCATAGGGGTCGAGCAATAATTTATTTGGATTGAAGCGCATGCCGCTTTCGGGGACATAGGGACCGTAAACACGGTAGCCATACAACTGCCCAGGCCGAATACCCGCCATATAAACATGCCACGCACCATTGGTGCGTTCACGAATGCGGATACGCCGCTCGTTCTGACCCGACGCATCAAACAGGCAAAGCTCCGCCGATTCGGAGCTCTCCGAGAACAGCGAAAAATTGACTCCGTGTCCGTCCCAATTCGCGCCGCGCGGAAACGGCAGTCCGGCGGCCTGCTGCGACCGTTCAACGTTGCTCGAAATGACAGACCCCTGATGCGAAATGAACTGTGGGACGCGCGAATTATTGACCGCGCGATGAGCCGCGGCGCGTAGGCGCGGCGCCGCAGCCCCTGTAGGACAAAAACCCTAGTGCGGCCACTTCCAGTTTTTGATTTCCGGCATGTCTTCGCCGTATTCATCAATGTACTGTTTGTGCTGCACCAGTTTGTCTTGCAGCTTCTGCCGCAGATAATCGCCGCGGCTGCCTGTCTGCGGCAGGCGGTGGATTGCGTCCATGACCAAATGAAAGCGGTCCAATTCATTGAGCACCGTCATGTCGAACGCGGTGGTGATGGTGCCTTCTTCTTTGTAGCCACGCACGTGAAAGTTATCGTGATTGTGGCGTCGATAGGTCAAGCGGTGAATCAGCCACGGGTAGGCGTGAAACGCGAAGATGACCGGCTTGTCCTTGGTGAACAAGGCATCGAAATCTGAATCGCTCAAGCCGTGCGGATGTTCCGTCTGCGGTTGCAGCTTCATCAAATCCACCACGTTGACCATTCGCACTTTAAGCTCGGGCAATTCTTGCCGCAGGATCGATACCGCGCCCAACGTTTCCAGGGTCGGCACATCCCCGGCGCAAGCCATGACCACATCGGGCGAGTCCTGCTGATCGTTACTGGCCCATTGCCAGATGCCGATGCCCTCGGTGCAATGTTTGACGGCCTCCGGCATCGACAACCACTGCGGCGCCGGATGCTTGCCCGCCACCATGACGTTGACGTAGTGGCGGCTGCGCAGGCAATGATCCACAACGGATAACAAGCAATTTGCATCGGGCGGCAGATACACCCGCACGATCTCCGCCTTTTTGTTCATCACATGATCGATGAAGCCCGGATCTTGATGAGTAAACCCATTGTGGTCCTGACGCCAGACATGCGAACTCAACAAATAATTGAGCGAGGCAATTTTGCGCCGCCAAGGTAGTCCCGCGGTCACCTTCAGCCATTTAGCGTGTTGGTTGAACATGGAGTCGACGATGTGGATGAAAGCCTCATAGCAGTTGAAAAGTCCGTGCCTGCCCGTAAGCAAATAGCCCTCCAGCCAGCCTTCGCATTGATGTTCGCTCAACACCTCCATGACCTGGCCGCTGCGCGCCAGATATTCATCATCGCTACTCGTTTCGGCCATCCATTGTCGCTGACTGGTTTCGAACACGGCTTCGAAGCCGTTCGAAACGGTTTCGTCGGGACCGAACAGGCGGAAGTTGCGCGGTGATGAATTGAGTTTCATGACGTCGCGCAGGAATTTCGCAGCCTCGCGCGTGTCACCGATGCCGGCGACTCCGGGCCGCGGCACATCAACCGCGTAGTCGCGAAAATCAGGCATGCGCAAATCGCGCAGTAACATGCCGCCATTGGCATTCGGGTTGGCCCCCATGCGCCGTTCGCCGCTCGGCGCCAATGCCGCCAACTCCGCGTTCAACTTGCCGCTCTGATCAAACAGTTCCTGCGGCCGATAGCTGCGCAGCCACTGTTCCAGCTGCTTTAAATGCTCCGGATTGGTTGCCGGATCGGTAATGGGGACTTGGTGCGCACGAAAGGTGCCTTCGACCTTTTTTCCATTGACGAACTTAGGCCCGGTCCAACCCTTCGGCGATATCAATACGATCATCGGCCAAATCGGACGCTCCACGGGCTGAGTCGACTTACGCGCTGCTTCCTGGATCTTGCGAATTTCCTCGATCACTGTGTCCGAGGTCGCAGCCATCGCTTCGTGCATGGCCATGGGCTCATGTCCTTCGACGAAATGCGGGGCCCACCCGTAACCGTGCAATAGCTGGACCAGCTCATCGCGGGGAATGCGCGCTAGTATCGTCGGGTTGGCAATTTTGTAGCCGTTCAAATGCAAAATCGGCAACACCGCGCCGTCGCTGGCGGGATTCAGAAATTTGTTGGAATGCCATGAAGTGGCCAGAGGTCCGGTTTCCGCTTCCCCATCGCCGACCACGCACGCCACCATGAGACTCGGATTATCGAAAACCGCACCGAAAGCATGGCTCAACGAGTAGCCGAGTTCCCCGCCTTCGTGAATCGAGCCGGGGCATTCCGCCGAGGCATGACTGGGTATCCCGCCGGGAAAGGAGAATTGCTTGAACAGCTTTTTTAGACCGGCCTCATCCTGACTAATGTTTGCGTACACCTCGCTGTAAGTGCCCTCGAGGTAGGTGCTGCCGACCACGGCGGGGCCGCCATGTCCGGGGCCGGACATATAGATCATGTTCAAATCGTACTTCTTGATCACACGGTTCATATGCGTGTAGATGAAGTTCTGGCCTGGCGTCGTCCCCCAATGTCCGAGCAGCATGCGTTTCACATCGCTCGCCGCCAACGGTTCTCGCATCAATGGGTTGTTGCACAGATAGATCTGGCCTACGGACAAGTAGTTCGCGGCGCGCCAATAGGCGTCCATCTTCCGTGCCATATCGGCATCAAGCACCGGCTTCATTGCGTCGGCCTGCATAAGTTATCTCCTGATTGACTCATTCCAAAGCAATTGCGCCGTCTCATCCGCGATGACTAATTCTTCATCGGTGCGGATGACCCGAACGCACACATCCGATCGGGCCGACGATATGACCGCGCCGGCAGGCGTCTTGCCAGCCGACTGATTGGCGGTCGGACCCAATTTCAATCCCAGAAATTCAAGACCCTCACAGATCCGCTGCCGGATGGCCGGCGAGTTCTCGCCCACGCCACCCGCAAAAACCAAGGTATCGAGACCGCCCAATACAGCGGCGAACGAGCCGATCCATTTTTTCGCCTGATAGCAAAACAGATCGAGCGCCTCACGCGCCCGCACATCGCGGCTCTCGCGCTTCAAAAGGTCGCGGACATCCGCGCTGGTTGCAGACAACCCCAGCAGCCCGGACTCGTGATTGACCATCTTCTGCAGCGCCTTGGCGCTCATGTGCTCACTCAGTGACAGGTAGCTCATCAAACCCGGGTCGAGATCGCCGGTGCGGGTGCCCATGACCAATCCCGCGGTGGGGGTGAAGCCCATACTGGTATCGACGCAGTGACCGTTGCGCACGGCCGCCAAGCTGGCGCCGCTTCCCAAGTGCGCCAATATCACACGGCCCTTGGAAGCCGACTTATCACCCAGCCGGCGTAATTCCTGCAGCAGAAATGTGAACGACAAGCCGTGAAAACCGTAGCGCTGCACACCGCGTGCCTGGTAGTGACGCGGAATCGGCAGCAGTGTCGCGACGCGCGGCATGCTGCGATGAAAAGCGGTATCAAAACAGGCCACCTGCGGAATTTTCTTGAAACGCGCCCGCGTAGCGCGGATAAATTCGATCTCGCGGGGCAGGTGCTCCGGGTCATAGGGCACGATCTTTCGCAGTTCGGTGAGCAAGCCCGGCGTGATGCGCTCCGGCTGCGCGTGCTGCATCCCGTGCACGATGCGATGTCCAATGGCATCGGGCGGTGCGTATCCGGGCTGCTCCGCCAGCTTCTTAAGCATGGCATTGACCGCGTCCTTCGAACCGGAAGAAAGGCGTTCAAGTTTTCCTTCCAATAACTTTTTTGGGCGCCGCCGCGCCGAGCGCCCATGCTGACTCACCTCGAACAAGGCGTAGCGCAGACTCGAGGAGCCGCCATTGATGGTTAGGACGTGCTTCACCCGGTCCATCACCCCTTGGCCGCGGTCTCGACCAGCGCGCGCAGCCCGGCGATGTTCGCCACCAGCGCCGCAGGAAAGCCATGCCGTTGCAACAAATATTCAGGCTGATTGAATGACAGCTGGCAAACCTCGCCATCATCCTGCCAGGCCAGAACCTTCAATGGTAAATCGAGCGCAGTGCTGGCAACCGCTTGCATCAGCGGTGTTCCGCCTTTCGGATTGCCAAGAATCAACAACTGCATGGTGCGCAATTTCATCCCGACCGCAGCAGCATCACCGCTGAAATCGATGCGCGCAAAAATTTTCATGCCGCGTTGCTTCGCGAGATTCTCCAAGCGATCAAGCGAGTCAGTGACGCTGCCGACACTGGGAAGAGTTTCAATGCCATGGTCAGAATTAGTCATAGGCCTGTTACTTCCTCTTTACACAGCATTTGCTACCCTGCGCTTTCAGCCCGATCCTGTCTATCAGCGGGACGGAGTTTCGCCTGTCATAGAAGTTTCATAGTAGTCCTCGAATGAGTTTCATTACCACACGGGCGCGCTGGCTCTCACTCACTGTCTGCCTGCTGGCACTGCGCGCGGCGGCGGACGAATCGGCTGCACCGCTGCCTGACGCCGAAAAATTTGCTGTGCACGCGCAATTCACCTACGTCGAGCAGGAGAGTTCGAATTTCAACGCGCCGTATCGCGGCGCAAATAGCCTATCGCCCGACATCGGTGATGAGACCACGGATGCCACCTTGTATTTAGGAGCGCGGTTGTGGACCGGCGCGCAGGCATGGATCAATGGCGAACTCGATCAGGGCTTCGGTCTCGATGACACCTTGGGCGTGGCCGGATTTCCCAGCGGCGAGGCGTACAAAGTCGGCAAGAAACAACCCTACTTTCGGCTGCCTCGCGCCTTCGTGCGCCAGAATGTCGATCTGGGGGGAGAATTGCAGGCAGACTCCGCCGCAGCAAATCAACTCGCTGGCTCGCACAGCGCCGACCGTTTGGTGATTTGGTTGGGAAAATTCAGCGTCGGCGATGTCTTCGACACCAATCAGTATGCGCACGATCCGCGCGCTGACTTTTTGAACTGGGCCGCCATTGACGCCGGCACTTTCGATTATGCCGCCGACGCCTGGGGCTACACGGTGGGTGCTGCAATCGAGTGGTATCAGGGAGACTGGACGACGCGACTGGGTCTTTTTGATCTGTCGACCGTGCCCAACAGTCCGCATCTCGATCCGGGTTTCCACGAGTTTCAAACCGACGTTGAACTTGAACACCGGCATGAGCTCTTCGGCGCGTCGGGCCGCCTGCTCTTGACCCTGTTCGACAGCCGCGGCCGCATGGGCTTGTTGGATCAAGCGGTGCAGGCTGCGCAAAACGCCGGCACCCCGGTCGACATTGCCTCAGTGCGCGCGTATCGGGGCCGCTTTGGTGCAAGCCTTGGTCTTGAGCAGAAAATTGTCGACGACTTGGGTCTATTCGCCCGTATTGGCAAGGCGGGCGGCAACACGGAGGCCTATGAGTTCACCGACATCGACCGTACGGTATCGGCGGGCCTTTCGTTGCAAGGTGGCCGCTGGCATCGCGCGGACGACACATTTGGATTGGCCGGCATCAACAATGCAATTTCTGCCGCACGACAGAATTTTTTGAACGCGGGAGGACTCGGGATTTTGGTCGGCGATGGCCGCTTGCCGCATCCAGGTCCGGAGCGAATCCTGGAGACCTATTATTCGGCCGGCCTGTGGCACACGCTGCATCTGAGCCTGGATTACCAATGGATTGATCACCCCGCCTACAATCGAGATCGCGGGCCGGCCTCGGTGTATGCGGTAAGACTTCACGCCCAATTTTAGGGCATAGTAGCCAGATGAAAACCACGTCGTTGTTGATGTCTGCCTGCCTTGCCTTGGCGGCGTTCGGGACCGCCTATGGCGTTGACCTCAATTCTCTCTCCAGTGCCGACGCCTCGGCGGGTTTAAAGAAAGCCCTTGATCAGGGCGTCGATCACGCAGTAAGCCAACTGGGTGCGGTGGATGGATTTCTGAAGAATCCGAAGGTACGAATTGACTTGCCGCCCAAGCTGGCCAAGGCCGAGGGCATGATGAAAATGCTCGGCTTGGGCGATCAGGTAGACGGCTTGGTGACTGCGATGAATCGGGCTGCAGAAGCCGCGGTTCCCGAAAGCAAAGTGCTGTTGAAGCAGGCGCTGAAACAAATGAGTGTCGAAGATGCCAAGCAGATTCTAACGGGCGGCGATGACGCCGCGACACAGTATTTCAAGCGGGTCACCTATGCCCCGCTGAAACTCAAATTCATGCCGATCGTGACGCGCGAGACGCAAAAGGTTCAGCTCGGCCAGCGCTACGACGCCATCGCGCAGAAGGCGGTAGGACTCGGGGTTTTAAAGCCTGACGATGCCAGCCTCGAAGGCTACGTCACCGATCGAACATTGGACGGATTGTTTGTCATCATGGCGGACGAAGAGCGCGCCATCCGCAAGGATCCACTCGGCCAGGCCAGCAACCTGTTGAAAAAAGTCTTCGGGGCCGTGCATTAAACTCACTTCGGAATCACTTGCCCGCCGTTCGGTCGCTCAGTACCATGCGCCGGAACAGCCGCTAAAACGAAGGGACCCGCCATGAGCATTGCATCCGAATTCAAAGAATTTGCCATGAAGGGCAACGTGGTCGACCTGGCCGTCGGTGTGATCATCGGCGCGGCCTTCGGCAAGATCGTCTCCTCGTTGGTCGGTGATGTCATCATGCCGCCGCTCGGCAAGATCATAGGCGATGTGAACTTCTCCGACCTGGCCGTTTCCCTAGGCAAGGATCCGGCGGGCAAGGACGTGCTATTGAAGTACGGCGCCTTCATCCAGACGATTTTCGATTTTGCCATCATTGCCTTTGTTCTGTTCATTTGCATCAAGGGCATCAACCGACTCAAGAAGCCCGCTCCGGTTGCCGAAGCACCGCCTGCGCCGCCGGCGAAGTCGGAAGTGCTGCTTGAGGAAATTCGCGACTTGCTCGCCAAGCGCGCGTAACGATTTAGTTTTGGGCTTGCCGCGCTCCGGACGTCAGATCCGGACGCTGAACTATTCCTGCTCGCGGCCCTCGCAGTTTTAAACTCTAGTCAATTTGAAGGAGCACCATGCGCACAACACGCACCATCGCTATCACTCTGTTGAGTTTAGCCCCCGCACTCAGCGCCCTGGCAGACGACGCCCCGGCGCCACCACCGCCGCAGCACGAGTTCATCGGTAAGGGCCAGTTTGGCTTTCTCGAATCGCGCGGCAACTCCGACGCCACTTCGCTCAACGCCAATCTCGACATCATGCGGTACGACGGCGACTGGAAAAACGAATTGTATTTCGCGGGTCTGTACGGCAAGAGCTCCGGTATCGTGTCTGCGGAGCGTTGGGAATTTCGCGAACAAACTGATTACAATTTCTCCAAGTCGTGGTACGGATTCGGCGGTCTGCACTTTGAACATGATTTGTTCAACGGCTTCGTCTACCAAGCCAGTCTCACCGGCGGCGTGGGCTACAAGGTCTTCGACACCGTGAGCGACAAGCTGGATATTCAAGCAGGCGCGGGCTATCGCCGACTGCGTCCGGAAACCATTACCAAAGACGACGCAGGCGAGGTCATCGGGCGCGACTTTCAGGACTCACAGGGCGATTTGATCGGCACGCTGGGTATTGATTACATGCATGCGTTCAACAAACAAACAGCGCTGACCGACAAGTTTTCAGGCGAGTTCGGCAACCTGAACAATTCGATCAACAACGCCCTTGCGCTCACGGTCAAGATGTCTACCCAGCTCGCGCTAAGCGTTGGGTACAGCATTCTTTACAATACCAATCCGATCGCCCCGCTTAAAAGGCTGGATCAGATCACAACGGTCAATTTGCAGTACGCGTTCTAAAACCACGGAGGTTGTTATGGGCATGTTCGACGGGATTTTGGGTGGCGCTGTGGGAGCCGAAATGGCGACCGTGGTGAACAACTTGATCGAGAAGCACGGCGGCGTTCAGGGCATCGTGGCCCAGCTGGAACAGCAAGGTCTGGGCGGAACAGTCCGTTCCTGGATCGGAACCGGGGCCAATCAGCCGATCAGCCCCGACCAGATCCACCAGGTATTCGGCTCGGATATGGTGAAGGAACTGGCGACGAAAGTCGGCCTATCGCCGGATGTGCTGGCCGCGAAACTGTCACAGGTACTGCCCCAGGCGATCGACAAATTGACTCCCGCCGGAGCCGTTCCTAAGGTTTAAGCGCGAGCGCCCAAGCGCAGCCGACCAATAGTACGGCCGTGCCCCCGAACCACCACTGCGTTCGGGGAGCACGGCTGCGCGGGACGTGCAGCGTGGCCAACACCCAGCCGCCGAGAGTGCCGGATGAAAAGCCCAACAGATGCCCCAAGACATCCACCCGCTCACCGCCGGCACCGAATAGCGCCAGCATTGAAGCACCGACAATCAAAGGCGCCCACCGATACCAGCGTCGCTCGCGCAACCCCAAGCGGTGCGTCCAAGCCAAGCCGGTGACCAGCCCCAGGGCTGCAAACACCAGCGAGGATGCGCCCACGGCCTGATGAGCTGGCGGCGAAATCCACATCTCCAGGAGATTGCCGAGGCCGGCGCACACCAAGGCGGCCCACCAAGCAACCCCGGGGCCCAGTAACTGGCTGGCCGCGGCGCCCACGATCAAGCCCGCAAACACATTGCTGAACAAATGCAGCTGATCGACGTGCAGCGTGACGGCGGTGATCGCCCTCCACCATTGAGAGCGATTTGGACCGGAACTCAAAGCGCCGACCGAGAACCAGTCGGTATCGAACAGCTGCAGACCTGCGGCGTAGGCGACCAGCAACAAGATAAACACGTAGGTACCCGCCGCCAGCCACCCAACCGGGTAGGTTTCAAACCGCACCAGGGTTGGACGAACAATTGCCCGTTCGGCGGTGTAGCGGCGGATCTCTTCCTCAGCCTTGGGCTTCAGTTCGGGCGCTACTGACAATTCCCACAGGAGGTCGCGCGCCAGCATCTCGTGCTCTATGCCGCGCGCTTCGAGCATCAGGCTATATTCGCGGCACAGGATGCCGGAGCCTTGCATCACCACAGCATGATCGGCAGCCAAGTTCACGCCCACTGAATGTGGCCGCCCTCCCGGGTAATCAAGGCGCAATGCTTCGTGATATCGTCATCAGGACCGCCCAACCTCAAAAACGGAGACACCGTGCACAAAATATTAATGGCCACT
>CAZZWE010000008.1:23878-58981 GCA_964657675.1 uncultured Steroidobacteraceae bacterium
CCAAGCGGCAACGCCTGACCGCCAGTACATCGAACCGCCGGGGTACGACGCGAAAACCTCTCCGCCCTTCAGCAACGGCGTCATGGAATCCGGCACCTTCTACGTTGCGGGACATATTGGATTGGACACGGCCACCGGCCAGGCTGCCGCCGATCCTGAAACCGAGGCGCGCTTGATGATGGACGCCGTGCAGAAAACCTTATCGGAAGCCGGGCTCACGATGGATGACCTGGTCTCAACGACGATTTACTGCACGGATCTGGATTTGTACGCCAAGTTCAATGCGGTTTACCGCGGCTATTTTCACGGCCATTTCCCGGCTCGTGCCTTCATCGGCGTTTCAAAGCTGGTGCGCGGCGCTCATTTCGAGATCGCGGGTACCGCCATCAAGTCGAAGCGCCGCTAGCGAGGAGACTGGACCGTGATTGGTCGGTCAGCATGCGGTAGATTTTCAGAACCCGCGGCACGTAGGCCATGGTTTCGGTAAAGGGCGGAATTTGTCCGCCGTTGCGATCAACGGCTTCCTCGCCGGCGTTGTAAGCAGCCAATGCCAGCCTTACATTGTTGCCGAAACGATCGATCAGGAACTTCAGGTAGCGCGCGCCGCCGTGCACGTTTTCGCGCGGATCGTAGGGATTCGATACGCCGAAGCGGCTGGCCGTTGCCGGCATCAGCTGCATCAAGCCCACAGCGCCGCGTTTAGATAAAGCGCGGGAATTAAAACCGGATTCCACCACGATGACGGCGCGCAACAAATTAGGCTCAACCGCCGCAGACACCGCGGCATGCTCGATGATGGAATCGAACTGGGTCGCCCGCGCCAGCAGCTGAGAATCGTAACGATCGCCGCTGTTGGTGCGATCCTGCGTCGACAGCACCAGCAGGCGGTAACGATTATTGTCAGGTACATCTGTAAAATGGCGCGTGCCCTGCTCATCCACATAGCTGTAGATCTTGGAGTTCGCGAGGGCCGCTGACGATGAGCCCAGCAGCAGTGCAATGATGAGAGCGAGCTTGGGCGCCATGATTTGTTACCTTGCGGCAATCTAGCCAGAAAGGCCTTGGCGACGCTGGGACTTGCATCATGATTCCGTCACATAACGCGAAGGTTCGTGACGCCGTTCGCATGCGGTTCTTGTAGTATCCCAAGGATCGTGTCTGAAACCTCCGATTGGAAACAAAAGTACCGCGACTCTCTGGTTGAGATGGAGGCGGAGGAAGCTCGTTGGCGCCAGATTGAACAGGTGCTGCGCCGCCTGATTGGCCGTCTGTGCGCGGCGGGCATGGGCGTCAATCCGCAGCTCGATGATGAGTTGATCGCGCTCGCCGCCGCCAATCGGCGCAATGCCGATGCTGAAGAGCTCGCCAAACTATCGGAATCGCTGACGACCACGGTCGTTGCCGTCGATGCCGTTGCGCCGGTGCCGACCATCAGTTTCGCCACGACCGACACCCAAACACGCGTCGCCATTCGAACCTTGTTGGAGCGGCTGCCGCCGAGCGAATCCACGCCCACCGCCGGGCAGACCCTGATTGCCGAACTCGCCCACGCCACCAACGATCGAGGGCTGGCGGCAATTTTGATGCGGGTGGCGGACCTTATTTACGAACACGGCGAGCAGCTGGCGCGCGAGCGGTTGCAGACCGCCGCCGTCTTCTCGCAAGTGACGCAGAGGTTGGAGGAAATGGGCGGTTATCTGGCCGAGTCGACCAGCGCCAGCCGCTCACAGTTCGAAGACTCGCAGATCCACAGCGACACCGTCATCAGCGAGGTGCGTGAACTTACCAGCGAGGTGAGCGGCGCGACCGAACTTAAGCTGCTGCAAGCGCTGATCGGCCAACGGCTCGAGCGGGTTGCGAATCAGGTGAGTGAATTTCGCGCCAGGCAGGAAACCCGGCTGCTCGACTTCACGTCGCGGTCGGACCGCATGCGCGCCCGCATCGCTGATTTGGAACGTGAGACTTCGGAGCTGAATTCCAAGCTCGCGAACGAGAAACAAGTCGCGCGGCTCGATCCGTTGACCGGACTTGCCAATCGAAAATCTTTCGATGAGCGCTTCAAGCAGGAAATTGCGCGCGGACCCCGCGATCAGAATCCGCTCGCGATGCTGTTGTGGGACATCGATGGCTTCAAGTTGATTAACGACAGCTACGGTCACCGAGCGGGTGACCGGGTGCTACAAAGCGTCGCGTCCTGCTTCATGGCCGCGACACGCAGCGGCGATTTCGTTGCCCGAATCGGCGGCGAGGAATTTGTGATGTTGCTGGCGGATGTGCGGCTGCCTGAAGCGATGCAAATTGCCAACGAGGTACGCTCGGCCGTCGGGGCGCTGCGCTTTCATTTTCGCGGCACGCCGGTACTGGTGACCGTTTCCTGCGGCATCACCGAGCTCAAGGAAGGCGATGCGCCGGAGTCCACATTTGACCGCGCGGATGCCGCGCTCTACCAGGCGAAACACGCCGGCAAAAACCTCTGCGTCGCGGCCTGAGAGGCGGGCTATAGACCGCGCCTCATTCTGTCCAGTTAACAGAGATTTAACGTATTTTTCGCACTTCCCGCACGGAATTTCGGCATCGGGTCGATAGAATCGGCTGACACCTATGAGCCTCCCGAAAACCGTACTGAACGAGCCGGCCGTCGCAGTGCCTGTCGGCACGCCCAACGCCATCTCGAAGCCGCGAGCCTTGCCGGGCATTCGCACCTGGGTATTGACCGTACTGCTGTTCAGTGTGCCGCTGCTTACCTACTGGCCGACCACATTTCATGATTTCGGCTTGCGCGATGACTACTCGAACCTGCGCGAAGCCCATGAGGAAGTCGGCAAGGTGGTCAAATTCTGTGCATCACATGCACGGCCGATTTACGGCTGGCTGCTGCAAGCGACCTATGGACAAACGAGTAGTGTGCAGAATCTGCAATGGATGCGCTTCATCGCGGCACTGCTGCTCGGCGCATTGTCGTTGGTGAGTTTTCGCGCCTTGCGCGCGTTGGGTTGGCGCTTCGGTCCCAGTTTGAGTTTTGCGATTCTGCTGACGCTCGTGCCTTCATCGCAGGTGGTGGCCTCTTGGGCAGTGGGTTGGCCGTATGCGGCGACCGCACTGCTGGCCGTGGCCGGCTTCTTTACCGCGGATGGCGCGCTGACCATCGGCTTGCGCGCCGGCATGGGACGCGCCGTCACTCAATGGTTGCTGGCGGTTAGTCTGATGGTGGTCAGCGCCCTGATCTATCAGCCAAGCGCCATGTTCTACATCGTGCCGCTGGCTGCCGCACTGATTGCGCAGCGGCATCGTTCGTTGACGCAGTCAATCCGTTGGCTGGGCATCCACTTGGGCGTCGTCAGTCTCTCGTTGGCGCTGGCCTACGTCACCATGTCAGTGCTGTATGCCGCCGGTGTGTTCGTCAAATCCGGGCGTATTGCCTTCGAGCACCACTGGGTGGAAAAAATTGCTTGGTTCCTGCGCGAAGCAGTCCCCAATGCGTTGAGCCTATTCGTACTCAACGACAACAACCTGCGCGATCATTCCCTGTACATGGGCGGGGCCGCGCTGGCCGGCTTGATCCTGATCGCCGGCGTGTTCTTGGAATGGCGCCGCTATGGTCGCACCCGTGGCATGATCTGGCTGGCCGCGCTAGTCGGACTGCCGACCTTCGCCTGCGCGGTCAGCTTGATCGCCTCGGAGCACTACGCCACGTATCGCACCATTTTGGCCATGACGGCCGTGCTACTGTGCTTCTTGGTCGCATCCGTGTCCGCCCTGACCGAATATTGGAGTACGAGTGCCCGCAGATTGCTCGCCGTTCTGGCTGTGGCCTTGGGCTTTCTCACAGCCCAGCATCACTCCTACGCGCTGATTGCGGTTCCTCAGGGTAATGAATGGCAACTCATCCTCGCAGGCGCCAAGCATGTTCGCTTGGACGGGCCGCGGCCGCCGCGCATATTTGCCATCGCCTCATCGCCCGCGGACATTTCCACGGCGACCATTTATCACGATGAGTTCGGGTCACTGTCGTCGAACTCCGAGTGGGTGCCGCGGGAAATGTTCAAACGCGCGATGCACGATTTGCATCCGGAGATTCAAAATCTGGATGCCCGCTATGACTTCAGCTCCGGTTACGTCCTGCCTGAAGGACAGAACTACGACGTCATCATCGATCTGCACCGCTTGCGTCAGTTCTACACCAACAACTAACAGCATCACGCGCCTTGGCCGGCGCAGCCTGAATCAACTCCTGTGATTACCGATCCATGGCTTTGGGTATGCGCGCTGTTGGGCGCATTCATGGTGGGGGTGGCCAAAGCGGGCATCACCGGTCTTAGCATTTTGTCGATCGCGCTATTTACCCAGGTTTTTCCCAGCAGCAAACAAGCGAGCGGCCTGATCCTGCCGTTGCTGATCTTTGGCGATTTTGTGGCCGTGTACGCCTACCGCAAACACACGCAGTGGCGTTTTTTGTGGCGGCTGTTTCCCTGGACGGCGTTTGGCGTGTTTCTCGGTTATTTAACCATGGGCAGAATTTCGGACCACACCGCCAAAGTCATGATCGGCGCCATCATTCTGATGCTGGCGGGGATGAGGTTCGCGCGCCGATATCTCCCCGGACAGCGCGGTGATACCGGCCTGCAAATTCACTGGACCATCGCTGCGCTCATCGGCATGTTGGCCGGATTCATCACGCTGATTGCGAACGCGGCCGGGCCGTTGATGGCGATTTACTTCGTTGCCATGCGGCTGCCAAAAATGGAATACGTTGGTACCGCGGCGGTGTTCTTCCTGCTGCTGAATCTGTTCAAGGTACCCTTCATGGTGGATCTGGGATTGATTACCACGCACAGCTTCGGATTCAATTTGGCACTTGCGCCCGCAGTGGTCTTGGGCGCCTTCGGTGGACGCTGGCTGCTGATGCGGGTCAATCAAGAATTATTCGAAAAAATGGTCTTGGCCTTGAGCGCCATTGGCGGAATCCTGCTGTTTTTGTAGCCGCCGAGGCCCCGAAACGTGTAGCGTAAGAGCCCTGCTACAGAGGGGATGTCATGGAACGCGGTGGAATTTTAGGGTTGATTCTTTTGATCGCTGATGTCTGGGCGATCGTGAACATTTTTCAAAGTGGCGCGAGCACTGAACGAAAAGTCATTTGGACTGTGGTGGTGATCTTGTTCCCGCTGGTCGGATTGATTTTCTGGTTTTTGCTGGGACCTCGCACCGGCAGGGCATAGGTCTGCCTTGCACGAGCGGCATAACCTCGGCCGAACCGGTTGGCTGCGCGCGGCTGTATTAGGCGCCAACGACGGCATCGTCTCGACATCGAGCTTGATTCTGGGCGTGGCCGCCGCGCACGCCTCGCATGCCAACTTGCTGCTGAGCGGCACCGCCGGACTGGTGGCGGGCGCCATGTCCATGGCCACCGGCGAGTATGTTTCAGTGCATTCCCAATCCGATACCGAGGCTGCGGCCATCGCGCAGGAAAAGACGGAGCTGCACGAAGATTTTAGCGGCGAAAAACGCGAACTGACCGATATCTATGTGCGCCGTGGCCTCGATAAGGCTCTGGCCGCCAAGGTCGCGGAACAGTTGATGGCGCACGATGCTCTCGGCTCGCACGCGCGCGATGAGCTGGGGTTGTCGCCCACCACCGCCGCGCGGCCTCTGCAAGCGGCGCTGGCCTCTGCGGCGAGCTTTTCAGTGGGCGCCGCAGTTCCTCTGGCGGTGATTCCGTTGGCGCCACCGGCGTACCTGATGGGCGCCATTGCCGTCGTGTCGTTGGCATGCCTGATGGGGCTTGGCGCTTTGTCCGCCAAAGTGGGAGGCGCCGACCCGCGAGTCGGCGCACTGCGCGTAACCTTCTGGAGTGCGCTCGCCATGGCGCTCACGGCGGCGGTGGGCAGTTGGGTCGGCTCACGATGAGCCAGGAGTTGTTGACGGTTGCACAGATGGCGCAGGCCGACGCGGCCGCTGTGCGCGGCGGTACGGCAGGCAGTGAATTGATGCTGCGGGCCGGCACTGCGGTGGCCGACCATATCCAACGGCGTTGGTCGCCGCGGCCGGTCATCGTGCTGTGCGGTCCCGGCAACAACGGCGGTGACGGTTTCGTCGTCGCCCGCGTGCTTGCGCAGCAAGGCTGGACCGTACAAGTGGCGCTGGACGGTGATATCGCGAGCCTTCGGGGCGATGCCAAACTACACGCTTCACACTGGAGCGGCCCGACCTTGCCGTTGACGCCGGCGGCTTTGCAAGGCAGCCAGCTCATCGTGGATGCCATCTTTGGAGCGGGACTGAATCGCAGCATGAGCGCCGAGATCACCGACACGCTAACTCAGGCGAGCCGATCGAAAATTCCGCTCATCGCCGTGGACGTCCCGAGCGGGGTGATGGGCGACACCGGCAGCGCCGCCGGGGCCGTCGCCGCCCACAGCACCGTCACCTTTGCGCGAAAAAAGCCCGGGCATGTGTTGCTGCCCGGCCGTGACTTATGCGGCGAGGTGGAACTGGCAGACATCGGCATCGACGACACAGTCATCGACGCATTGAACATCGAGACCTGGGAAAACTCCCCGTCCCTGTGGCTTACTCAACTGCCGAGCGCTCAGGCGGCCGGCAATAAATACAGCCGAGGCCACGCACTGTTGTTCGGCGGCTATCCGATGACCGGTGCCGCCCGCATGGCGGCCCGTGCCGCGGCGCGCATCGGTTGCGGCCTGACGACCTTGGCCGTTCCTCAAATTGCCTTTCCGATCTATGCGGCCGCCCTCACCAGCATCATGGTGCAGCCATTGAATCAGGCCGGTGAGCTGGACGGATTGCTGCAAGATCGACGTTACTCCGCATTCTCGATCGGTCCGGGTGCCGGCGTGAACGCGGCCACGCAAGCGCATGCCTTGAGCATGCTCAAAACTTCCAAGCCCGTATTGCTCGATGCGGATGCTCTCAGCGTATTCGCCTTAAACCCAGCGGAATTGTTTGGTGCCATCCACGGGCCAGTGGTCATGACCCCGCACGAGGGTGAGTTCAAAAGAATTTTCGATTTAGGCGGCGATAAGCTCAAGCGCGCCCGCGAGGCCGCCCGCTTAAGCGGCGCCGTGATCGTGTTGAAAGGCGCGGACACCGTCATTGCCGCGCCCGATGGCCGCGCTGCCATCAATAGCAACGCACCGCCCACGCTCGCGACCGCAGGGTCCGGCGATGTCTTAGGGGGATTGATCCTCGGGCTACTGGCGCAAGGAATGGAGGCGTTTCTGGCCGCCGCGGCCGGCGTTTGGTTGCACGGCGATGCCGCAACCGCCTTTGGCCCCGGGCTGCTCGCAGAGGATCTTCCCGACCTGATGCCGGCCGTGCTGCAGCGCTTGGCGGCACGGCGATGAATGCTTGGTTCCCACGCATTACGCTGCATTCCATGGTGGTGCTGGCGAGCGTGCTGCTCTACGTGCTCACCACGCGCGTCGAACGCGAACGGCGTCCGCCGGCCATCGCCATCGCGTGGGTACTGGGCATGATTGCCCTGCCCTACGTGGCGCTGCCCATGTACATCTTGTTTGGGCGCAGAAAAATGCCGCGCAGAACGATTCGCTGGTCCGGGGTGCGCACCGCCGCGCATCACTGGGCCGAGGAACTCATCGAGAGTTTTGGCTTGCCCGGCGCCGCGCCGTCACTGACCGAAATGCATCAAGACGGGCGCGAGTCGGCGGCTGCGCTGTTCCGCACGTTCGATGATGCGAAAAAACGTTTGGATGTGTGCACATATATTCTGGGTGATGATGTGTTCGGCCGCGATGCCATGCAGCGCCTCATGGCGTGTGCGCGCCGCGGGGTGCAGGTCCGTTTGCTCCTAGACGGCGTCGGCGCGCTGCAGTTGCCGCGCGCCCGCTTCAAGCAAATGGAATCCGCGGGCATTGAAACCGCCATTTTCAGTCCGCTGTTTGCCCGCAAGACCCAGGGTCCGCGCAACTTGCGCAATCACCGCAAGATGGTGATCGCCGATGGCGAACAACTGTGGGCCGGCGGCCGCAACATTGCGGCGGAATATTTCTCGGGCGCGGACGGTGTCGCGCCTTGGCGCGATCTGACATTCACGCTGCGCGGCGCGCCGGCCCATGCGGCGGCCGCGCAATTCGAAGCGGATTGGGTGGCAGCGGGGGGCAAGCCCGTATCCCAGGATTCCGTGGAGATGGCGGCCGCCGACGTCATCGCGCCCTTGCTGAAGAATGAGCAGGTTCAGTCCTCAGGCCAGACGCCCACCGCCACGCCCGCGCCCGCCGCGCGCGGCCGTGCCCAATTTCTCCCCAGCGGCCCCGATCAAACCGAGGACACCGTGCACGCGTTGCTGATCGATGCCTGCTTTCAAGCCCACGAGCGCATGCTCGCGGTGACGCCCTATTTCGTGCCGGATGTGAGCTTGGAAACCGCGATGCGTTTGGCCGCACGACGCGGCGTACAAATCGATTTGGTCATCCCCAAGGTATCCAACCATCGTCTCGCAGATTTCGCGCGCAACCGCTCGTTGCGGGCTCTGAGCCAGGCCGGCGTCAACGTACATTTGTCCCCGTACATGAACCACGCCAAAGCGGTGGTATTCGATGAGTCCCTGGCATTTGCCGGCTCGCCGAATCTTGATTCGCGCAGTCTGTTGCTTAATTACGAGTGCGCCATGGTGTTTTACGATCCGGCGCAAATCAACTGGCTCGCCAAATGGATTGAATCCTTGATTCCCGAGTCGGTCACATTTGACGCGCATCCTGCAGGACTGTGGCGCGACATCGGCGAGGGCCTGCTGTTGACAGTGGCTTACCAGCTTTGACGTAGGACATTGCTGACAGCGGCTTTGTGATCCGGCGGCTAGATGCGCGTAGTATTCTCATTCGTCAGCTTGAGTAGGTGAGCGGTGGAGTTTAAGGATTATTACAAGGTCATGGGCGTCGCGCGGGATGCAACCGAGGCGCAGATCAAGCAGGCCTATCGCAAACTCGCCCGCAAGTATCATCCGGATGTCAGCAAGGAAAAGGATGCTGAAGCTCGCTTCAAAGAAGTCGGCGAAGCGTATGAAGTGCTCAAGACCGCGGAGAAACGCGCCGCCTACGATCAGTTAGGCCAGCATCGGCCCGGCGAGGATTTCAAACCGCCGCCAAATTGGGATTCAGGTTTCGAATTCAGCGGTGCGGGACCGGGCAATGCCGACTACAGCGATTTTTTCGAATCCATGTTCGGGGCCCAAGGTCGCGCCCGCGGCGGCGGTCGCGGTGCATTCCGCCCCGATCGCGGCGAAGACCATCACGCCAAGGTCAGTTTGGATTTGGAGGCCTCGCTCAATGGCGGCAGCCGCTCGTTCACGCTATCCATGCCGGAGTTCGATGCTGAGGGTCGACTGACGGCGCGCGAGCGCGTGCTCAATGTCCAGATCCCCAAGGGAGTGCTGGCGGGCCAGCAGATTCGTCTGGCCGGGCAAGGCTCGCGCCCCGCGCCGGATGTGCCTCCCGGAGATCTGTTCATTGAAGTCGAATTTCGTCCGCATCCCTTATACCGCGTGGATGGACGCGACTTGACGCTGGAATTGCCGGTCACGCCTTGGGAGGCGGCGCTCGGCGCGACTGTGCAGACCCCCACGCCCGGGGGGACCGTTGAATTGAAAATACCGCCCGGCTCGCACGCGGGCAGCAAGCTGCGCCTCAAAGGGCGCGGCATCCCGAGCAAACCGCCGGGCGACTTTTACGTGGTCCTGCAAATCGCACTACCGCCTGCGGACAATGACGCGGCCAAGGCCGCCTATGCCGCGATGGCTGCCGCACTGCCGTTCAATCCGCGCGCTGGATTAGGAGCATAAGATGAGCAAATTAGAGGAATCCGCGCTGCAAGGCAGCATTTTGGACGACACCGTACAGCTGAGCTTGCAGGACTTGAGTCGCATGTGTGCCGTGGACGAGCGGCACATCGTGGAATTCGTCGAGGAAGGTGTGCTGACGACCGTCAGTGTCTCGCCGCATTGGCATTTCAGCGGCGGTGCATTGCGCCGCGCACGACTTGCGGTGCGCCTGCAACGCGATCTGGAATTGAATTTGGCCGGGGTGGCACTGGCGCTGGATCTGATCGAGCAATTGGAACAACTTCGCCGCGAACTTCGAACGAGACACTCATGAGCAAGATTCAATCGGATGCCTTCGTATTTTTTGGTGCTACGGGGGATCTGGCCTACAAGAAAATATTTCCGGCGCTGTATGACATGGTTCGCCGAGATGGTTTCAACCTGCCCGTCATTGGCATGGGGCGCTCCACGTGGAATCTCGAGAAACTGCAGGCGCGCGCCAAAGACAGCGTGCAACACGGCGGCAGCGACTTTGACGAAAAAACATTTGCGAAGTTTGCCGCGCTGCTGCGCTATGTCGATGGCGACTACACCGACGCGGAAACCTACACGAAACTGCGCAAAACCCTGGGCGCCGCGCAAAGCCCCATTCATTACCTGGCCATACCCCCGAGCATGTTCGGCAATGTCGTCGGCGGTCTTGAGAAATCCGGTTGTGCCGACCACGCGAGGGTCATCGTCGAGAAACCCTTTGGACGCGATTTAGCCAGCGCGCAAGCACTCGACAAAACTCTGCACGAGGTCTTCGATGAGGCCTCCATCTTTCGCATCGACCATTATCTTGGCAAGGAGGCGGTGCAAAACATCTTGTATTTCCGTTTCGCCAACAGTTTCCTCGAGCCGATTTGGAACCGCGAATACATACGCGACGTACAGATCACCATGGCGGAGGACTTCGGTGTACAAGGCCGCGGCGGATTCTATGAGGAAGTGGGTGCCATTCGCGACGTGGTGCAAAACCATCTGTTGCAGGTCATCGCCTTGTTAGCCATGGATGCACCCATCGGGCATGATCCGCAACTGGTGCAGGCGGAGAAGCTGCGAATCTTTCGCGCCATGCGGCCGCTCGATCCGAAGGAAGTGGTGCGAGGTCAATTCCGCGGCTACCGCGACGAGAAAGGCGTGGCCAAAGATTCGCAAATCGAAACCTTTGCAGCCTTGCGTCTGCATATCGATACCTGGCGGTGGGCCGGGGTGCCCTTCTTTATCCGCGCGGGCAAGTGCCTGCCTATTTCCGCCACCGAAGTCATGATCACGCTGAAGCGGCCACCGCTGGCCATCTTCGATCCCAGCGAAAGTTTGCCGGCCAATTACTTTCGGCTGCGCTTAAGTCCCGAAGTGGTGATTTGCACCGGCGCGCTGGTCAAGCAAAACGGCGAAAACATGAAAGGCGAACCGGTGGAGCTGACGGCCCGCCACAAGTCGCGCCGCGAGAAGGCTCCTTATGAACGGCTGCTCGGCGATGCGGTCCGAGGCGATACGGCGTTGTTTACCCAGGACGCCAGCGTTGAAGCCGCCTGGCAGGTAGTCGACCCGGTACTCACCAACGCCCCACCTGTGATTGAATACGAGCCGGGAACCTGGGGACCCGAGGCCGCCGCCGAACTGGTGAATGGCGGCGAAAGCTGGCATGACCCCCAGCCGGAGAAAGCACCGTCGTGATGAATCCTGATGCAACCACTTTCCTACTCGATGTCGACAACACCCTGTTGGATAACGATCGCTTCGGCCAGGATCTCGGCGATCGCCTGGAGGAATCATTCGGTGCATTCGAGCGCGCGCGCTATTGGTCGCTGATCGCCAAGCGCCGTGAGGAATTAGGGGTCGTTGATTACCTCGGCAGCTTGCAAGATTTCCGGGTGGGCCTCGATGATCATGCCGAGCTGCTCGACATGTCGCACTTCGTGCTCGAATACCCGTTTTCGGAGCACCTGTTTCCCGGCGCCTTGGAGTCCATCGCTCACCTTCGAACCTTGGGCAGGCCGGTGGTGTTGTCTGACGGCGATATCGTGTTTCAGCCGCGCAAGATTCAACGCTCCGGCATTTGGTCAGCGGTCGAAGGCCGGGTTCTCATTTACCTACACAAGGAAAAGGTGCTGGATCATATGCAGCGCCGCTACCCGTCATCTCACTATGTTATGGTCGATGACAAGGCCAATTTGTTGGCGGCCATGAAAACCGTCATGGGTTCTAAATTGACTACGGTTTTCGTACGGCAGGGACACTACGCGCTGGACCCGGCCTCCAAGACAGTGACCCCGGCGCCCGACCTCACCATTGAACGCATAGCCGAACTGAAGAACTATCAACTCAACGATTTTAAGGTGTGATTATGATTGCAACAAAAAGCCTGCATGAATTGGGTCAAAGCCTGTGGCTTGACAACATCACGCGCGAAATTCTCGACGACGGCACGCTCAAGCGCTATATCCAAGAGTATTCGGTGACTGGGCTGACGTCTAACCCCACGATCTTCGATGAAGCCATCGGCAAAACGGCCGCCTACGATAAAGGCATTCGCCAAAAGGCGGATTCCGGTCTTAGCGGCGAGGGATTGTTTATGGAGTTGGCGCTCGAGGATTTGCGGCGTGCCGCGGATTTGTTCAAGCCAATCTTCGACAGTACTCAGGGTGTGGACGGATGGGTGTCCATGGAAGTGTCGCCGCTGTTGGCGAACGATACCGACGGAACCATCCAAGCGGCATTGAACATTCACAAGGCAGCCAATCGGCCCAACTTGTACGTGAAGATTCCTGGCACTCCGGCCGGCGTCCCCGCTATCGAAGCCGCGATATTCGCCGGCGTACCGGTGAATGTCACGTTGCTGTTCTCCCGAGAACAATATTTGAAGGTCGCGGAAGCCTATATGCGCGGCATCGAGCGCCGCATTGCAGCGGGCTTGGATCCTAAAATCAGTTCGGTCGCATCGGTGTTCGTCAGCCGTTGGGATCGGGCCGTGGCCGATAAAGCGCCGGCTGATCTGGTCAATAAACTGGGCATTGCCATCATGCAGCGCACTTACAAGGCGCACTGCGATCTGATCGCCAGCAAGCGTTGGCAGGACTTACAAGCCAAGGGCGCACGCAAGCAGCGCATGCTCTGGGCCAGTACCGGCACCAAGGATCCGAAGGCGCCGGCCGATCTGTACGTGAAGGCGCTGGCTGCGCCCGAGACGGTGGATACCATGCCGGAGAAGACGTTGATCGCCTTCGCCGAAAAAGGCACGTTGTCCGGTGTCATGCCAGTCGATGGCGGCGACGGCGAACAGGTACTCGCACGGTTTGCCAAAGCCGGCATCGATGTTGAAGCCATCGCGACCCAACTGCAGGTCGAAGGCGCGGCATCGTTCGTCAAGTCCTGGACCGAGTTGATGCAGCGGATCAAGGACAAGAGCGCGGCACTGGCAACCACTTGAACGCGAGCGTGGCCCCGCCTCGGGTACACGCACTCGCCGGCCAACCCGCGCCGGCGAGCGCGCTCACCAACATTCCGCGGCTGATCACGGCCTACTATACGGAGCGGCCGGATCCCGCGATCGCAGAGCAACGAGTGGCGTTCGGAACCTCCGGACACCGCGGCAGCTCGTTTACTGTGAGCTTCAACGAATACCACGTGTTGGCTATCAGTCAGGCCATCTGCGAGTACCGCCATTTGAAGCACATCGACGGACCCTTGTTCATGGGGTTCGATACGCATGCCCTCTCGGCGCCCGCCTTTGCGACGGCACTGGAAGTGTTGGCCGCCAACGGCGTCGAGTTGATGATCGCGCCTAACGATGAGTACACGCCCACTCCCGCCGTGTCGCGCGCCATCCTGAAATATAATAGCGGCCGCGATTCGAAGCTGGCCGATGGCATCGTCATTACGCCCTCTCACAATCCGCCCGATAGCGGCGGTTTCAAATACAACCCAACCAATGGCGGCCCGGCTGAGTCGGATATCACCGGTTGGATCGAAAACCGGGCCAATGAGATTCTGGCCACCGGCATCGATAAGGTCCGCCGGGTGTCGAGCGATGCAGCGCGACGTGCCGCGACCACGCATCTGCATGATTATCTCGGCGAGTACGTTGGCGAGCTGGGCGGCATGCTCGATATGGCCTTGATCCGCGACTCCCGCATCCGCATGGGCGTGGACCCGCTCGGCGGCGCGGGCGTGCATTACTGGGGTCGAATCGCCGAGCAGTACGCTCTCGACCTGACCGTGGTCAACGAGGAAGTTGATCCCACCTTCCGTTTTATGACGTTGGACTGGGACGGCAAGATTCGCATGGATCCTTCTTCCTCGTATGCCATGCAACGCCTGATTGCCCTGAAAGATCGCTTCGATATCGCTTTTGCCTGCGACACCGACCATGATCGGCATGGCATCGTAACCAAAAGCAACGGCCTGATGCCGCCCAACCATTACCTGGCCACGGCCATCGACTATCTGTTCAGCCATCGCCATCAGTGGCGATCCGATGCGGCGATCGGCAAGACGGTAGTCAGCAGCGCCATGATCGATCGAGTGGGCGGCAAGCTCAAACGCCGCGTTTACGAGGTGCCCGTAGGCTTTAAGTGGTTCGCCGCCGGATTGGTCGATGGTAGCCTGGGGTTCGGTGGCGAGGAAAGTGCCGGCGCTTCGTTCAGCCGGCTCGATGGCGGCGTGTGGACCACGGATAAGGACGGGCTGGCACCCGCCTTGCTGTCTGCCGAGATCACCGCGCGTACCGGCTCTGATCCCGGCCAGCGCTATCAGGCCCTGACCCAAGAGCTCGGGCGCTTCTACGCGGATCGAATCGATGCGCCGGCCAATGCTGCGCAAAAGAAACGCTTGAGCAAACTCGACGCGCAGCAGATCCGCAGTACTGAACTCGCCGGTGAACCCATTCAAGCCATTCTCACCCACGCGCCCGGCAACAACGCCGCGATCGGCGGCGTTAAAGTGGTTTCGGCCGGCGGTTGGTTCGCGGCGCGCCCGTCAGGCACCGAAGACATCTACAAAATCTACGCGGAGAGTTTCCATGATGACGGGCATTTGCGCCGTCTCATCACAGAAGCGCAGAGCATCGTAGACGCGGCACTTGCAGGATCCTGACGAGCCGGCGTTAACGGCGACCGCCAAGCGGTTGCTGCCCTGGCTCGTGGCCGTGGGATTCTTCATGGAGTCCCTCGATACGACCATCTTGAACACCGCGGTGCCCGCCATCGCTCACGCCCTGAAGGTCCCGCCGCTCAGCATGAAGGCGGTGCTTGCGAGCTACACCTTGAGTCTTGCGGTATTCATTCCGATCAGCGGATGGATGGCCAATCGCTTCGGCACTCGGCGGGTGTTCGCCTCCGCCATCGGAATCTTTACCCTCGGTTCATTTTTGTGCGGGATCTCACGCGACATCCACTGGCTGGTGGCCTTTCGTATTTTGCAGGGCGGCGGCGGCGCGATGATGCTGCCGGTGGGCCGCATCACCATGGTGCGCAGTTTCGCCAAGTCTGAACTGATCAGCGCGATGAGTTTCGTGGCCATCCCCGGCTTGGTTGGCCCCATGTTAGGTCCGGTGATCGGCGGCGCCATCATTGGCTACTTTCATTGGAGCGTGATTTTTTTCGTCAACATTCCCATCGGACTGGTGGGCTTGTACATGGTGTATCGCCATCTGCCCAACTACCGCGAAGCTCGCAACACCCCGCTCGATGTCATCGGCTTGGCACTGTTCGGTTCAGGGATCGCATTGCTGTCCTATGTGCTCGAAGTGTTCGGCGAGACCACGTTGAGCGGCCGGGAAATGCTCGGCTTACTGGCCATCTCCGCGGTGCTGTTGGCGGCCTACGGCTTGCATACCCGGCGCACCCGCCATCCGCTGCTGCGCCTTCAACTGCTGGCCACGCGCACCTTCCGAGTCGCCATCAGCGGCAACTTATTTACGCGTTTGGGTATCGGCGGAATCCCGTTTCTATTGCCGCTGTTGTATCAAGTGGGTTTAGGCTACACGCCCATTCAGTCCGGCCTGTTGATCATGCCGCAGGCGTTCGCCGCCATGAGCCTGAAACTGACCATGCCTCACATCTTGAGAAAGTTTGGTTACCGCGCGGTGCTGATCGTCAACACCTTGATGCTCGGCGTGATGATCATGCTGTTTGGCACCATTCGTATTACCACGGCGGTTTGGGTGATTGCTGCGATGGCGTTCATCTACGGCTTTCTGACCTCGCTGCAGTACACCAGCATGAACACGCTGGCGTATGCGGATATTGGCGATCGAGACACCAGTTCGGCCAGTACCATCGCCAGTACGGTGCAACAGCTGGCGGTGAGCTTCGGCGTGGCGGCCGCATCGCTCGCCGCCGCCTTATTCATCCCCGACCGGCTACACGCCACGGCACCGCAATTGATCAACGGCATCCATCTCGCACTGTATGCCCTCGCTGCCCTCACCATTGCATCCACATTGGTGTTCGTGCGACTGCGAGCCGGGGATGGCGATGCGGTGAGCCGCCATAAAAGCGAAGTCCCGACCGTGTGAGCGCTAGGATTTCGCCGCGGCCTCGCGGGCGCGGCGCGCTTCGTAAGAACGCAACTGCGCGTAGGCGGTACTCAACAGCGGCGCGGCGACTGATCCACGGCGACTCAATAAATCCCCCACGATGTGATCCGCCTCGATACGGCTGCCTTGCTCGATGTCACGCAACATGGAGGTCGTAAACGACGAACCGGGTTCGGTCAGAACGCTAATGCCCATCTTCACCGCATTCGGCCGTGGTGGGTAGCGGTTGGCAGCGGCGATCGCACTGCACTGCTCGAACATTCCGGTTGGAATTTCTTGCGCTCCCGCACTCATCATGTCGCCGACGGTCGCACGCATCAGGCAAGTGGTGGCCGCCGCTGAGGCGATGAACACCCACTTCTCCCACATCTCCTGAACAATGTCCGGACTCGCCAACGCCTCAAAACCCGGGACTTTGAAAGTCTCTTCCAACCCAGCAACCTGCGCCTGGGACTTCGGATCCCGGGCACCGAAGGGGAAACTTTGGAAGCGACCCATATGGATGATACGGCCGTCCGAATCCAGCGTGCCAGAAATCCTGGCCAGCCCGCCGAGCACTCGCTCGCGCCCAAAGCGTGCATCGAGCACCTCCAAGTGGCGCATACCGTTAAGCAGCGGCAAGACCTTGGATTCAGGTCCCATCGCCGGCGCAAAATCCTCGATGCAGGCTTGCAAGTCATAGGCCTTGCAACTGAGGACCACCAAGTCATAGGTTGAATCGAACTGTCCCGCAGCCACCAACGGCGGCGTCGGCAAATTCAGGTCGCCCAACGGACTCGTTACCTGCAGTCCCACGCGGCGCAACTGTTCGGCGCGCCGTGCTCTGACCAAAAAGGTGGTGTTCCGCCCCGCCGCGAGCAGACGTGCGCCAAAGTAGCCGCCGATTGCGCCGGCGCCAACGATCAGAATCTTCATCGACGCGGCTTATTCTTTTTTGATTTCGTGGCCGCCGAATTGATTGCGCATGGCCGCGAGCATTTTATCCGTGAACGAGTCATTGTCGCGCGAGCGCAGCCGCTCCAACAACGACAGGGTGATCACAGGCGCCGATACCCCCAATTCAATGGCATCCGCAACCGTCCAGCGCCCTTCGCCGGAATCCGCCACATACGGAGCGATGCCTTTCAAGGTGGGATTCTTTTGCAGCGAATCCGCGGTCAGGTCGAGCAGCCAGGAGCGCACGACGCTGCCGTAGCGCCAGATCTCGGCCACCTGGTGTAAATCCAAATTGAATTCCGCTTTGTGTTGCAGGATGGAAAAGCCTTCCGCATACGCCTGCATCAATCCGTATTCGATGCCGTTGTGCACCATTTTTGTGTAATGGCCGGAACCGACGGGACCCACATGTCCCCAGCCTTGATTCTTCGCCGGCGCCAAAGTTTCAAAGATGGGCTTGAGGCGATCAACCACGGATTTCTCGCCGCCAATCATCAGGCTGTAGCCTTCCGCCAATCCCCAGACTCCGCCGCTGGTGCCTGAGTCGACGAAGTCGATTTTCTTTTCCGCGACGAGTTTGGCGCGCCGTTGGGTGTCGCGATAGTTCGAATTACCGCCATCGATGATGGTGTCGCCCGGCGACAACAGGGGCAATAATTTCGTGATGGTTCCGTCGGTGATTTCGCCGGCGGGGACCATCAACCAGACGATGCGTGGCGCTTTGAGCTTGCCCACCATGGTCTCTAGCGTATCCGCGGTATCCGCGCCATTCTTTGCAAGTGACGCGCGCGCCGGCTCCGCGGGATCGAAGCCCACCACGCGGTGACCGCCGCGCATCAGTCGCTGTGCCATATTGGCGCCCATGCGACCCAAACCAATCATTGCGATATCCATAACGTTCACCGTGTTGACGCGAGCAGGATGGGCAGTATATCGCGCGATGATGACAACGGTGCGGTTCGATCTGGGCCTATCGGCGACACCCACCCGGCTCACGCCGCCTTCCTGAACCAACGACCGGCAGCGTGCCCGTTCCGCAGTTATAAAACTTGCAAATTGCTGCGGCGAAGTGGCGAGACGCTGGTTAGCCCATCTTCAGGAAGGTCATCATGGCCGGACTTCCCACCGGCTCGAAGTGGCCGGTGAATGTCAGTGCGCCGGTTGCCGCGTTGACTCGGAACGAGGTGATGGAGTCGCCCTTCTGATTGCAGGCGAACAACAGTTCGCCGCGCGGATCGAAAGTGATATTGCGCGGCGAGTCCGCATGCACCCAGGTCTCGGAAATATTTCGCAATTGGCCATCCGCGGCGACGCCAAACGCCGCGATGGCATTGTGCAGGCGGTTGGACACGTACAAAAATTTACCGTTGGGACTGATGACGATTTCAGCGGCGAGATTGCTGCCGGCGAATTTGGGCGGCAGACTGGCCGCCAATTGTTTGAGCTTGAATGCACCCTGGGCCGCCTCGTAATCGTACACCGCCACTTTGGCATCGTGTTCGTACAGGTTGTACATGAAGCGGCCATTGGGATGAAATGCGAAATGCCGCGGCGCTGACCCGGGGGGTGCCAGCAACACCGGAACTTCGGCGGGCAGCAGACGTCCCGTTTGCATGTCCAAGCGCCAGATCAGGGTCAAATCCAAACCGGCATCATTGGCAATGACAAACTGGCCGCTCGGATCCGAGGCCACCATGTGCACGTGCGCGCTGTCGTGATCGCTGCTGGCGAACTGGCCCGGGGGATCATCGGTTGCGCGCGCATGGTGATGCGCCCCGACGCTTGGCCTGATGTCGACCGCGTCGCCTAAGCCGCCGTCGGCTGCCAACGGAATGACCGCCACGGAACCGCTGCCATAGTTGCCCACGAACAGAAACTTCTCGGACGGATGAATGCTGAGATGCGATGGCGCCACGCCTCCGGAACTCACAGCGCCGATACGCTTCAGCTGCATAGTCTGCGGCTCGATGGAGTAGGCCACCACCGCGCCCGTGCGCGTGTCCATGAAGCTGTCGATCTCGCTCACCGCATACAACCGGGTGTTGGCGGCGTTGATTGCCAACCAAGTCGGATTGCGGATGTCATCGACCACTTGCTGCTGGGTCATGACGCCCGATTGCAAATCGACGCCGAATAGATAGATACCCCCGCCATTGGGGGTATAAGTGCCCACATACGCATAGGCCTGCGGCGCACTCGCCGCCTCGGCATCCGCCCACAACCACTTTGGAAACAGTGCGGGCGCGGCCAACGTGCCGGTAACCCGGCAGAAGTCACGGCGAGTAAATTGGGACCGGCGCAATCGTCAATTATTCAAGAACAGCGTGATGCCAGTTGCAGCAAATGCCGCAGTGGATGCCGTGTAGGTCCCCGTGGCGGTCATTCCTGTCGCCAAGGTGGTGCCATTCAGCTCTGTCTGCAACTGGGTGATGAACGCGGCATAGGTGTTGAAATTTTCCACAGAAGAACTCACGGCATGTCCGATCGAAAACAGTTCAGCTGTCGCCGCGCCGTCGGAGATCAATGGATCTTGAGTCAACGTGGAGACGTCAATGACTTGGGCGCCGATCTGAATCAAGTGTCGCTGACCCAATGCGGCGTTGTGCACGTCAAGGTCCAGCGCGGAGCTGTTGATGCTGACGAAGGGCGCGGCGGTGCCCGTGCCCCAATCGACCACCAGCTGAGCTTGAATGATGGTGGGATCGACCAGCGTCCCGGCAGGTACGGTGGCAGTGACCGGCGGCGCAATCGCGGTGAAGTTCGGATCGCCGCCGCCAAAGGCACTGGTGAAACCTGAGAACAAGACCGGCTCGCCAACGGCGGCGGTGGTCAGGTTCAGGACGTTGGTTCCATCGGCAGAGTACGCCGTCGGGGTGGCGCCGCTGCCGGCGAAATCCATTCCGGCCACCGAGCGGCCACCGAGCGAGCCCAGGTTCATTACCACGCCGGTGGTACTCAGCGACGTTACCAGGCCGGACACGATCGAGGGCGTGACCCGAATACGGCCCGCGGTGGCATCCAAGCTGGCATTGCCCGAGTCGATGTCGGTTGCAGTCCCGAACGCATCGATCACCGCGCCCACGGATACGCTTTGCGGCAAGAGAAATT
The DNA here is from genome assembly GCA_964657675.1 of uncultured Steroidobacteraceae bacterium. Taxonomy (GTDB): domain Bacteria; phylum Pseudomonadota; class Gammaproteobacteria; order Steroidobacterales; family Steroidobacteraceae; genus Bog-1198. Next base: position 44,296 of record CAZZWE010000008.1, read on the forward strand.
CATCCGTCGTCTCGCCGAGCGTCGTGACTTGCGTGCCCGTTCCAATGGTCACCACCGTGGTCCCCGGTATGAAGGTATTCGTGCCGTCGGCAACAACCAGCGTGGCGTCTTCCAGGCTCAAGGTGTTGCCGCTGCGGGCGGCCACCACACCCGTCACCCGGTCAATACCCGTGCCTTGCACGCTGCTGCCTGCGATCACCTGCGTTGCTAAAAAAGACACGTTGCTCGAACTGGTGGTCGCTGCCGTGGTGTCGGTGATGGTGTCGGCAGCCGTGAGCGTGCCGTAACTCACGGCCAAGGCACCCCCGGAGACACCGGAGAGCGCGGATAATCCGGCCGAGCCGATGCTGGGCTGACCGTTCACCTCGTAGGTCGTGGTATCACTCTGGGTGATTGTCAGTGACCCTAAGCCCAGTAAGTCTTGATCGAACGGTTCGACGCTGCTGGTAAAAGTCAGCGTGGTGGCGTCCACGCCGGTAAACGGCCCGCGAATCCTGGTGAGTTTGGTGTCGATGGGCACCGAGCTCGCACCGACCAAGGGCGTGACCGTCACCGTCTTATTGGTCACGTTCACCAGATTCGTTGCGCCCATGTTAAAAACGATGGCCAGCGCAGAGGCCTGCTTGGCCGCGATACGAAACGGGGCGGTGGTGTCCAAGGTCGCTGTCACGGAGATCTGCCCCGCCGCCTGTCCGCTGGAATTCACAGGCGTCAGCGGCAGGCCATCCAAGGTGCCGTTGTCGTAGACGATTTGCGCGTTGCTGTAATCCAGTGTCATCACGGCATTGGTGTAGGTGCCCTTGGCGACGCCCGCTGCGGCCAGCACTTCGCTAAAATTCAACAGATTGACGAAATCCACGGTGGTGCCATTGGGCAGCACCTTCAACGCCGAACTTCCGCTGGAGTCTTCCAACTGAATGGAGGACAGCCCCACGCGGTAGGCGAGAAAATTATCAGTCGACGGGGTGCTCGTCAGCGTGACTACGGCGGTCCCGTTGCACGCAGATAACATAAGCGCCAGCACTATCCAGGAGGCACGAACTCTCGCGGCGATGGGCGCTGACATGCGGGTATTGTTCAGCCATTCCCGGTCCTTGAAAAGCTGAAATCACGAAAAGATCTGTGAAGTCCCGTTAATGCTGGATGACCAGTCGCAGAGCAGCGACAAACCTGTAATAAATCAGTCGATTGGCTTGGGCTGAACCGGCTCGGCGGGCAGCTCCGGCGCGGTCAATTCCGGCCCGGTGGCACGTCGCTGTTGCTTGGCATCTTGGCGCGCCTTGCGCGAGGCTTCTTTTTGTTTTTTTGCGTGACGGTAATTCGGCTTGGCCAATTTGCTCTCCTGAAGGATCTGGAGGTCGATCTTACTCTGCCTGCACGGAAACGCGAACCGACAATCGATGCTGGCCCCCGCCGATAATCACGCCGCGCAAGGGCGAAACGTCGCCAAAGTCCCGGCCCCAAGCGATCACGATGTGATCGGTGGCCACGCGTAAATCGTTGGTGGGGTCCAGATCCACCCAGCCGAATGGAGGACAAAATACCGAGACCCATGCATGCGAAGCATCCGCGCCTACAAAAGACGGACCCGCCGACGCTGGCGGCGTGGTGCGCAAGTAGCCGCTGACGTAGCGCGCCGCCAAGCCCCGCGAGCGCAGACAGGCAATCATCACATGGGCAAAGTCTTGGCACACCCCGCGCCGGGTTTCAAACGCTTCGATCGCCGAGGTTCGAATGTTGGTTGAACCCGGCGCGTATTTGAATTCCCGGTAAACCTTGCGCATCAAGGCTTGTGCGCCGGCGAGGATCGGAGCGCCCGCCGTGAAACAATCGCTGCCGTAATCGCTGAAAACCTGTTTGAGTTTCACGTAGCTCGACTCCATGCGGAATCGGCAGGCTTCCAAGTAATCCGCAGCGAGTGGCTCACCACTGTAGGTCAGACCCTCACGCACCGATTCCCAAGCCTCGCTGTCGGCTTCCTCGCCGTCCTGCGGTGCGCGCACTTCGACCGCGACTTCGGCCAGCACCGCGAGGCGTTCATGCGGCAGATCGTATTCGAGGCGCGTCACCAGATTACCGAAGGCATCGGTATGTTCGCGGCGATTGCTCGGCTGCGGTTCGAGGGTGATTTTGCGCGACTGGCAAGTTTGCGTGGCCGAATCCCGCGGCGTCAAATGCAGCAACTGATGCGAGTGAGCCACCTTGCCGCCGTAGTGATACACGGTCTCATGCCGAACCCGGTAGCGGCGCATTGCTGTCATGCGGCTACCGTGCGGATGGCGGTCTCGATGAGCGAGAAGTGCTTCAGCGACAGCCGGTCGGACAGCCGCGCCGCGGCCACCGACAATTCATTCAGCTGCTCGGCCAAACTTTGGCGGGCACGAGCGGCCCGTGCACTGTCGCCATCGAGCGCCGTCAACTGCATCTCTTCAATCACCGCAACGGCACCATCCAGAGAATCGTCCGGCGCTCCGCCCAACGAGGCGGCCACTCGGATTAGGGAATGTTCAATGGCCTGCCACTGAAAGGCCAGCGCCCGCGGATTACTGGTATCGAATACCAACAGATCGACGGTCTCACCGAGCCGCGGCGAGGCCAGATAACGGGTGCGATAGGTGATCGTGCTGTCGCCGATGTCGAGCAGCCACTCCAATTCGCTTTGCGAAGGGACGGTGCCTGCTTTCAAGCGATGGTAGATGAGCTCGGCAATGAATTGCAGCCGTTCGAGGCGCCGGCCAATCATCATCAAGCGCCAGCCGTCATTTTGCGTCATGTCATCAAGTGCAAAACCCGACAGTCCCGCCAACGACAGCAGCAGCGAGTCGAGGATTTCCCCCTCATCTCGCTTGAAATGCGCGTACTCCTGAAAATCCCGCTGCAGAACACTGATGGCACGCCAGTTCTCGGCCGACAGCTGGCTTCGCGCCTGCGCCGCACACCACGCCAGGCGTTGCAAGTCTGCCTTCAACCCCAAGGTGTTGGCCGGATCCAAAAACGGCAACGCCGACGTACTGAGCTTCGGCGGCGTGCCGGGCTTTGCCATCGCGACGAAATGTCCGCAGGTCTCCACCGCCAACGGCCAGAGCAAAGGATTGGCGCGCACGCTCAACGTGGCCCGCAGCAGCCGCGCCTTATCTTCGCAGCGCTCGCTGTAGCGGCCCAACCAAAATAAATTCTCCGCCAGGCGCGAGGGCAGATCGTCGTGACGCGCGGCCGCTCGAGGCGCCGCGACCGCGGTCGCATCGTCGAAAAGCCGGCCATCATCCGCCAGCACCCAGACATCTTTGCTGCCGCCGCCGCGCTGCATGGACACGATGTCCGCTGTATCGGTCGCGATACGCGCCAGTCCTCCCGGCATGACGCGGTAGCCCTCCGGAGTGGCCACCGCATAGACGCGAATCCCCAAGGCCCGAGCCGCGAACCCGTGTATCTGCGCGCCGCCACCGCCGCCGCCGGCACTGCGCCACACGGGCGTTTGCGAGAATGACATGCGCTCTTGTGCCACGTAGGCGTGCGGACGCGCCTTAATGCGTTCCACCAACGCTGCGCGCGCCTCCGGGGCCAGATCGCGCGCGAACACGGGGTCAAAGTTCTGATTGGGATAGGCCGGCTTGATCACCAGCCGGTCGATATGTTCGACGACGTACGCAAGGGCCGGTGCTTCGCCGCACCACCAAGTTGCAACCGAGGGCAACAGCAACTTCTCGCCCAACAAGCGCTCGGCGGCGGCCGGTATGAACCCCATCCAGGCAGCCGACTCGAGCACGCCGCTACCCAAGGCATTGGCCACCATGACCCGGCCCGCGCGCACCGCGCCCAACAATCCCGGCACGCCGAGCGCCGAGTCGGCGCGCAGCTCCACCGGATCGCAAAAGTCATCATCCAGCCGGCGCAAGATCGCGTGCACGCGGCGCAATCCGCCCAGCGTCTTCAAATACACGCCATCGTCACGCACCGTCAGATCGTGTCCTTCCACCAACGGCAGACCCAGTTGGCGCGCGAGATAGGCGTGTTCAAAATAGGTTTCGTTGAATGCGCCCGGCGTCAGCACCACGGCCAGGGGCGTTTCAGAATCCGGCGCATTCGACAGCAAGCTTTCCCGCAGTGCGATGAAAAATGCATTCAGCGAGCGCACGCCGACATCGTTCAGCAATTGCGGAAAGACGCGCGAGACGATCTGGCGATTCTCCAAGGCATAACCGGGCCCGGAGGGCGCCTGAGTACGGTCGGCGAGCGCCCACCACTGCCCGTCCGCGGAACGAGAGATATCCACGGCGTACACCTGCAGCCAGCGTCCTTGCGGCGGCGTGATCCCATGGCAGGGCCAGAGAAAATTTGGATGGCCAAATGGCACTTGCGGCGGCACGGTGCCATCGCTCAGCAAATTTTGCGCGCCGTACAAGTCACCGAGCAGCGCGTCAAACAGGCGCGCGCGCTGGATCACACCGGCCTCGATTTCCCGCCACTCGGATGCCGTCAATAGCAGCGGCAGCGGGTCGAGCACCCAGGGACGATCGCGGCCTTGGGGATCGGCGTAAACGTTGTATGTGACGCCGTTTTCAACAATGAGGCGCCGCGCCAGATCGACACCGCGGCGCACCGCTTCAGCGCCGTCGCTCGCCAACGCATCGATCAGCGGTCGCCAGTGAGGGCGAACCGCGCCTGCGCCATCGAGCAACTCATCGTAACGCCGCGCGTCACTCAGATAAGTATCAAGGCGCGCTTCAGCCATTACTCACTTGCGCAAATCGAGCGTAAAGGGAAACTCTGCATCCACCGTTGCCGCCGCCACCGTCATGGTGCCCGCACTGTGACCCATTCTGAAAAATCTTGCCAGACGGCGGCTCTCAGCCTCGAATGAATTGACGGGGAAGCGCTCATGACTGCGCCCGCCCGGGTGAGTCACGTGATACTGACAGCCGCCCTCAGAGCGATTCATCCACGTATCGAACAGATCGAACGTTAGGGGCGCATGAACACCGATCAGGGGATGTAGTGCGGAGGTCGGCTGCCAGGCGCGGTAGCGCACCGCAGCGACGTACTCACCGACCGTGCCGGTGGGACGCAGCGGCATCCTGCGGCCGTTGCAGGTCACCGCATAACGATTCGGGGCAAGCCCAGTCACCTTGACCTGCAAACGCTCAACCGAGGAATCCACGTAGCGCACCGCGCCGCCCGCCGAGCCCTCCTCGCCCATGACGTGCCAGGGTTCAAGGGCTTGCCGCAGCTCCATCTGCATGCCGCGCGATTCGAAATCGCCATACTTCGGAAAACGAAATTCAAAATGCGGTGCAAACCAGTCGGCGTTGACCGCAAAGCCCTCGCGCCGCATGTCCTCGACCACATCGTTGAAATCTTGCGCTACGAAGTAAGGCATCAAGAAACGATCATGCAGCTCAGTTCCCCAGCGCACGAGATTCTCCGGCGCGTAGGGCTTGCGCCAGAAGCGCGCGACCATGGCCCGCAGCAACAATTGCTGCGTGAGGCTCATACGGGCATGCGGCGGCATTTCGAACGCGCGCATTTCCAACAATCCCAAGCGTCCCGTAGGACCATCCGGCGAATACAGCTTGTCGATGCAGAATTCGGTACGGTGGGTATTGCCCGAGACATCGATCAGCAAATTGCGCAGCAGCCGGTCCACCAGCCACGGCGGCGCGGCAGTACCCGCCTCGGGAAACTGACGGAACGCAATCTCCAACTCGTACAAAGAATCGTTGCGCGCCTCATCGACACGCGGCGCCTGCGAGGTCGGGCCGATGAACAGCCCGGAGAATAGATACGACAACGACGGATGGTTGTGCCAGTAAGACAGCAAACTGCGCAGCAAATCCGGACGGCGCAGGAACGGTGAGTCGCTGGCGCGCGCGCCGCCGAGCACGATGTGGTTGCCGCCGCCGGTGCCCACATGGCGGCCGTCGAGCATGAATTTCTCTGACGTCAGGCGGCACTCGCGCGCGCTCTCGTAAAGAAACGTGGTGCGTTCGCTGAGCTGCGCCCAATTGGCGGACGGATGAATATTCACCTCAATCACACCCGGATCAGGCGTGACTCTGAAATTGCCGAGGCGAGGATCGATGGGTGGCTCGTAGCCCTCGAGGATGATGGGCTGATTGAGCACTTCTGCCGCGGCTTCTACCGCATTGACCAGTTCGACGTAATGTTCGAGCTCGCGGGTCGGCGGCATGAAAATGTACAACACGCCGTGGCGCGTTTCGGCGCACATCGAGGTGCGTGCCACGTCGACCGCGGATTGATGCAGTGCCGGCGCCACCTCCTTCGCCACCGCGCCCGCTGCGGCCACGGCCGCGCCGCTCGTTGCCGGCGACGAGGCTGCTGTCGTGCTTGCAGTTGTGGTTGCGGTCGCCGCTGGCGGCGTACCGCGCCCGGGAAATTGCCGGCGGATATCGGCGTATGTCGGCAACGGCGGAAATTGCCGCATCGGATCCGGCGCATGAATGAAGGGAAAATCGCCTTTAGCCACCCAGGGTTGCGATTCCAGCGGCAATCGGTAACCGATGGGCGAATCGCCGGGAATCAAGTAGCAGCGATCGGCACGCAAAAACCAGCGGCTGGTCTGCCATCCTGAATCATCGGGGCGGCGCGCAATCGGCAGCACGTGGCCAATGGTGGTATCCAAGCCTTGCTCGAACACCTTGGCAAGCCGGACTCGTTCCAGCGGATCTTCCAATCGCGAGTCGAACGGATCCACGTTGCTCGGCAAACGACGCTCGCGCCACAGGTAATAGAAGGCATCTTCGTACGCAGGAAACACATAGGCCGGATCCAACTGCAATTGCCGGGCGACCTCGGCGAGAAAATTCTTGGCCGTGGCTTCATCCACCGCATATTGTTTCTTCTCATCCGCCACCAACTGCGGGTTCAGCCACAGCGGCTCGCCATCGTGACGCCAGAAACAGTTGAGCGACCAGCGCGGCAATTGCTCGCCGGGATACCATTTACCCTGCCCGAAATGCGCCAAGCCCATGGGTGCATAGTGATGCTTGAGCCGATGGTAGAGATTCGCGGCCAAGCGGCGCTTTTTCGGCCCGAGCGCCGCCGTGTTCCATTCGGCGCCGTCCGGATCATCCACCGAGACAAAGGTGGGCTCACCGCCCATGGTGAGCCGTACATCCGCGGCGGCCAGATCGATGTCAACGGCTTTGGCCAATGACTCAATCGCCTCCCATTGCGCATCGCTGTAGGGCTTGGTGACGCGTGGCGCTTCCCAGATTCGCTGCACGCTCATGTGATGTTCGAAGGTGGTTTCACACTCGTCCACCGCCCCGCTGATCGGTGCGGCGGCTGAGGGCTCCGGTGTGCAAGCGAGCGGAATGTGCCCTTCTCCCGCCAGCAGACCTGACGTCGGATCAAGCCCAATCCATCCGGCGCCCGGCAAATACACTTCGCACCAGGCATGGAGATCCGTGAAGTCCTGCGAAGCCCCTGATGGCCCATCGAGCGATTTCACGTCGGCCACCAACTGAATCAAGTAACCGGAGACGAAACGAGCGGCCAGCCCCATGTGACGCAGCGCCTGCACCAGCAACGCCGCCGAATCCCGGCACGAGCCCGAGCGGCTGGCCAGAGTTTCTTCGGGCGACTGCACACCGGGTTCCATGCGAATTACATAGCGAATGTCGGTGGCCAGCCGGTGGTTGATCTCCACGATGAAATCAATGGTGCGGACCGGCGTGCGCGGAATGGCCGCGACGTAGTCCTTGAGCAGCGGCGTCAGGGGTGACTTGACCAGGTACGGCGCCAATTCCCGCAACTCGTCGGCATCGTATTGGAACGGAAAAGTCTCAGCGTGCGGCTCCAAAAAGAAGTCGAACGGATTAAACACGGACATTTCCGCGACCAAATCGACTTCAATCCGCAGCTCGCGGGTCATGTTTGGAAACACCAAGCGGGCCAGATAGTTGGCCTGCGGATCCTGCTGCCAATTGATGAAATGCTCGGGCGGCGACACTTTCAGGGAATAGGACAGAATTCGCGTGCGGCAATGAGGCGCTGGGCGCAGGCGCACGATCTGGGCGCTGAGCTTGACCGGCCGGTCGTAGCGGTACTGAGTAACGTGATTGAGAGCTACATGAATCGACACTGACATCTCCGCAAAGAGCGATTGAACATAAGTAAGGGCGGGCGCACCATGACGGTGCGAGCCCAAGGCGACGAGCGCCGACTTGCTGGCTCCGTCAGTGTATAACGCGGGCTTCGCGTGTAGTGACTAACAACAGCAGGGGATGAGGCGTGGTCGAACCAAAACAAACTACCCGCAGCGGCGCTTACTGGGCCTTGGGGGTCCTCGCCGTGATCAACCTGCTGAGCTACCTAGACCGGTTCATCGTGGCCGCGCTGGCGGAAAGCCTCAAGGCTGCGAATTTCGGTTTAACCGACGCCAACTTGGGCTCGCTGATGTCCGGATTTTTGATCGTTTACACCCTCGTTGCCCCGATTTTTGGCTCCTTGGGCGATCGTATGTCGCGCCCCCGATTGATTGCCCTGGGTGTCGCCATTTGGAGCTTCGCCACCGCGATGTCCGGGTTCGCGGTCAGCTATCTCACGTTGTTTCTGGCTCGCGCCTCGGTAGGCGTGGGCGAAGCCGCCTACGTCACGATCGCCCCAAGCTTGTTGTCCGATTACTTTCCCATCCGGCAGCGTGGCCGAGTCATGGCGATTTTTTTCTGCGCCATCCCGGTGGGCTCAGCCTTGGGCTATATCGTGGGCGGATTGGTCGATAAGCATTGGGGATGGCGCAATGCCTTTTTTGTCGCCGGCATTCCAGGACTGATCTTTGCAACCGCCTGTTTATTCCTGCGTGACCCGCCGCGCGGAGAGCAAGACGGCGAAACACCGAAAGCCACGAAACACCTATCCGCCGCCGGGATTCGCCAGGAAACCTGGAGAACGTATAAACGGCTGGTGCAGAACAAGCCCTACGCCATCACCGTGCTCGGCTACGCCGCCTATACCTTTGCAATCGGCGGCCTGGGTTATTGGATGCCCTCGTTCCTTGAACGGGTGCGTCACATTCCCCGCGATCAAGCCACAGTGAGCTTCGGCACCATCGTGGTGATCACCGGATTCATCGGAACTTTCGTCGGCGGTTGGCTTGGCGACCTCCTCGCCAAGAAATCCAAACAGGCCTACCTCTGGGTATCTGCGATTGCCACCCTAACGGCGGCGCCGCTGGTATGGGAAGCACTGACCGCCGCGTCCTATACGACCTATACCGTGTGCATGATCGCCGCTCAGCTGTGCATGTTTCTGTCCACAGGACCGATCAATGCCGCGATTGTCAATTTGGTTATTGCCAGCGAACGCGCCACCGCGATCGCGCTAAGTGTGTTCGTCATTCACATACTCGGAGACGTTATCTCTCCACCGTTGATCGGTTTGGTCTCCGACCATTCCTCGTTGGAGCAGGCGGTTAAACTGGTGCCACTCGCAGTCCTGATCGGCGGCATCGTGTGGGTTTTCGCGGCGCGCGCTCAAGGACGAGAACCCGCGCCGGCGTGAATCGCCTCAACCCCGCGCGCGGTTGATCTCCAGCAATGCCTGCGCAAGATCGCCACGCTCCGCGATGTCTTCGACGTCCTGACTGACCTTACGCTGCCAGTTCGGATATTCCAAATGAGTGCCGGGCACATTGACGGGTTCGACCATGCCGAGCAGATCTTCAATCTGCAACGTCGCGAGCGTGGCCGTGGAACGCGCCAGATACACATGCAGCGCCTGAGCCAAATCGGGGGTGAAGGGCTCATGCGGTGCGGCTGGATGCATCGGAGCCAAGCCTTGCTCACGCAGCGCCGTCAATAACAACCCGCGGTCATGCTCGCGCTCGCGCGCGACATCATTCTCGATCGCGAGGCTCGGATAAAGATTGAGGCTGCGGCGCAAATCGATGTCGCGCCCTTCCCAGTAGCTGCGCAAAGTCGGCATGTCATGCGTCGTCACCGTCGCCAGCGCGGCGCGCTCGTACTCGGCGGGCGCGCGGAACCGTTCACCCACTTTTTCGAACAACAACACCTTGTAGCTGTAAAGACCGAAGCGCGGCATCGCCACGCGCATCTCATCCGGCACCACGCCTAAGTCCTCGCCCACGACCAGGCACTTGGCGCGAACGCTTTCCAGCGCCACCACTGTGAGCAGTTGGTGCAGCGGATAGTGAACATAGGCGCCCTCGGTCGGCGCCAGGCCCCCCGGCACCCACCACAAGCGAAACAAGGACATCACATGATCCAGCCGCAGTGCGCCGTAGTAGCGCATATTGCTGCGGATCAAGCGGATGAAGCCTTGCAGGCGGTCTTGCAGCATCGCGGACGGGTCTTGTGGCGGAATGCCCCAGCCCTGTCCACGCAAGGCCAAGGGATCCGGAGGCGCACCGATCTCAGCCGATAAACAATACCCGCCGCGATCCAACCAGGTTTCCGAACCCGACGGATTGGCGCCGACGGCATAGTCGCCGTACAGGCCCACGGACATGCCGAGCTCGGTTCCCAACAGTTGCGCTTGCAGCAGCTGTTCGTGGGCCAGCCATTGCAAGTACGCGTAGAACTCGACTTCAGCGGGGTGCTCGGCGGCGAAGCGCGTGGCCGCACGGCCGTCGACATCGCGGTACTCTTCAGGCCAATTCATCCATCCCGACTCGCAATTCAAGGTGGCACGGAAGTATCGGTCGAGTGCGTCGAAGCGAGCGTGCAGCTGCAGAATCCTGCCGCGCGATGTCACGTAACTGCGAAAGCTGCGCCCGCGATCACTCGCCGTCGCCAGATGCTTATCGCGAAAATCACGGTAGAGCAATTCGAGAATTTCGAATTTGAGGTTAGCGACCCCTTGATAATCCACCAAATCTCTCGAGCGCAGCTGCCCCAGTCGTTCGATCACATGCGGACTTGCCATGCGCTGTTGCACGGCATCGCACTGTGAATACTCGGGCACCTGCGGCACGGCGATATACAACACGTTCAAAAATTGACGGTTCGAGGCGCTGTATGGACTCGCGCGCTGCGGGTCCGAGGGGGCCAGCGCATGCAGCGGATTGAGTCCCACGAAGCCGGCGCCGCAGCGGGCCGTCCAACGAATCACCGTTTCCAAGTCATGGAAGTCGCCGATGCCCCAATTGGCTCGTGAGCGCAGGGTGTACAACTGCACCGCGACGCCCCACAGACGTCTGCCGTCGACAATGGCCGGCGGCTCATAGCAACGGGGCGGCGAGACGATCAACAAACAGCGCTCGGCGGCGCCGGCGCCGATTTTGGCTTCGATGTCGTGATAACCCAGCGGCAAATCGAGCGGTAGGTCGAAGCGGCGGCGCGTGATCCACGAACCATCCACCTCGCCGCGCCAGATTTCCTCGCAATCGGCTGTCGAGGTGGCGCCGTCACGCCGCGAACCGTTCTCCAAGGTGACGCACCACACCAGTGTGGAACCGAAATCTCGGGCGGTGACATCGATTTCGATGCTGAGGCGCGAATCGGACGTGGCCGCAAGCGGCGGCAATAGCTTGCGCCGCACAACCGATGGGATGCTGCCATCGACCGGACAGCCCATGGCACGCAAGATTCCCAGCTTGGTTTCGGCGCTGAAGTGCTTCAGCTCGCCGCGATAGTCGTGATAGGCATCGCCGATGCCACGCGAGCGAGCCAGTTTATCGAGCAGGTCCATTTCCAAATTCAACACTCCAACAGCACGAAGCTGCGGCTCTGCAGGGGGTAGCTGGGCGCGGCGCCGAGACTTTTCGCGGCAATATCATCCTCGGCGGTGTCGAACCGGCGTATCCATGGACCGTCGGCCGGCGCCGCGGGCAGCGTAAAGGCATGGGATGCGGCGTCCGAGTTGATCAACAGCAAAAAATGCTCCACTGATCCGGTCTGCTCGCCGAACCACGCGCCTAACACCCGCAGGTTCGGATCATGCCATTCACCTTGGCCCATCTCGCTGCCGCGAACATTTAACCACGTCACATCCTTGACTCGGGAACGCGACGCCGCGCCTTTCAAAAATGTTTCACGGCGAAATTCGACATGCATGCGGCGCAGCTGCCCCAGTAATTGAACGAACTTCAATAGGCCCTGATGCACGTGACGCAAACGCCAATCCACCCACGATAGCTCGTTGTCCTGACAGTAGGCGTTGTTGTTGCCACGCTGGGTGCGACCGAACTCATCTCCCGCTTGCAGCATGGGCACGCCTTGCGAGAGGAACAACGTGGCCAGAAAGTTACGCATTTGGCGACTGCGCAGCTGCTTGATCGCCGCATCGTCGGTCTCGCCCTCGGCGCCGCAATTCCAGCTGAGGTTGTTGCCGTGACCGTCGGCATTGTTTTCCAGATTGGCCTCATTGTGACGTTCGTTGTATGACACGGTGTCATTCAAGGTGAAACCATCGTGCGCGCAGATGAAGTTGATGCCGGCCGTAGGCTTGCGGCCATTGTGCCGAAACACATCGCTCGAGCCGGCAAAGCGTTCGGCGAATTCGCCCATTTTTCCGGCATCGCCGCGCCAAAACGCACGCATGGTGTCGCGATAGCGATCGTTCCATTCAGACCAGCCGGGCGGAAACCGCCCCAGCTGATAACCGCCCCACCCCACATCCCAAGGCTCGGCAATCAACTTAACGCGCGCCAGCACCGGTTCTGAGCGCATGGCCTTGAAGAAGGCCGCATGCTCGTTGAAACCGCCGCCTTCGCGACCGAGCACCGTGGCCAAATCAAAGCGAAAACCATCAACATGCATATCCTCGACCCAGTACTTCAGACAATCGATGATGAGCGTGCGCACCTGCGGATGCGCACAGTTCACGGTGTTGCCGCAGCCGGTGGCGTTTTCGTAGCCGCGCGGATCGTCGCGGTTAAGACGGTAATACACCGAGTTGTCGATACCACGCAGCGAGAGCAGCGGCCCGGTCTCATTGCCTTCGGCGGTGTGATTGAAAACCACGTCTAAGATCACTTCGATGCCGGCGGCATGCAGCGTCTTGACCATGGTCTTGAATTCCAGCACGGCATCCTCGACCGCATATTCATTCGCCGGCGCAAACCAGGCGAGCGAGTTATAGCCCCAATAGTTGCTGAGTTTGCGCTCCAGCAGAAACTGCTCGGTGATGAAAGCCTGAACGGGCAACAGTTGCACGGCCGTTACACCGATCGATTTCAGATGCTCCATGACAGGCGCCACGCACAGGCCGAGGTACTTGCCGCGCCACTGGTCCGGCACCGCCGGATGGAGCCGCGTGAATCCCTTGACGTGCATTTCATAGATCACGGTGTCGCGCCAGGCGACCGCCGGGGGCCGATCGGTGCCCCAATCAAAATTGCGATCGATGACCCGCGAGCGCAAGGGCGGATGCCGGGAAAGTTCGCGGGTGTACGGATCGATGAGCGCGACCTTGGGATCGAATCGGTGCCCGGCCTCCGGTTCATAAGGTCCGTGCACGAAAAACGCATAATGGGCGCCCGGACCTGCACGCCGTGCAGACACCAACCCATGCCACACATCGCCGGTCCGGCCGGGCAAATCGCCGCGCGCCACCTCGGCGCCGGTTTGCGCATCGTATAAGCACACCTCGACTCGCGTGGCGTGACTCGAATACAACGCAAAATTGACCCCGGCATTGGTGCAGGTCGCACCGAGCGGGCGTGGCGAACCCGCCTGCAACATTTTCATAAGGTATTATAGGGGCTTAAGCTGACCAGACGAGGCGAACCTATCATGCAGTACACCGCTTGACTTCCTCATCCCTCGGTATAGGCGTCGATGTCGGCGGCTCATCGATCAAATGCGCCTTGATCGATTTGCAGAGCGGCGAATTTGTCAGCGAGCGATTCAGTACGCCCACCCCCGCGCAAGGTTCCACCGACTCGCTGCTGGATGCACTTACCTCGGTGATGGCGCATTTGCCCGGAGATCACCCGGTCGGCTTGGCGTTCCCCAGCGTTATTCGCGACGGCATTGTGCGCACTGCGGCCAACCTCAACAAGGCGTGGATTGGGCAGCCGCTCGCCAAACTCGCGGCCGAGCGTTTGTCGCGTCCTGTAACGGCTATCAATGATGCGGACGCGGCAGGATTGGCGGAGCTGAAGTACGGCGCCGCGCGCGACGTCGCCGGCACGGTGCTGCTGCTGACGCTGGGCACCGGCATCGGCAGCGCGCTGTTTGTCGATGGCATTTTGGTGCCGAACACCGAGCTTGGACACATTGAAGTTTCGGGACGCGAGGCCGAAAAACGCGCCTCCGGCCGCGCCAAGGTCGACGGCAATTTAAGTTGGGATGCCTGGGCGGCGGAACTCAACCTGGTGTTGAACGAGATGCATGCGCTGCTGTGGCCGGATCTCATCGTCCTGTGCGGCGGCATCACGGAAGAGCCCGAGCAATTCATGGACAAATTGCGGTGTGAAGCAAAGCTGTGTGTCGGGGCGCTGCGCTCCGAGGCCGGCATCGTCGGCGCGGCCTTCGCCACCACCTTGGCGTCCCTACCGCCAAGATGATGCGCGCGCTGTGGCTTGCCGCAGCTTCACTGGCGCTCGCCGCATGCGCCACCCCTCAACGCGAGCCCGGACTTCCCCACGATCAATTGCCTGCCGCCGTAGCGCCGCCCGCCGCGACTGCGCCGCCGGATGGTGGCGTCTTGATGATCGACAGCGCCAAGGCCATGCTCGGCCAGCCCTACCGGTGGGGAGGCG
>CAZZWE010000009.1:0-37105 GCA_964657675.1 uncultured Steroidobacteraceae bacterium
CCGGTGGGACCGCATCAGCCCACGCCGAAGCTGCGAAACAAAGCCACAACACGGTGGGCTGCATCCGGTGCATAAAACATTTCTGTGTTTGCCATTGTATCCGCTGTCATTTCCTGCATCCGGGCAAACATAGCCGCTTCATAGGTCTTAATTGCGTGAGCGGAGGACTCCTCGCTGAGAAGAAGCTTAGACAGCACCAAGGCGTCGAGCATTGCCATGTTCACACCTTCGCCTGCGTACGGTGGCATTACGTGTGCCGCATCGCCGACCAAGGTAACGTTGGGTTTCGGCTCCCATGGCTCGTTTAACGGGCAAACAAGTAGTGGACGCCAGGCCATCCATGCGGCTTCTCCGAAGAGTGGTTTCCACAGATCGCCCCATCCTTCAAAATATGCGTCGAACCATGCTACACGCTGGTCCGGGCCGCTTGCCGCTTCCAGGCTCCGCCTCGCGGCGTCGTCGTGCGTCTTCAATCCCGCATAAAACAGCACGCTGCCTTCAGGCTTGGTTCCCATTCCGATCGTTCTTTCACCCCCGAGAGCGATTAACGCCGACCCGCCGAGGAGATCCCACAGCTTCGGTATAGTCTGCTTTGCCGCAGGAACGAGCCCTTCTACGAGCGACACTCCGACATACTCCGGCCGAATGGGAGTGACCAGCTCACGAAAGCGGGAGTTCGCGCCGTCGCTGCCGATCGCTATGTCGGCTAGTGCCGTCTTTCCGCTCGCAAAATGAAGTAGCACCTGTTCGCCCTGCATTGCTGCCGATTCGAGCTTGCAGTTCCATTCCACCGTGCCGGGTCGAAGCGAGTCGAGCAGCAGATCGCGCAGCGGTCCGCGCTCTATCTCCGGCCGCTTCCCGGCACCAGAAATCTGGCGCGAATGATCGTGAAGGATCGCTCCGTGAGCGTCGGTCAGGCGAAGACGATCAAGGTCAGGCCGATAGTTGCGCCAGAAGGCATCGATTAAACCGGCAGCTTCCAGCGCGGCCAGTCCAGAGTCCTCGTGAAGGTCTAATGCGCTGCCCTGGACGCGCGCGCTGCGGTTTTGGTCGCGTTCATACACCGACACCTGAGCGCCGCTTTGCTGCAGCAATCGGGCGAGCGTCAGTCCGCCTGGTCCCCCGCCGACGATGGCAATCCTCTTTCCTTCTACGGCACTCATACATTCCTCCAGATCGTCAATATAGATGCCGCTAGCGGTGCAATTGCGTCATCGAGTTGGTCAACGATAAGGTACTACTATCCCCGCGTTTCGTAGTGCAGCCGTGGTGGCGCGCGCTTTAATTTCTAGATCGAAGGCCAAGTCCCAGTCAAAGGAATTGAGACTTAAGCGAAGCGCCTAGGCACGGTTCTGTGCTTCAGCGGCCTTTTATTCTTCCTGTCCAAGCTGTTCTTGCCGCGGAATGAATAAAGTCACTATGAGTGCGACGATCGCAAGAATGCTCGTCAGAGTGAAGGTCGAGTGGAGCGCGTGAGCCAGTGTGTCTACCAGCCGATTCAGTTCTGGCGCAGCGAGAGCGGATCGACGCCCCCTGTCCACCAGCTCGCGCACGATGTCGTGAGAACCGCTGGTCAGCTTGAGACCGTGATTTAGAACGCCGCCGAAGGCCGCTGAACCTAACGCCTGCCCGATGAGGCGGCTGAAATAATACAGTCCCATGGCACGGCCGCGTTCGGCCCGGGCGACGCTCGACTGAACGGCCACGGTGGAGATCAGGCTGTTGACGCTCAAGCCGACGCCGATAAACACGCAACAAATGCAAAGCCGTACGATTGATTGACCCGCCGCGACCGTCAGCAAGCCGAAGCTGCCCGCCACCAGCGCGATCGAGCCGATGATGGCCACGGGTCGAAAGCTCAGCCGCGCCAGATGCCGGCCCAAGGTCATGGTCGTTGAAGTCCAACCAATGCAAAGCACGCCCAGTACGACGCCGGCTAGCAGCGCATTGCCGCCAACGACGCCTTCAACCCAGGCGGGCAGGAATGGGACAAGGCCGAGGAATAATGCGCCGCAGACAGCCGCGGAAATATTAGCCACCAGAATCATCGGCCGACGCAGTAGATAGACCGGGAGCAATGGATCGGGCACACGGCGTTCGCGCCAGGTGAAAGCAAGCAGGGCTGCTGCACCTACGGCCAAGAATCCGGCGATCTGGGCAGTGGTCAGCGCCTCGATTTGGACCAATACCAGCATGATGAGGCCGACACCTACGGCCAGTAGTGCGGCCCCGGGTACGTCGATTGGTTGATGACGTCCCGTCCGCGGGGGTTCATGCAGATAGCGGACGACCATGGCCATGGCTGCGATGCCGATCGGTAGGTTGACCCAAAACACGAACGGCCAGCCGAGCGAATTGACAAAGAAGGCTCCCAGTAGCGGACCTACGATGGCAGAAATGCCCCAGATGCCCGCGACATAACCCATCATGCGTGGCCGCTCGGCCGGCTCCGTGACATCGCCGATGATGGTGCTGGCCAGAGGCACCAAGCCGCCGCCGCCGATGCCCTGCACCGCGCGGAAGACAATCAAGGACATCATGCTCCACGCCATGCCGCACAGCAGCGAGCCTGCCAAGAACAAACCGGCGCTCAGCAAATAGACCCGCTTGCGGCCGTAGCTATCGGCCAAGCGCCCGTATAGCGGTGTGACCGCAGCTTGGGTCAGGAGATACGCGCCGAATGCCCAAGAAAACAAACTGAAGCCGCCGAGCTTGGTAATGATCGTCGGCATGGCGGTGCTGATCACCGTGACTTCAACCGCGGCCATGAAGGTCGAGATCAGCATGGCTGCGATCACCAGTTCGCGCCGAATCTTCGGGGCGGACGTCATGGGTGTTTCAGCAGCTTTGTTGGCCGGCGTGAGTGCGCTGACCTGAGGTACTTCACTAAGCGCGCCGTGGCCGTTTTGATTGCTTTTTGCTCGTTGATCTTGAGGTTGGCTTTGTCTTGGACTTGCCTCTGGCAGATTTTGGTTTTGGCATCGGCAGCGCCGCCGCAGTGGTGCGCACCAATTCCGCGAGAAATTCCGGATCGTCGATATCAGCCATCAAGAACCAGTTGCTGGCACCCGGAAACGGAGGGGCCTCGGTGGGCGAGCCGATTTTCAGGCGCCCTGGCTCGGTCGGCTTCAAAAAGAACTGGTTATCGCAAACCAGGCCGACCACTTTCTCGTGGTGATAGATGGCTGCCTCGCCGAACATTCGCCTGGACGAAATCTCGCCGGCGCCGCGCAACTGCTCACACACGAAAGTCACGAATTCCCGATCTGAGGCCATTACTGCTCGCTACTTGATGGTTGGCAAATACAACGGGTAATTACACGCTGCTGCCGCCTTATTGTCTATTCTCACTGAACTCTATCCAACGGCGTAGCCCGGTGGCAGACTGGCATGAAATAAAACTGGGCTGAGCTCAACAGGGATGTGATGTGGATGAGAACGCTGGCATAGCGCAGAGCCATTCGCAGGCGATCGCGATAAAGGAATATCACGCGCACCTGGCGTTAGCCGGCCGCACGTCTCTGGCCACCTACACCTTGATTGGCGCCAACGTGATTTTGTTTGTCGCGGCCGCTCTTGGAGGCGCCGGTGTTGTTACCGCCAATCCGGATGTGCTGCAAACGTGGGGTACGAATTACGGTCCATTGACGACCAATGGCGAGTGGTGGCGCCTCCTCTCGTCAATGTTCCTGCACTTCGGAATTTTACATCTGGCGCTCAACATGTGGGCGTTGTTCGTCGGCGGGAGACTGACCGAGCGGCTTTTCGGCAGTGCGGCGTTCGTGTTGATCTACCTGACGGCCGGACTTGCGGGCAGCCTCGGCAGTTTGCTGTGGAACCCTGCGGTCAACAGTGCCGGTGCGTCGGGCGCCATCTTCGGCATATACGGCGCGATGCTCGCATTCTTTCTTCGCAAGGACTCTTCAATTCCGACGGCCATCGTTCAACAACAGCGCGCCAGCGGTCTTGTGTTCATCGGGTTCAATCTCATGAATGGCTTCTCTCACCAGGGAATCGATAACGCGGCACATATTGGCGGGCTCGTCGCGGGGTTTACCATGGGTTTGGTAATGGCAAGACCATTGGCGCCCGAGGCCAGAATCCGAACCAATAGCGTCAAGGTTTTCGGTCGTGGCATTGCGTTAGCACTCTTGATCGTGGTGGCGCTGTTTTTGGGGGTGAGAGCCTCACCGCGGGCCAGCGCCGAAGAGCAAGCATTCAGGCGTGACATGGTCGCCATGGGAAAATTGGAGCAAAGCGCGCAAAGCGCATTCAAGGACGCAGTCGCTCAACTGCAACACGGAACTTATACACCCGCCGAGTTTGCCCAGCGCCTTGAGAGCGATGTGCTGCCTCGTTGGACCACGATCCAGGAAACCTATCAGCGAGATCGGTTGCCCGATAACTCCAAGTTAAAGCCCCTGTCGGACCTGCTGGCCGACTATAGCGATACGCGCTTGGAGGCTTTCAAGCTTTTTGATTCGGGCGCGCGGACTGGCCGCAGCGCGGATTACCAAAAAGCACGGGACAAGCTCGAGTTAGGTCAAATGGATCTGAAATTGATGAAGGATCTCGATAAAAAAAAGTAAGCGATATCGATGGCGGGTTTTGGGCCAAGTTTCCGTTATAGAGAGGGATGGTCTAAAGTTTGGGGGAAATCGATGACGATCAAAAATCTGCGCCTCGCGGCGCTGGCGCTGATGGGTGGCATGATTGGGTTCTCATCAGGCCTTGCTCAGGCAGATGTCACCACTGAGAGCAGCATGTCCGTCGAGGGAGTGGGGGCCATGGGCTTTGCGAACATGAGCGGTACGACGAAGACCATCATCTCTGGCGAACGGTCGCGTACCGACAGCGACATGAGAATGCAGTCGAAGCTGGTAGGGTTCCTCGCGCGCAACGCCTTCGGACCGAGCACCGACATCATTCTGCTCGACCAAGACAAGCTCTATCACGTGAATATCAACAAAAAAGAATACACCGAGGAATCGTTCGAGCAGATGCATGCTCAGATGCAAAAAGCGACTGAGCAAATGAATTCCAGCGGCGCGCAGCGCTCCCAGCCATCCGCCATCGATCAGTCCAAGTGCGAATGGCTGCCCGCCAAGGCGAGCGTTAACAAGAGCGGCGAGAGGGCGCAATACGCCGGCTATGACTCGCAGCGCGTGACAATCACGGCCTCGCAGCCGTGCAAAGACAAAGAGACCGGCTCGATCTGTGAAATCACGTTGGTGATGGATGAATGGATATCTCCCGACATGGTGGTTGCACCAGAGGCGAAGAAATTCTATGCCGCCTATGCCTCCAAGATCGGAATGGACCCATCGTCCATGCAAGATGCCTCGCAACGCGCGAAGCTATTTTTCAGTCAATACAAGGGTGCATGGTCCGAAGTCGAATCGAAAATGCAGGGAGTGAAAGGCTACCCGGTAAAAAGCAGTTTTACGCTCGCGATGGGCGGTGACCAATGCAAAGATTCAAACTCGCCGCAAACGCAATCCAGTCCGCCCGATGACAGTCCGGCGGGCCCCAGCGGGCTCGCGGGCGCAATGGCGGGAAAGCTCGGCGGACTTTTTGGACGTAAAAGTTCTACGGATGCGCCCCCAGCATCGGCAGCGCCGGCGCCGAGCAGCGCGCCGGTTCCCTTGCCGCCAGGCGACGTCGCACTGATGACCATCAACTCTCAACTGATTTCGGTATCCACCGCCAGCGTGGGCGCGGATGCGTTTGCTGTTCCGGCCGGTTTCAAAAAAGTTGATGTCAGGAGCCCGTGAGCAGGGTCCATTGATTGAGACCACGCGGTTGAGGCTAATTCCGGCGTCGCTGTCCCACGTGCAGGCCGAGATCGGCGATCGGGTGCGATTTGCGCAGTTGCTCAATGCCAATGTGCCGGATAATTGGCCGCCTGAAAGCGCGGCGGATGCATTGCCGTTATTTTTGAAGTGGCTCGAAGCCGCACCGGACCAGGTGGGTTGGTTCGGTTGGTATGCGTTGTTGCTGAAGCGGCCTGAGAGCGACGGTCCGACCTTGGTGGGGGGCGGAGGATTTTTAGGTCCGCCCACCGATGGCGAAGTGCAGATGGGATATTCCATGCTGCCGCAATTCCAAGGGCGCGGCATCGCCACCGAAATGGTGGCTGGCCTGGTCGGATGGGCGTTGAATCAGGCGGCGGTCACGTGCATCGTGGGCGAGACCGAATGGGAAAACCCGGCCTCGGTGCAGGTGTTGAAGAAAATCGGCTTCGCGTCGCGCGGCGCCACCAATGCGGCGGGCGGCATGCGCTTCGAACTTCGCCGTAGCCTGGACTATTCGATCGGACGATAAACCTTGGAAAATTTTGTGGCTTGAACGATGCCGTGATCGCCGGGCGCATATTGCAGCAGCCAGTCGCCCGCCTTGCCGTGAATCAAATCCCCGCCCGACTGGCGTTCAATGGTGAAGTCCTGCGGCATTCTTTGCGCAAGCACGGGGGCGGGAATGTTCATGTACCGCCCGTTTTCCCCGGCTCGCGTTGGCGCGAGCGGCAGGTATTTCACGTCGAAGCGATTGCGGGTCACGCTCCAGCGGTCGCCGGTGGAGCCGGTAATCAGTGCATCGCCGGCCGAGTAGCTGTTCTTGCCTTCTCGGCTTTGCACCTGGCCATTGGTGAGCGCAAATTCAACCTCCACGGTCTCATGCTTTTCGTAGAGCTTGGCGGCCTCGCTGTTGCGTAGGTCGGTGACAGGCATCAGCCATCTACCCGAATGAAGCGCTGAGCGGAGCGAAGCTTGGCTTTCGCGGCTTCCTCTTCACGGCTTTTGGCGGGTGCGTTTGTTTGCAAGGCGTTGAGCATCTTGCGCGAGGCCGCGTCGATTTCCTCGACCGCTTGCAGAAAAGCCGGCTCATTGGACTTCGACGGGTGGGTGAAACCGCTGACCTTCCTGACAAACTGCAGAGCGGCTGCTCGCACTTCATCGTCCGTCACCGGCGGCTGAAAATTGAACAAGGTTTTGATGCTTCGGCACATGGCGACCTCGGAGTTGGCAAATGATCGGCGCGGCATGGTCAACCTGTCAACGAGCGTCGCGGCGCTATTGCCCCAGAACCGCATGAACCAGTTTGAATAGCTCCGCGGCGGCGGCTAGGTCGCCGATCACCACGATTTTGATCGTTGCGCGCGCCGGGTCATGGATGGTTTCAACGCGTAGCGGAGCATCCAGCCCTCGATGGCTCCCCGCCGCGGCTATCAACAGGTTCGAGACCCGGCTGGCGATTGCAGGCGACGCCGCGCTGATGTCTATCACACTCGAGACTGTGACACTTCTATGCCGCGAGAGCGTTTCGGGCTGACGGAAGGATTGCGTATCGCCGGTCAATGACTCGAGGCTGTCGCGGCTGACCCGATATTGCTTGCCGATTTTCACGGCTTTCAGCCGGCCGGAACGTACATAGGCACGAACCGTTCGGACATTCAGGCCAAGTCGCGCAGCGACATCTTCTAGCGAATAGAGTGAGGCAGGAACCATGTTGTAAAAATACCATAAAGAATACAGAAGTATGCTTATAGGGATGTTTACGTATGATTAGCGCGAGCCATGTACATTGCGATCTGGTCTGGCGGGAGGTCCAGACAAGAAAAATCGAAGGGCGGGATTAACCTGGAGTAGGCGTGACTGGGTGTTTAAGTAAACTGCCGGATAGGCGGGCAATCGTCACTGCAGCGCGGGGCGTGGGTCGGCGATTGAAAGCGTACGGTCGTCGTGCGACCGAATGCAGCAATGTGCCCACCGAGGGCGGCGCGAACTCACACCACTCGATGCCCACGCCTTCGCGATAGCGGCGCGTCACATAGGCGCACACCACGGTGCCTTCGTGCCGCGCCCAACGTGATGAAAGCAGTGTCACCGCCAACCGACTGCGTGGGCGAATGAACACGTCAGTCTGGATATAGGCGCCGCTCACGCTCAAATCGGTCAAGCGGCCGTCGCGCTTCGAAAACGCGTGCGTCATCAGACGCACTGGAAAATCGACTCGTATCCTTTCGCCCCAGCGGTGATCCATGCCTCATGCTTTCACGCTAGTGCGACGAGCCGTATAAGAAAAGCGGTGCATAGCTCACTCTGTTTTTCCTACACGATGCACTCGCAAAAAGGGCGGCTGAAAAGAAGTCAAAGGATGAATTTGGTGGGCGTCGCCGAAGCGCGACGCTCCTGCAATGCGATCAAGTCGAAAAGCGGCGCCGCACCCAGTACGATACACAGACCTTGTACGTGCCTGCGCCATTCAAAGAAGATCGCATCGATGTGCTGCATTCGCTGATGCGGGCGCATCCGCTGGCGACCTTGGTAGCGGTCGGAGACAACGGCCTGATGGCCAATCACCTGCCGCTGCAGATCGACGCTGAGCCCGGTCCCTGGGGCACGTTGCGGGGACATGTGGCGCGAGCGAACCCAGTTTGGAAGGAGTACCGCGCGGAGAGTGAGGCGTTGGCCATCTTCCAAGGTCCACACACCTACATCTCGCCTTCTCTTTATCCGTCGAAACAGACGACGGGCGAGGTGGTTCCGACGTGGAATTACGCGGTGGTGCAAGCACGCGGCACGCTGCGATTTATTCATGAAACCGATTGGCTGCGGGATTTCGTTGGAACGCTGACGGATGTTCACGAGGCCAGTCGGACGCAGCCTTGGAAGGTCGACGACGCGCCCGCTGCATTTATGGGCACCATGCTCAAGTTGATCGTGGGTTTCGAGTTCTCCATCACCCGCATTACCGGCAAGTGGAAGCTGGGGCAGAACCGAACCTCGACGGACCGGCAGGGTCTGGCGCAAGGATTGCTGCAATCCGACGATAGTGATGCGCGTGAACTCGCGCAAATGCTGGCCGCGCGCGAAGTGAGCGCGGATTCATAGATGAAGTGGTCCGTCCTCGATCAATCGCCGCATTCCGCCGGCAGCTCGCAAGACTCTGCGATCCGCGAGTCGATCGCGCTGGCGCAGCTGTGCGATCGGTTGGGGTATGAGCGCTACTGGGTTTCCGAGCATCACAACAGCGCCAGCATTGTGGGAACCGCACCCGAGATTTTGATGGCGGCGATCGCCGCCACCACCCACGGCATTCGCATTGGCAGCGCCGGCATCATGCTGCCGCACTATTCCGCGCTGAAAGTCGCCGAACAATTTCGGGTGCTCGACGCCATCGCGCCGGGCCGTATTGACTTGGGCGTTGGGCGTGCGCCCGGGTCGGATGGGCTGACCGCGCATGCGCTCAATCCGCATTCGAATGCGGCGGAGGAATTTCCCCGGCAGGTGCAGGAATTGCAGCTGTGGGTGTCTGGTTTGGCGTTGCCGAAAGGGCATCCATATGCCGCCATTGCCGCGCTGCCGATGAGTTCGACCAGTCCGCAGCTGTGGATTTTGGGGAGTTCGAACTATGGCGCACAGCTGGCCGCCCATTTCGGCCTGCCGTATGCCTATGCGTATTTCTTCTCCGAAGGCGCCGGCGTTGACGAGGCGCTGGCGTTGTATCGGCGTCACTATAGGCCTTCCGAACGCTATCCGACGCCGAAGGCCACCATTTGCGTTTGGGCCGTGGCCGCCGATACGGAGGCGGAGGCACGGCATTTGTTGAAGACGCGAGAATATTGGCGCGTGGGTTTCGAAAAAGGCTTGCGCCTGCCGATGGCTTCGCCGGAAGAAGCCGCGGCGTATGAGTATACGGATGCGGAGCGTTCAGTCGTCGCCAAGCTACGGTCAGTGGCAACGGTGGGAACGCCGGCTCAGGTGGCCGACATGCTGGGCACGTTGGGAGCTCGGCTTGGCCTGGACGAAATGGTGATCAATACCTGGACCTTCGACCCGCTCGCCCGGCGCCATTCCTACACGCTGCTCGCCAAAGAGTTCGGATTGACGCCGCGCAATCCTCCGACTGCGTGACCACGATCGTGACACCGCGCCTGCTGTTGCGCGAACTCACCGAGGACGACGCACCGTTCATTTTGGAGCTGCTGAATGAGGCGGATTTTTTGCGCTTCATCGGCGACAAAGGCGTGAGGAATTTAGGCGACGCACGGCAATACATCATTAAAGGTCCGCGCGATTCCTATGTGCGGCATGGCTTTGGGCTGTATGCCGCCTGCCTGCACGATGGAACCTGGCTCGGGATGTGCGGTCTGGTTAAGCGCGACGGTTTGAACGAGCCTGACCTCGGATTTGCGTTCCTCGAACGTTATCGTGGCAAGGGGTATGCGCTGGAGGCCGCGCGCGCGGTGCTGGAGCGGGGCCGACAGGATTTGAAACTGGCGCGTATTCTGGCGATCACCTCGACGGACAATAAGCGCTCGGGCGCTGTATTGGAGAAGGCCGGCTTCAAATTCGAGGGGCGGATACGCTTGGGCGAGAGCGCGGAGGAGATCAATTTGTACGGCAACGATCCCACGGGAGCAGCCGCTTGAACTTCGATCCGGCCCTATGGATGGGCATTCTCTACGGCGCGTCTGAAATCGGTATTTCCCTTCGCCGTCGCGCTGGTGGCGGCGATACGCAATTGGCCGACAAAGGCTCGCTGCGGTTGCTGTGGATCACCATCATGGTCAGCATTTTTCTGGCCTACAACTTTCACTTTGGGATTCCCGAGGCAGGTTTCGGCGCCGCGGCGCCGGCGGCCCGAATCGTCGGGATTGTTCTTTATGCCTTCGGCCTTGGCCTGCGTTGGTATTCCATCATGTATCTCGGACGCTTTTTTACGGTGAACGTCGCCATCGCCGCTGATCATCAGCTGATCGACCAGGGACCGTATCGGGCGGTCAGGCATCCTTCCTATACCGGCGCGTTGCTGGCATTTTTGGGCTTAGGATTGACCTTGGCCAACTGGGCCTCGCTGGCCGTTGCAACCATTCCGGTGTTCCTGGCATTCGCGCGCCGCATGAAGGTCGAAGAGGCTGCCTTGCTTGCAGGCTTGGGACCTCAATATCGTCTCTACATGGATCGCACCAAGCGGCTGATCCCCGGCCTGTACTAACTCATTCGAATCTTTAGCGGAGCACCTCATGCATCCCTTCCCCCATCATTACACTGTGAACGCATCCGTCAGACCCGATGGCGATGTTCCTTTAGCCACCGAAGGCGTCCGGGTGATCGAATCGGCCGCGCCCAAGGAATTTGACGGACCCGGGAATCAATGGTCGCCTGAGGGTTTGTTGACGGCGGCCGTGGCGGACTGCTTTGCCTTGAGTTTTCGCGCCATCGCCAAGGCATCGAAGTTTCCATGGCACAGTCTCGATGTCACCACGCAGGGCACGGTGGAGCGCGTCGAGGGGAAAATGCGGTTCACGCGGTTTGATACTCACGCGAAACTGCAGGTCATGCCAGGGGCGGATGCGGAGAGGGCGAAGGTGTTGCTGGAGAAGGCGGAAGCGACCTGTCTGGTCGCCAATTCGTTGAACAGCGAACTGCACCTGTCTACCGAAATCAACGGCTAGAAAAAACGAGGGCCCTTGCGGGCCCTCGTTTGAACAGCGTGCTGAACTTTTTACGTTCAGTCGTCCATCAAGAAGCTGCGCAATTGCTCGCTGCGGCTTGGGTGACGCAGTTTACGCAACGCTTTGGCCTCTATTTGCCGGATCCGCTCACGGGTGACATCGAACTGCTTGCCCACTTCTTCCAAGGTATGGTCGGTGTTCATGTCGATGCCGAACCGCATGCGCAGCACTTTGGCTTCACGCGGCGTCAGCTGCGCCAACACCGAGTGAGTGGTTTCGCGCAACGATTCGGTGGTGGCTGAGTCAATCGGCGAGGACACCGAGGTGTCCTCGATGAAGTCGCCCAAGTGTGAATCCTCATCGTCGCCGATCGGAGTTTCCATCGAGATGGGCTCCTTGGCGATCTTGAGCACTTTACGGACCTTGTCCTCAGGCATTTCCATGCGCACCGCAAGCTCTTCGGGCGTGGGCTCACGGCCCATTTCCTGCAGCATCTGCCGAGAGATGCGGTTCAGCTTGTTGATGGTTTCGATCATGTGCACCGGGATACGAATGGTGCGGGCCTGATCGGCGATGGAGCGAGTGATGGCCTGCCGAATCCACCAGGTCGCATAGGTCGAAAACTTATAGCCGCGGCGATATTCGAACTTGTCGACCGCCTTCATCAGGCCGATGTTGCCCTCCTGGATCAAGTCCAGGAACTGCAGGCCGCGGTTGGTGTACTTCTTGGCGATCGAGATCACCAAGCGCAGGTTGGCCTCGACCATTTCCTTCTTGGCGCGGCGTGCTTTCGCCTCGCCGATGGACACCTCGCGGTTGATCTCTTTGATCTCGCTGATCAGCACGTGGAACAAGCCTTCCAAATCCTTGAGCTTGTTCTGCCGGCGTTCGACTTCGTCCTTGAACTTGGCGAGCGGCGCCGAGTAACGCTTCTTCGCCTTGATGTGTTTGTCCAGCCATCGCGTGCTGGTTTCATTCTTCGGGAAGGTCGAAATGAAATCCTTGCGCGGCATGCCGGCCTGCTTGATGCAAAGGAACATGATTTCCTTCTCGAGCAGGCGCACTTCGGTGACGTGCTGACGCAGATTGTCGATCAGCTGATCGAACATCTTCGGCGAGAGCTTCAATTCCATCAGCTCGCCGCAGATCTTCTTGCGGATCTTCAAGGTCTTCGGATCTTTCGAGCCGAGCTTGTCGAGCGAATTCAAGAACTGGTGATGCACTTTGGCGATCGAGGCAAAGCGCTTGGCGGCTTCCTCGGGATCGGGACCGGTGTCGATGGCCTCTTCGTCTTCATCGCCGTCGGCGGCTTCTTCATCGTCATTGGCTGCTTCTTCGCGCTCCAATGC
Source organism: uncultured Steroidobacteraceae bacterium (assembly GCA_964657675.1). Classification (GTDB taxonomy): domain Bacteria; phylum Pseudomonadota; class Gammaproteobacteria; order Steroidobacterales; family Steroidobacteraceae; genus Bog-1198. Next base: position 12,808 of record CAZZWE010000009.1, read on the forward strand.
CATCATCTTCGGGTTCTGCGGTTGCGCAATCTCGTCCGGCGCATTCGGATCGACGAAGCCGACGATGACGTCGACCAAGCGCATCTGGCCCGCCTTTACGGTTTCATAGTGCCGCAGCAGCAGGTCGTACGTGCCGGGATAACTGCCCAGGGCAATCTTGACCGCCTCCAGACCTTCTTCGATGCGCTTCGCAATGCGAATTTCGCCCTCGCGGGTCAGCAGCTCGACCGTGCCCATTTCGCGCATGTACATGCGGACCGGGTCGGTGGTACGGCCGAATTCCGCGTCGAGGTTGGCCAGTGCGGCGGTGGCTTCTTCCACGGCTTCTTCGTCGGGCGCCGCGGTGCCGTCCGTCAACAACAGAGATTCGGCGTCCGGCGCCTTTTCGTACACCGGAATGCCCATGTCGTTGATCATGTTGACGATGTCTTCGATCTGTTCGGGATCGACGATTTCGCTCGGAAGATGATCGTTCACTTCAGCGTAGGTGAGGTAGCCCTGCTCCTTGCCGCGCGCAATTAACAGTTTGAGCTGCGACTGACGCTCGTCCGCGATTTGAGTCGCTGTGCCCGTTGGCGCTTTTTTGATCAATGTAGCCGCCTCGTAAGATGGTCTATGGGGTAAAAATGCAAGCCGACAAGTATACGATTGTGGCGAATCCGTAGCCACCTATATGGGGTCAGGTAGACCCTTTAGACCGTCCCTTGGACTTGAGAAGGGTGCTTAATTCGGCCTTTTCGTCGTAATTCAAGCCCAATTCCTCCGCTTTCTTCAATAAATCGTTCATTCGGCGCCCGGGACCGTATTCATCCAATAGTTTTTCGACCGCCATTTTTAATTCCTTAGTCGCGGAGGGCACATCGGCCACCAAGGGGTCCAACGTCGCCAGTTCCGCCAAGCGGTCGTATTCCGGCCGATCCCGCCACCGCTCCAATAAGGTCGCGGTGCTGGGCGCGGCGCTGGTGCGCGACTGCTTCAATAGCTCACGGAGCACTGCAACACCGGGCCGGTCCACCTGCTCCAGCGCCGCCATGTCCGTCACGCCGGTGGCGGCCGCGGGGTGATGCATCACCAGGGTGATCGCCTGGGTGAGCAGATTGCCTCGTCCAACGCTGATTCGACCGCGGGTTGGGCGGGCAGGTTCCGGACTTTTGCTGGGGCCGCGTTCCGCCGCGCCGCGGGTAGGCGTGGCGAGCAGTAGCAATTCCTTGAGCTTGGCCGCGGGCATGCGAATTTCGGCGGCCAGGGCATCGGCCAACAGCTCCCGGTACACCCCTTCCGGCATGCGGGCAAACAAAGGCTGGGCCAGCGCTTTGAGTTTCGCGCGGCCGTCGATCTCCGCGACATTGACCTGCTGCAGCAGCTCGCGGATCAGGTAACTCGACAGCGACAACGAGGCCTTGAGTTGCTCCTCGAAGGCTTCCTTGCCGATTTCGGCCACCAAGGTGTCCGGATCGTGTCCCTCGGGCAGGAACATGAACTTCAACTCGCGGCCATCGCGGGCGAGGGGGAGGGCATTTTCCAGGGCGCGCCAGGCCGCCTGTCGGCCGGCGCGATCGCCGTCGAAACAAAACACCAGCTCGCTGGTGATGCGAAATAGCTTGTTGAGGTGTTCCTGGGTGGTGGCGGTACCCAGCGTGGCCACTGCGTAGGTGATGCCGGCCTGATGCAGGCGCACGACGTCCATGTAGCCTTCGACGATCATCAACCGTTGAAAGTCGTTGTGCGCCTTGCGCGCTTCGTACAGACCGTACAGTTCGCGGCCCTTGTGGAACAGCGGCGTTTCGGGCGAGTTCAGGTACTTCGGCTCCCCCTGGTCGATGATGCGGCCGCCAAAGGCCAGCACCCGGCCGCGCGAATCGCGGATGGGAAACATCAGGCGGTCGCGAAAGCGATCGTAGAAGCCGCTGGCCCGCTCGCCGCCGCGGGTGTCCCGTTCGATGATCAAACCGGTCTGCAGCAGCTGGCGCCGGCCCTCCTCCTCCGCGCCGAAGCGATTGAGCAGGGCATTCCAAGAGTCAGGGGCATAGCCCAACGAAAACTTTTCCGCCGTCGCGGCATCGATACCGCGGCCTTTCAAGTAGTCGCGGCCGCGGGGGTTATCCGAAAGATTTTGTTCGAAGAAACGCGAGGCGCGCGCCATCACTTCGTACAGATCGCCGGCGCCGGCTTCGCGCGGGCCGAAGGCCTCTTTCGGCATCTCTAAGCCCGCGCGCTGTGCGAGATCCGCCACGGCATCGATAAACCCTAGTTTCTCGTACGCCATGAGAAAACCGATGGCCGTACCGTGCACGTGGCAGCCGAAGCAGTGATAGAACTGCTTGTCGGGGCTCACCCAAAATGACGGGGTTTTCTCGTTGTGAAACGGGCAGCAGGCGCGAAATTCGCGTCCGGCCTTTTTGAGCGGCACCCGCGCGCCGATGATTTCTACGATGTCGGAGCGTGCGACAACTTCGTCGATGAAAGGCTGTGGAATGCGGCCGCTCATGGCCCCATCCTAAAGGTCAACCGCCGAGCTTGGCTTTGATTTTCGCGCCGACCGCGGCCATATCAGCACGGCCTTGGGCCTTGGTCTTGATGATGGCCATGACTTTGCCCATGTCCTTGATGCTGCTGGCGCCGGTGGAGGCGACCGCTTCGCCGATCAATGCGTCGAGTTCCGTATCGCTCAACTGCGAGGGCATGTAGCCCTGCAACAGTGTGATCTCGGCGTTTTCCTTATCGACCAGGTCCTGGCGGTTGCCGGCCTGAAACTGCGTCACCGACTCCTTGCGCTGCTTGATCATCTTCTCGAGCACCGACAGCACCTGGGTGTCGTCGAGAACGATGCGTTCGTCGACTTCCCGTTGCTTGATGGCCGATGTGATCAGGCGAATGACGCCGAGCCGCTCCTTTTCACCGGAGCGCATCGCCGCCTTCATATCTTCAGTGATTCGCTCTTTAAGAGACATCCGTGCGCGGTCGACCGTCGTCTCTTAATAGGAAGGACGTGAAGGTGCCGCAGCCGGCGGCGCTGACGGCTGACCGGTGCCGCGCATATTCTCGCGGGACAGGCGCTTCAAATGGCGCTTTACGGCAGCCGCCTTTTTTCGCTTACGTTCTTGGGTCGGCTTCTCGTAGAATTCACGGCGCCGAAGCTCGGTGAGTACGCCCGCCTTTTCACAGGCACGCTTGAAACGACGCAAAGCGGCGTCAAAATATTCATTCTCGCGAACACGAACGCTGGGCATTCAAACCTCAAAGTTGATGGCACGGCCGCCGGCATTCGGCGACAGGGGGGCGCATTCTAAAGTGCGCCCCCACAAAAGGCAAAAATATGCGTGTTTTAGGGTTGGAGAGTTCTTGCGATGAGACAGCGGTCGCGGTCTATGACAGTGCGGCGGGACTGCTTTCGCACCGTTTGTACAGTCAAATCGCGTTGCATCAGGCCTATGGCGGGGTGGTGCCGGAGTTAGCCTCACGCGACCATGTGCGCCGGTTGCTGCCCTTGGTTCGCGAGGCCTTGGCGGATGCGGACTCGGATCGGGACTCGATCGACGGAATCGCCTACACGGCGGGCCCTGGGCTGATTGGCGCGCTGTTGGTGGGTGCGGGCTTCGCCACGGGCCTCGCGCTGGCGTGGGGTAAGCCTGCGCTGGGCATTCATCACCTGGAAGGTCATTTACTGGCGCCCTTATTGGAATCCAAGCCGCCGGATTTTCCCTTCCTGGCCCTGTTGGTCTCCGGCGGACACACGCAGTTGGTGGATGTCGCCGGGTTGGGCCGCTACACGATTTTGGGCGAGACGCTGGACGACGCGGCGGGCGAGGCTTTCGATAAAACCGCCAAAATGCTCGGGTTACCTTATCCCGGCGGGGCGGCGCTCGCGGCGCTGGCTGAGCAGGGACGCAGTGGCGCGTTTGTGTTCCCGCGTCCGATGTTGGATCGGCCGGGTTTGGATTTCAGTTTCAGTGGCCTGAAGACCGCTGCCCTAGTAGCCTTGCGCGGCCGCGAATTGACCGACGAGGTGCGTGCCGACATCGCGCGCGGCTTCGAGGATGCGGTGGTGGCGACGCTGGCTGAAAAATGCCGGCGAGCGCTCAAGGCCACGGGCCATCAGCGCTTGGTGGTCGCCGGCGGGGTCGGCGCCAATCGGCGTCTGCGGGCGCGGCTCGCTGAAATCGCCGCCGGACAGGGGGCGGAACTGTATTTTCCGCGCATCGAATTCTGCACCGACAACGGCGCGATGATTGCCTTGGCGGGATGCCTGCGCTTGATGCACAGCACACCGAAAAGCTTGCGCAGCAGTGAATTCATGGCGGCGCGCGCGAATTGGGAACTCGGATCACTAGAGGCGTAATTTTTCGTGGACACAATTTTCATACATGCGCTGAAGACCGAGACCATCGTTGGCATTTACGAGTGGGAACGCCAGGTCAAGCAGACCGTGGTGCTCGATCTGCAGTTCAGCGCGGATATCCGCAAGGCTGCGCTGACCGATTCCATTGACGACACGCTCAATTACAAAGGCGTGGCCAAGCGGATCTTGGCGTTCATCGAGGCGTCGCAGTTTCACTTGGTGGAAACCTTGGCCGAGCACATCGCGATGCTGGTGTTGGAAGAGTTCAATGTGCAATGGGTCAGCATTGCCTTGAGCAAACCCGGTGCGATCCGCGGTTCCAAGGATGTGGGCGTTCAATTGGAACGCTCGCGCCCGGATCTCGAGACTTGGCGCGCACGCGGCGCGCGCGCCCCTTAAATGCTGCGCCCGCCGTCGACCGCGATGATTTGACCGGTGATGTACGGGGCATCTTGCGCGAGGAATAACGCGGTGCGCGCGACATCCTGCGGCGTGCCATGACGCTTGAGCGCTGTCTTGGCAATGATCTCTTCTTTCAGATCGCCGTCCATGTCTCCTTCGGGCCAGAGCACCGGTCCGGGTGCGATGCCGTTGACTCGTACCTCGGGTCCCAACTCGCGCGCCAAGGAACGCGTCAACATGGCGAGACCGGCTTTGGCGATCGAGTAGACGGGATGGGCTTTCAAGGGCCGCAGCGCATGGATGTCGATCATATTGATGATCAAGCCTTGTTGCTCGCGCAGGGACGGGGCGGCGGCCTGCGACAGGAACAAGGGCGCTTTCAGATTGCTGCCGATCAAGTCGTCCCACTGCGGCTGTGTGATCTCCCCGACCGGCGTGGGATAAAAACTCGAGGCGTTGTTGATCAGCACATCGAGGCGGCCAAACTCTTGCAATGCGGCCGCGATCAACTTCTCCGGCGCTCCTTCACTCAGCAGATGCGCTGCGTGGATGGCGGCCGAGTGTGGGCGGAGGGCGTTGAATTCATCCGCCAGGCTGATGGCGTCAGCCGCCGAGGTGCGATAGTGAATGAACAGATTGGCGCCGGCGCCATGCAAGGTGCGGGCAATTTGTGCGCCCACCCGCCGCGCGCCGCCGGTGATCAGCACCACATGATTGCGCAATCCATCGGCTGGCCGGGTGGGTGACATGCGGCGCAACGATACCCCAACCGATGCGCAGCGGGAACAGCTGACGCTCGTACGCGATTTTTTGACTGCGCAGATCCAGGCGTCCGGCGGGTACTTGAGCTTCGAGCGCTTCATGGACTTGGCGCTGTATGCGCCCGGTCTGGGGTATTACAGCGCCGGTGCCCAGAAGCTCGGATCGTCGGGCGACTTTGTCACGGCACCGGAAGTGTCGGAATTGTTCGGCCGCTGTGTGGCGAAGCAATGCGCCGAAGTTTTTGGCGCGATCGGTGCATCGTCAAGGCACGGCGAGGATGCTGTGCCGACGTGCATCCTGGAGATCGGTGCGGGCAGCGGCCGGCTGGCGGTTGATGTGCTGCGCCGTCTCGAACACAGCGGCGTATTGCCGGATCATTACTGGATCTTGGAAGTGAGCGCGGACCTCATCGAGCGCCAGCGGCAGCTGATCGGCGCCAGCGTGCCGCATCTGCTATCGCGCGTCGAATGGTTGGATCGTCCGCCACGCGAGGACTTCGACGGCGTGATCCTGGCCAACGAAGTCCTCGATGCACTTCCCGTGGCGCGCTTTCGGTGGAGCCCTGCCGGCACCGAGGAGATGGGTGTGGTGCTCGATCGCGGCGCGGATTCGGGATTTCGCTGGGAGGCGCGTCCCGCGGATTCGATGCTGGAGGTGGCCTGCGAGACGCTGCATGCCGCGGGCGGCGATTGGGACGAGGGCTATATATCCGAATACTGTCCGCGCGCCATGGCATTCACGATGGCAGTGACCGCAGCGCTGCGGCGTGGAGCGGTGCTGTGGTTCGACTACGGGCTGCCGCGGCGGCAATATTATCTGCCGGAACGCCACGAAGGCACGCTGACCTGCCATTTCCGGCATTCGGCACATGGCGATGTGCTGCTGTATCCCGGCTTGCAGGACATCACGGCTTGGGTGGATTTCACCTTGCTTGCGGAGGCTTCGCGCGAGGCGGGCTTCGAGCTGGCGGGATTCACGACCCAGGCGCATTTTCTGGCAGGAACCGGGATCGATGAAGAGATGCAGGCCGCGGCGGCGGGGGATGCAAGCGCCTTCGCTCGTTTCGCCGGACAGGCGCGGCGGCTGATGCTGCCCGGGGAGATGGGCGAAAGCTTCAAGGCCATGGCCTGGCAGCGTGGCATCGATTGTGAACTGCGCGGCTTCGCGCTCCAGGACCTGCGGCACTCGTTGTAGAAGTAGAATCAATTATGAAAGTAGCCATTCTCGATGATTATCAAAACGTCGCATTGAAATTCGCCGACTGGTCGGCCGTGTCGAAGCATGCGCAGATCGAAGTGTTCAATGATCATGTCGCCGACCCCGATGCCGTGGTGGAGCGATTGCTGCCTTATGACATCGTGGCGGTGATGCGCGAGCGTACGCCGCTGCGACGTGACATCCTCGATAGGCTGCCGAATTTGAAAATGATTGCCTCCAACGGGGCGCGCAATGCCTCGATCGACCTGAAGGCGGCAGCGGAGCGCGGCATCGCGGTCACGAACTCGCGTTACACATCAACGCCAACGGTCGAGTTGACCTGGGCGCTGATCCTGGCCAGTTCACGCCACCTCATTGCCGAAGCCGCGGCGGTGCGCAGGGGTGAATGGCAGCACAACGTGGGCGATGACATGGCCGAACGGACGCTGGGAATCTTAGGATTGGGCAGCGTCGGTTCTCGGGTTGCCAAAGTTGCACAGGCCTTTGGCATGAACGTGATTGCGTGGAGCCAGAATCTTACCCATGAGACAGCGGCGGCGGCGGGCGCCACGCTGGTCAGCAAAGAAGAGCTGTTTCGACAAGCCGACGTGCTGACCGTTCACCTGGTGTTGAGCGATCGCACACGGGGCTTGGTGGACGCACCGGAGCTCGCGCTGATGAAGCCCACCGCCCGATTGGTCAATACCTCGCGCGGACCCATCGTCGTGGAAGCGGCGCTGGTCGAGGCGCTGAGCCGCGGGACCATTGCAGGTGCGGCCATTGATGTCTACGACATGGAACCATTGCCGGCGGATCATCCTTATCGAAAGATCGATCGGCTCCTGGCGACACCGCACATCGGGTACGTGTCGCACGGATTGTACGAGCGTTTTTACGGTGACATGGCCGCGCACATCGCTGCCTGGCTGGAGTCGCATCATTAACCATAGGCGAGTCCTTGCGTGGTTGATGGGGGTGGGATTATTTGTGTCGGCCCAAGCCGACGAGGTAGTCCCTGCGTGGTTGTATCCGATCAATTCGCCGCATGCCACGACGCCGCCAGCGGCTGCTCACGCGGTTGTGCACTTGTCCGGCAGCCAAGAGGCTTTCAGCCAGTCGCAGCTGACGGATTTCTTCTACGCACCCGACTGGTATCCCGGCGCGCATGGTCAGGCGCCTGAAGTCGTGATGCGCGGGCGCGCACCCAAGGTGTTTGCCTGCGGGTATTGCCACTCTCCGACCGGCCAGGGCCGCCCCGAAAATGCCGCACTGGCCGGATTGCCGGTCGACTACATTGTGCAACAAGTGGCGGATTTCAAAAGCGGTTCGCGGCATGGTGCGTCCCGCGGCGCCTTCCTGCCGAGCCAATTGATGAGTCAGGTGGCGATGAATGCCAGCGCCGAGGATGTGCAAAGCGCGGCCCAATATTTCGCGGCGCAACCCTTGCTGCCGCGAGTTCGCGTCATCGAACGCGCGCAAGTTCCCAAGACCCACGTCGCCGGTTGGGTGTATGTGGCCGATGTGGGAACGAGCAAGGAACCGCTGGCTGGACGGATACTCGAACTCGCGCCTGATTTTGCTCGCCACGAGAAACGGGATGAGCATCTGCGTTACCTCGCCTATGTACCGCCCGGCAGTTTGGCGCACGGAAAGTTGCTGGCGACCGAGGGCATGCACGGCGTCACCGGTTGCGGTTCCTGTCATGGCGCCGATTTGCTCGGTGCGGGATTGGCGCCGCCGATTGCCGGTCGCTCGCCGACTTATTTGTTGCGGCAGTTGGTGGCGCTGAAAACCGGAGATCGTACGGGGCCGAGGGCCACACTCATGAAGACCATCATTGCGACGATGGATCTCGAGGATATGGTGGCTGCGGCGGCTTATGCCGCATCACTGCCGCCCAGTTCGACGCCGCCAAATAAATGACAGTGCAAGTCAAAACTGCGATGGCGGCTTTTCAACAAGAGTCTTAGCAGGTTTTTGATTCGAAGTGGGGTCCGCGCTCGCGCGCCACCCGAAGCTCGATTCAGCATGTTAGACCAAGCCACCATATCAAGCCGGTTTTCTGTTTTGACGGGGACGCTCTTTGGGTTAATCCTTAGAAAGGTCGTAAGTTTTTTAAGAAGTGAGCATAGCCGCCGGTCTTCATAATGTCTTCGTGAGAAAAAAATCTAACCGTAACCTGAGGCGCCGCGCTCGTGGGATACATTGATTTGGACAAGCGCTGAGTAAACTGCTTCGTCACTATCGCCGCGTAACCTAGCTGTTTGAAGGTCAGCGAATCGGAATCAGATTGAAAAAAAACTACAGCGGTCATCTGATTCGCTTCGGCTAGTCCAATCCATGACTTGACTGCCCTCGGATGAAATCCGAAAGACTTTATGTCGCGCCTTAGCCCCCTTAGGGCGCCGGCAGCTGCGGGTTTGAGAAACAGCGCGTTGCGTATTGAAACGAAAATTAAAAGGCTTAGTCCCCGAAGAAGTCTCCAACATTCACCAAATATTGGCCTGCTCACGCGCTCTTACGACACCGGCTTCGGCACGTCAGCAATCGCATGGAGTCGCGCTTCGTGAAGTCGTGCCGCAATCTTGGCGCCGTCCTTCAGCGCGATATCTTCAGCCGACGGCTTGATGAGTGCCGCCGCATCGCGCGCCGCTTGCAGGTACGTCCGCTGTGGATAGGCCACCGATTCCAACCCAAGCCGTCCGCGCGAATCCGCTTCACAGGCGAGCAGCGCCTGACTGAAGCGCTCCGGCCGACGAAAAGCATCAGTCTTCTCCAATATTTCCAGGATTGTCTTGGGCCGCAATTCGAACGCGCGATGCACGTTGCCGTGATAGCGCGCGACGATGACGCTGAGGTCACGATAATCGCCCGGTACGCGCAGGCGTTCGCACAAGGCATCGATGAGCGCGACGCTGCGTTCTTCATGACCGCGGTGGCTTGGCCACTCGGCCGGCGGCGTCGTTCCCTTGCCAAGGTCGTGCACCAGCGCGGCGAAGCGGACCTTCGGATCCGGGCTCATACGCGCCGCTTGGTCGAGCACCATGAGCGTGTGTATTCCCGTGTCGATTTCCGGATGCCACTGCGGCGGTTGAGGAACTCCGTACAAGGCGTCGACTTCCGGATAAATGATTTTCAGCGCGCCGCAGTCGCGTAGCACTCGGAAGAATTCGCTGGCGGCACTTTCCCGCAGCGCCTTCTCGGTTTCTTGCCAGACGCGTTCGGAGACCAAGGCGTTTACCTCGCCACGCTCCACCATGGCTCGCATCAAATCCATGGTCTGCGGCGCGACTTTGAATCCCAGGGGCGCAAAACGCGCAGCAAAACGCGCGACGCGCAGCATGCGTACCGGATCCTCGACGAAGGCCGCCGAAACATGCCGCAACAGGCGCGCTTCGAGGTCGGCGCGCCCGTCGTAGGGATCGACCAGCGTGCCGTCCGCGGCTTGCGCAATGGCGTTGATGGTCAGATCGCGTCGCGCCAAGTCCTCCTCGAGAGTGACCTCGGGGCCAAACTCGACGGCGAAGCCGCGATAGCCGGGGCCGGTCTTGCGCTCCAAGCGCGCCAGCGCATATTCCTCGTGAGATTCAGGGTGCAGAAATACCGGGAAGTCGCGCCCGACCTCGCGATAGCTGAGCCGGGCCAGTTCTTCGCGCGTCGAACCCACCACAACCCAGTCACGTTCCTTGACGGTCAAGCCAAGCAAGCCGTCCCGAACGGCACCGCCAACCAGATACACTTGCATGGGTGAATCTTAACAGCATAGCCGCCGTTGTCCGCGTGACCGTCGCGGTTGCGCTGATTACCGGCTTGAGTGGCGGGTGCTATTTGCTGCAAAGTGCCCAGGGGCATTTATCGTTGATGGCCAAGCGCGAACCCATCGCCGAGGTCATCGAAAAGCCGGATACGCCGTCTGCCTTGCGGTCGCAGTTGCAGGCGGTCACCTCGATCCGAAATTTCGCCAGCCGCGAGCTCAAATTGCCGGACAACGGCAGCTATCGCACCTATGCGGATGTGCGTCGCCCCTACGTGGTGTGGAATGTCGTGGCGGCCCCGGAGTTTTCAGTCGAGCCTAAGGAGTCCTGTTATCCCATCGTCGGGTGCGTGGCCTATCGAGGTTACTTTGTCGAGAAGCGCGCCCGGCGTTACGCCGATCAGTTGCGTGCCCGCGGATTCGATGTGGTGGTGGGCGGCGTGGCCGCCTATTCAACGCTGGGGCACTTCGATGATCCCATCCTGAATACCATGACGGATTGGAACGATGTCGAGCTCGCCTCCATCGTGTTTCATGAGCTGACTCATCAGCTGCTGTATATCCCCAACGACGCCTCGTTCAATGAGGCATTGGCAACCACCGTAGAAGAGGAAGGGGTGCGTCGCTGGCTGCAGCAACAGGGTCGCGACAAGGATTTGGCACAGCATCTGCTCGAGCAGCAGCGTTATGTGCAGGTCATCGGTTTGTTGAACGCAACCCGCGAGCAATTGCGCGATTTGTATGCATCGGGAGAGCCGGTGGAGCAGATGCGTTCCGACAAGAAAGCAACGCTTTCAAGAATGCGCCAGTCGTATGCGGCGTTAAAAGCCGAGTGGGGCGGACATGCCCCCTTCGACGCATGGTTCGCAGGCGACATCAATAATGCGCATCTGGCGTCGATCGCAACGTATTACACCTGCGTGCCGGGATTCCAGCGCGAACTGGCGGCAGTTAACGCAGTCTTGCCCGCGTTTTACCGCCGCGTGAAGGAGCTCGCGAAAATGGATCAAAAAACGCGCGACCTGTTGGTGTGCGGGCGCGCGACGATCGACTAGTCGCGGATAACCTTGGCGCGTCCGGCGGCGGCGCGATTCTCGCTCAACCGGTGGTTGTCTTCCTGGGCGCCTAGGAATTGGCGAGCCGAAGCCACCATCGAATGCGGCTGGATGCCCAGCTGCGCGAACCCGTCGGTGGTGCAGACGCTGTCGACGGTGAGGGAGCGATAGTTGTCGCTCGAGAACGGCCTTCCCGGAACGAAATTGAAGAAAAATCCCTGCATGCGCGCCAGGACATCCGGCAATCCCATGATCCAGCGTCGGCGCCCGGTTGTTTTGGCGACCAACTCGACAATCTCACGCAGCGTGTACACCTTTGGGCCGCCGAGTTCATAGGTCTGACGGCTACAGGCGCCGCCGTGCAGGCACTGTCGGATCGCGGCGATCACGTCGTCGACAGACACGGGTTGAAAACGAGCGGAGGAACGGGCGAGCGGAAAGACGCCTGGTACCGCGCCCAACAAGCCTGCGAACCGATTCAGGAATGTGTCGCCCGGTCCGAACATCACCGAGGGTTGAAATATGGTCCAATCGACGTTGTGCTGATCACGGATCAGCTTTTCCGCCTCGCCTTTGGTGCGCAAATAATAGCTGGGCGCATCGAGTCCGGCTTTCAACGCTGAGATCTGCAACAGCCGGGGCACGCCTGCCGAACGTGCCGCTTGCAGCACCGCCTGGGTCAATTCCACATGGGCGCGGCGAAAACCGGCACCGCTGAAACCGCGCTCGTTGAGTATGCCCACCAAATTGATGATCACGTCCTTGCCGCGGAAACGTTCGCTCAACTGCGCTTCTTGATATACGTCGCAGTTTTCCAGGGTCAGCCCAGGCAGCACCAACAAATGTCGATGCGCTTCCCGATCACGCGACAACACCGTCACGCGATGGCCATCCTTGATGAGGCGTGCCACCAGCCGGGTTCCCAAAAAACCCGTCCCACCCAACACCACTATAGATAACAGTCTCATTGCTCACCGGATGGGAATTAAAATGACATCGCCATTGCGGCGTACCTTCAAGACCAGCAAAGTCGCGCCTTTCGCGGCCTCGCGGAAGGACTTGAGGTCGGTGACCGTGCTGCGCCCGATGCCGAGTATGACGTCATTGGCGTGCAGTCCGCCTTGCGCAGCAGGGCTGCCCTCCTGCACAGACTTCACCAAGACGCCGGCGCCGTCGGGCGCATCGGTCAGCTCAGCGCCTTCCACACCTTTGATGACTTCTTCCGCGGCGGCAGTCTCTTCCGCGCCGCGCTCGGCGATCAATGCGGTGACTTTTCGTGGCTTGCCGTCGCGCAGAAGTCCCAATTCGACCTTGTCACCCACGTGCAATTGGCCGATGCCGTTACGCAACGCGGCGGAGTCTTTCATGTTTACGCCGTTCAACGACAGGATGATGTCGCCGGTCTTGATGCCGGCCCGTTCGGCCGCCGATCCACGGGCGACCCCGGCAACCAAGGAGCCGCTGGCTTCGCTCAGGCCGTACTCATGGGCAACTTCCGGATTCACCGGTAGCAGCTGCACGCCGAGAATGCCGCGCTTGACCTGCCCGAACTTGATCAGCTGATCCTCAACGCCCTTGACCATGTTGACCGGAATGGCGAAGCCGATGCCGATGTTGCCGCCGTTGCCCGACAAGATGGCCGAATTGATGCCCACCAGTTCGCCGCGCAGGTTGACCAAGGCGCCGCCGGAATTGCCAGGATTGATGGAGGCATCAGTCTGAATGAAGTCTTCGTAGCCGGTGTTGTCGGGGTTGATACCGGTGCGGCCCAGGGCGCTGACGATTCCGGCAGTGACCGTGTGCGAGAGACCGAAAGGATTGCCGATGGCGACGACGTAATCGCCGACCTCGAGTTTGGAGGAATCGCCCATGGCCATGGCGACCAGATTGGGCTGCTTCGCCTGAAGCACGGCAATATCCGCGCCTTCGTCGGTCCCGACCACCTTGGCCGAAAACGTCCGATTGTCGAGCAGCGTGATGGTGATTTCGCTGGCGTTTTCGACGACGTGGTGATTGGTGATGATGTAACCGTTCTTGGCATCCACGATGACGCCGGAACCGGCGCTTTGGAATTGCCGTTCGCGAGGCCGAGTGTCCTGCGGCGGCGTATCGAAAAAGCGGCGGAAGAATGGATCGTCCATGAGCGGATTGCGTCCGCGCTGCTCTTTGATAGTGCCCTTGGTGGCGATGTTCACCACGGAAGGCGAGACGCGCCTCACCATGGGCGCCAGCGAGGGCATGGGCTGAGCGTCCGCCGGGGCGGCGGGCGCAGCCGGCGCCGGCGCGGCGGCTGTGGGCGGGGCGGCATTCGTCGCTGTCGCCAGGAGAGCGGCCGACAGAACAGCCGCTGCCAGTGTGTTACGCGGAATCATGCGCGGTCCTTCCAACAAATTTTTTAGGTCGGCGGACAAAGCGAGGCCGGACGATTTCGTCCGGCCTGTTCGCCGATTACGAGGCGATATTACACGGAAGACCGCGTCTTACGGGGACTTAGGCAGCCTCAACCGTGATCCGCTGCGGCTGCACCTGAGCAACCTTCGGAATTGAGACCTCAAGCACGCCGTTCACTGCCTTTGCCTTGATGTTTGCCACATCGGCGGTTTCAGGAAGACTGAAGCGACGTTGAAACTCTCCCGTATGGCGTTCCACGCGGCGATAGCCCTCGCGTGACTCCCTGCGGGTCTCTTCGCGCGTACCACGGATGGTCAGCACGCCCTGATCGGAAGTGATCTCAACGGCCTTCGGGTCGACACCCGGCAGGTCTACATGCAACAGAAACTGATTGGCTTCCTCGTGAATGTCCACGGGCGGCAACCAGGCACCGGAATCCGCGGCCGTCGTCAACGGCGCGCCAAACAAGCGATCGACTTCTTTCTGGAGCCGGCTGACGAGTGCCCAGGGCTCGTAACGTACGACAGTCATAGAAAACTCCTAAATAAATTGGATGAGAACAACCTTAAAAATTCGATTGACTCGCGCGCTTGGAGAGGGAAGTTGGGTCGCTGATTCGCATTTCAACTGCGTTTGAAAGTGAGACGTAGTTCAAAGTCAATGGGACATAATGTGGATAACGTGTGGAACACTAGATCTTGTGATCAGTTTTTTCCCGCTTGACCTGCCGAACAAAAAAGGTAATGAGCTATTTTGTCGGGATATTTCTGTAAGCATATGAATACAAGAGAGTTTTTAGGCCAAAAATTAGCTGAAATACTTCTTGACGATGATTGGCATCGCGCCGTACCCTCTCGTTTCAAACACAAGATATTGTGTTCAACCGTTCTTCGAGCTCCCGTCGGTCTTGCGTGAAGTCTCCTACGTTTTTTCTGCGCGAACACCGCATTTAGTGTTCAGGCTTTTTGTTCGAAAATAAAAATGGACTGGTGTTAATACCCATGAATACGGTGGTCAAAATTCAACCTAAAGACGTCGGCAGCATCGCTTACCAAGAAGCGTCCTCCGATATTTGGGACAAAAAGTATCGTCTGACGGCCAAGGACGGCACGCCCGTCGATAACTCGATGGACGACACGTACAAGCGAGTCGCGCGTGCACTCGCGGATGTGGAAGTCGAAACCAATCGCGAGCAGTGGTACGAGTCTTTCTTATGGGCTTTGCGCCACGGCGCCATTCCTGCGGGACGCGTCATTTCCAATGCCGGTGCGTTGGAGCACAAACCCGCGACGTCAACCATCAATTGCACGGTGTCCGGAACCATCCGCGATTCCATGGACGACATCCTGAGCAAGGTGCACGAGGCTGGCCTCACGCTGAAAGCGGGTTGCGGTATTGGCTATGAGTTCTCGACGCTGCGGCCGCGCGGCGCCTATGTATCGGGAGCCGGTGCGTACACTTCCGGACCGCTCTCATTCATGGATATCTACGACAAAATGTGTTTCACCGTGTCTTCCGCCGGAGGCCGTCGTGGTGCTCAAATGGGCACGTTTGACATCGGCCACCCCGATGCCTTGGAATTCATCCGCGCCAAGCGCGAAAACGGCCGGCTGCGTCAATTCAATCTGTCACTGCTGGTGACTGATGAATTCATGAAAGCGGTGAAGAACGACAGCGATTGGACCCTGGCATTCCCCATTGGCAAGCAGGAGTTCGAAGCCGCTCAGGGGGCCGACAAGCCTGATTTGAACGATCCCACCAAGTTCGTGTGGCGCGAGTGGCCTTATACAGAAGGTTTTGTTGCGGATGATGAGGGTCTGGTCGCCTGCAAGATCTATAAGACCTTGCCTGCGCGGCGCGTATGGGACGTGATCATGACGTCCACCTATGATTTTGCCGAGCCGGGTTTCATCCTCATCGACAAGGTCAATGAGATGAATAACAACTGGTGGACCGAGAATGTTCGGGCCACCAATCCGTGCGGGGAGCAGCCGTTGCCCGCCTACGGTTCCTGCCTGTTGGGTTCGGTGAATCTCACCAAGTTCGTGGTCGATCCGTTCACCGAAGATGCGCGCTTCGATTGGGAGTCGTATCGAAAAGTGGTGAAAATCTTCACCCGCATGCTCGACAACGTGGTCGAGATCAACGGTCTGCCGCTGGCTCAGCAGCGCGAAGAGATCCGCCGCAAGCGGCGCCACGGCATGGGATTTTTAGGGCTGGGTTCCTCCATCACCATGCTGTGCATGAAGTATGGCTCGAAGAAGTCGGTGGCTTTTACCCAGAATGTCTCGCGTGAAATGGCGGTTGCCGGCTGGGAAGCTGCACTCGATCTCGCCCGCGAGAAGGGCCCGGCGCCGATCATGAATGAGGAATTCACGGTCACGAAGGAAATGCTGCGCAAGCGTCCCGAAATGATCAAGGATGGCTGGCGCGTCGGCGCCAAGGTCGCGGGCCGCGTGTTGCATGCGCGCTATAGCCGCTACATGCAGCGGATCGCGGAAGCCTCCCCGGAATTGGTGGATGAGTTGGCCGAGGTCGGTGCGCGCTTCACGCACCACAGTTCCATCGCGCCCACCGGCACGATCTCGTTGTCGCTCGCGAATAATGCGTCGAACGGCATCGAGCCGTCTTTTGCGCACCATTACTTTCGCAATGTGTTGCGTGAGAACAAGAAATCGAAGGAGAAGATCGATGTTTTCTCCTTTGAGCTGCTGGCCTACCGCGAGTTGGTTAACCCGCGCGCGATGGCCAACTCGCAAGTCCCGGGTGAGAAGCTGCCGGATTACTTTGTGTCGGCGGATGACATTGGTCCCAAGGAGCATGTGGACATCCAAGCGGCGGCGCAGATTTGGGTGGACTCGTCCATTTCCAAGACCGCGAACGTGCCGACGGACTATAAGTACGAAGATTTCAAAGACATCTACATGTATGCCTATGAGCAGGGGCTTAAAGGCTGCACCACCTTCCGCTTCAATCCCGAGGCGTTCCAAGGCGTGTTGGTCAAAGAAGATGACCTGAAGAACACCACTTATGTGTTCACGCTGGAAGATGGCACTGAAGTGGAAGCGCGCGGCGACCAGGAAATCGAATACGACGGCGAAATGCACACCGCAGCGAATCTGTATGACGCGCTTAAAGAAGGCTATTACGGGAAGTTCTGATCATGGCACACATCAAAATCGATAAAAAAATCTCCAAGTACCGCGTGCAGAAGCCCGAGGCCAAGGAAGCCGCGGTCGTTGCCAAAGAGCCTTTGAAGACTCAGGACAACGTCATCTGGATGCACGAGAAGCTTGAGCGGCCGGAAGTGCTAATCGGCTCGACCTATAAGATCAAGACGCCGGTCTCAGACCATGCGATGTACGTCACCATCAACGACATCGTGCTGAACGAAGGCACTCAACACGAACAGCGGCGTCCCTTCGAAGTGTTCATCAACTCGAAGAATCTCGATCATTTTCAGTGGATTGTGGCGCTGACCCGGGTGATCTCCGCGGTGTTCCGCAAGGGCGGCGACACCACCTTCCTGGTCGAAGAGCTGAAGGCGGTTTTCGATCCCAAGGGCGGGTACTGGCAGCCGGGCGGCAAATTCATGCCTTCGACCATTGCGGAACTCGGTTACGTGATCGAACGGCATCTGCAATCCATTGGACTGCTCAAGAAGCCCGAGTTGGATCAACACCAACGCAAGCTGGTGGATGAAAAGCGCGCGGAGTTCGAGGCGCGCACCAAGCAGACTGACGCATTCTCGAAGTCGCACTTTCCGGAGGGTGCGCAGCTGTGCGCGAAATGCAGCACCGCTGCCGTGGTGATGATGGACGGCTGTCATACCTGTTTGAACTGTGGCGATTCTAAATGCGGCTAGGGTGAAACCCTAAAAGGCCTCGTGCAGGCGAGGCTTTTTCCCGTCTCATTCTCGAATTCCGCGCCGCGGCGATTTGGTGCTAGGATCGGGCACCCAGCCTAGATTCGGAGCGCTCATCTCGTGCCGTCTCTGCCCACCGACCGCGCACAATGGCTGGCTACGCATATCATTCCGCTTGAGCCTCAGCTTCGTCATTGGCTAAAGCGATATCGCTCGAATTCCTTGGATCCCGATGACCTGATTCAAACAGGGTATGAAAAGTTGGCCTCGTTAGCTTCGGTGACAGACATCGAGCAGCCGCGGGCCTATTTCTACAAGATGATGAGAGGACTGGTCGTCGACCAGCTGCGACGAGACCAGGTAGTACCGATCGAATCGATGGGCGAAGTCGCGGACCTCGCAACCGCTGATGAGATCGCCTCGCCTGAACGTATCGTGTCGGGCTATCAGGAGCTCGAAAGATTGGTCCTGGCGATCACCGCGCTGCCCGAGGCCATGAAAAAAGTGTTGGTGCTCAAAAGAATCTACGACCTTTCTCAAAAGGAAATCGCCGCCCAGTTGAAGATTAGTGAGGGGATGGTGGAAAAGCGTCTGACGCAGGCCAGTCGTGCAATTAGCCAACTCGCGGCGACGATTACAACAAATCAAACCGTTCGTCGACCGACTTGAAGGGAGTGCGAAACCGTCTGCGCACCACCCTCTATGCACCCTATATTTTGATACGGTAGGAAAGTGATTTCTCAGCCGTCTGCACCAAGTGCCCGGACGGGCCGCAACTCGGCTCACCGGCTGCCGAGAAACGTCCCTCGTGGACGAGTGACTGCGAGTCGCCTGACGAGAGGACTGCCGGCCAAACCTCAAACATTGGGCGGCAGCAACCCGCCCGTGTCGCTTGGGTATCCAGCAGCGCTGAACTGTCGCGCCTTGGCGGCGAAATATGAACGGACCCATGCAAATCGTTGACCGGTTTTGGACAGCCCCACGGTCCCGGCTATGTTCGCAAGGCTGATCGTCTTGCCCCCGGCGGCCCAATTGCCCTCAGTCACATCATGAATGATCACCTGCATGCTGTTTCCAGCATTGGTATCGCCCGTGGCGCCGAGAGTATCCATCAGCGCCGCTGTAACTCCTGATGTGACTTCCTGCTTGTGGGATGTGTTCATATAACCCTCGGGAATACGCACATCGACAAGGAACTTGCCTGGGGATGCGACGTACTCTGAGTCGGCACGGCCGCCGGCCCACCAGTCGCCTTCCTTGATCTCATCGTAGATCACCCATGCGAAGCTGCGTCCGCCCACAGTATCGGCGCCGCCTTCCATCTGAATCATCAGATCGGTCAGGCGCTTGGCGAGTACAGCTTTCTGCTCATCGTTGAGGGATCCTTCTTGATAGGTCACTTTCATGATCGGCATGGAAGGCTCCGTACTGTGCGATTTTTATTCAAGGCACTGATCACATCAGAGTTTCGATGAAAAGAATGTCGCTGGGTTCCGACCCCACCGAGAAGTCTACCGTGTCGGATCCCCATGCAGCCGCGCTGTCACGCTTGGCGAGCGAGACGCCGTTGAATACGGCTTGTCCGTCGATTACGAAGGCATACACGCCGTTGTGCAACGAGGAAAGCCGATAAGTCTTCTGGGCTGCTTGATCGCTGACGAAGCGCGAGATTCTGACGTCCTGTGGGATCGGTAAGGCATGCTCTGCGTCACCGACCAGGGTCGCGAGCTGATTGCGATTGGATTGAGTGTCGAAGTGAGCGCGGCGATAGGAGGGTGGCAGGTAGAGCCGCTCGGGCAAGAACCATAGGTAGATCGCGTTCATGTCCTCCGCGAGTAGGTTCAGTTCGCAATGCTTGCCGCCTGATCCGGCCGAGAACACGTAATAGTCGCCTTTCGAGAGCTGATCAATGTTACCGACGGTATTGACGTGGGTCAGTTGTCCCTGCAGCACCAAGGCGCAGATCACGAAATTATGATGCGGATGAATGTTGTATCCGCACCCCGTGCCGCTGAAGACTTCGTCGCCGAAAACTCGCAGTTTGCCAAATCCTGGGCGCCCGGATTGGTAGTCGTTGAAGTTGAAACTGGAATGGCGCGTCAGTCGGGCATCGGGATGGCCTGCAACATAGCTCGAGGCAGGGCCGGTGGACTTCATCTTCGTATAGCCGCGTTCTGTCGCGCGCAGCACAAACGATCCTGGCATGGGCATCGCTCCTCTAAAAGGCTGGTCGAGCCGCTACAATGCGCTCCGGCTGGTGTTCGGCGTAGGGTATTTCGACCATTTCGAAGCGATGCTTCGGGGTGCCGCAGTCGAAGCAGACCCAGTCATCTGGGATATCTGCCCATCGGGTGCCGGGTGCAATCCCTTCCTGGGGAAGGCCGACCGCCTCATCGTATAAAAAACCGCAGCCGAGACACAGATAGCGTTTGTACGGTTCGTCGTTCATGCACATGCCTCCGTGGCACCGTAGCTCAAGAGGCCGATAGTTTCCGCGATCAAGGCCTATGAACAAAGCATACGATTGAACATGCTGGGTCGCAAGATTTCGCTGCGCGTCGACGCGCGCGGACTGGATATTGACCTCGGAGCGTTTATGCGTAATCTCCAAGAGTAAGCCCTGGGAAGGAATCCCTTGATGCTGATCAATGATGGAATCGCAGTGTCCTCGGCATTACCGATAGAAACCCTCTTAGAGGGCGGCCACTGATGCCGCCGGCTACTTCAGCACTGATTCACGAGCCGCCTTTGCCCATTGGCGAGCGGAAAACCGCGCTCAGGCGATTCGGGGTCGGCGTGCTGGCCGTTCTCGCGCTTTTCATCGCGTGGCATATCGTGACTCGGTTTATCGCTTATACAGACAATGCCTATGTGCGTTCGGATCTCATCGCGTTGGCGCCGCAGGTCACTGGGCGCGTCGTGACGGTGGCCGTTACCGACAACCAAGTGGTTCGGCGCGGTGATCTGCTAATGGAGATCGATCCTGAGCCCTTTCAGCTGGCGGTTGATGCGAGCGAGGCAAGACTGCGGCAGGCCGGCGCGATGGCAGAGGCAGGCCGCGCATCCAGAGCAGCGGCTCATGATCAGCTCGACTCGGCAGCCGCGCAATTGACTGATGCGCAGGCCATGGAGCAGAGGATCGCTGCGATCAGGCAGTCAGGCGCGGTCTCGCGGGATGAGGTCGACGCGGCTCTCGCGACATCGCGCAGTTCTCAGGCGCGCGTGGCGGCGCAGCAGGCCACCATCGCCCGCGCCCAATCGATGCTCGGCGCGCAGCAGGCGGGGATTGGATTGGCGCAATCAGAGTTGGCGAGCGCCGAGTGGCGTCTGTCACATACCAAAATCTTTGCGCCCGCCGACGGCGTGATCAGCAATTTCAATGTGCAGATTGGAGACACCGCCGAAGCGGATAAGCCGTTGGTCGGCATCATTGCCGCGACTGCCTGGCGGGTGATCGCCAATTATAAGCAAAGCTATCTGCCTTCAATCCATGAGGGTGCGACGGCCTGGGTGTGGCTCGACGCCCACCCGTGGCATTTCTATCGCGGACGCGTTCGCAGCATAGGCCGGGGCATCGATCGGCAGCCGGTTGAGGGTGGATTGCTGCCTTATATTGCACCCACCACTGATTGGATCCGCCTACCGCATCGTTTCCCCGTAACGATCGAATTGGTCGACCCTCCTCCCAACCTGACTCTCTATATGGGGGCAGACGCGAGAACAATCGTATTCCCGTGATCGACATATTGATCGCATTGCCTGGGGAGATTTTGGCCGAGTTTCGCGAGCTGACGCTGCGCGGACCCCGTTGCGGCCTGGCCATCGCCACGGCTCTCGCGGTGGGCTTGGCCATATTCGCGGCGCTCGCGTTACGTCTGGAGGACGCTTATTGGGCCGGCATTTCGGCGTTCGTTTGTTCGCAGGCGAGCCATCCGGCTTCTTTGCAAAAAGGGCTCCACCGCATCGTTGGAACTACCGCAGGTGCGGTTGCTGCCGTCATTGTCTTCCCGCCGCTGGCATTCGATCATTCCGCGACAATGCTGTTGCTGTTCTGTGCGGGGTCCGTGGCAATTGCCGGCAGCCTGGTCGGCCGCTATTCCTATGCATGGCTGCTGGGAGGTATCACCGCAGTGATGGTGATGCTGGGCGCACTCGATGATCCAAGGCTCGCGTTGAACTTGGCCTTCTTTCGTACTGCCGAAGTCGCCATCGGGGTGGTGGCCGCCGTGCTGATGTCCAAACTCCTGCTTCCATCGCCCCCGGCGGTGGCGCCGCGCGTGGCGAGCGAATGGGGCAGCTTGTTCGACTTACGCAGCCCCATACTGGCGCACGCCCTGAAGACCGGGCTGGCGATCGCTTTGGTGCCACCTATCTGGCGCATTTTCGAACTGCCCAATCTTGGCCAGATGGCGATATCCATCGGCGCGGTCATGGCCGTTCCGGTGCTGACTGCTTCTCACGAAAAGAATCGTCGCGCCGTCCTCGACCGCTCGGTGCAAAGAATTGCCGGCTGTCTGGTAGGAGGCGGCATCGGAGTGCTGGCGCTCACGTTTCCTTGGTTTGCATCGTCGCCGCCGTGGCTGTCTACTTTGATGGCGGGGGCTGCGATCGCGGCTCAAATGGAAGCAGGACGCCACAATGCCAAGACGTTTGCGATTCAGGCCGAGGTGGCGTTGATTCTTACGATGGTGCAGGGATGGGCTCCCGCGCTCAGTCTACTGCCCGCGATCGATCGGCTAATCGGGATGCTCGGCGCGGTACTTTTGTTATTTGCAGTCACTTCGATATTGGGTTTGCCGCGACATTGCGAGCAATGAAAGTAGTCCGCCGATCAACGCCAGATTGCGGTGCCATTGCGTAATGGAATTGCGGCGTTGGACATCGGCCTGCTTCCAAAAATTGAGCAGCATCACGCTGGCGGTTAGCGTAAAGACGATAAGCCCCGTCGCAGTCCACAACTGCCAGACGCCAAACACCAACAAAAGTCCTGCCACGATTTGAAGCAGGCTTCCGGTCACCAAGACAAATTTCGGCGCCGGGATGTTTAGAGCATAAGGATAGCCTCCGATGTAATAATTTCATTTGATACGGTAGGAAAGTGATTTCTCAACCGTCTTCACTAAATGGAAATACGCCTCAAGGTGTAAACGGACGACAACGCAGCCGTAAGACTGCTAACTAGGGACAGGAAGTACCCCACGGATGACCTTCACCGCTTTCGCAGGGACGACGATGAACACCATCAAAGTGCGATTCATATAGCGCATATATGGCCGTTCATGCACAGCGCGCGGAAAGCTGATCGTGTGCCCTTGAGTGCTTACGCTCGCCCAAAACGTATGGATCTTGCTGGTCAGTGTTTCCGTGTCCTTATTGTTCATGGTGGCTCTGAATCGCGTATGGCCCGTGCCGCGCCGCTATGCCTCCAGCGACCAAATCGGCTGGCAGTTGAGCGTTCTCGGCACGACATACGCCGTGCTGCTCGGCTTCATGCTATCGACTCAGTGGCAAAACTTTGGCGCCGCCGAACTCAATGCCGATTTGGAAGCCAGCGCGCTGCGAAACGTGTTTCGTCTGGCCGAGGGACTGCCGGCTGCTCAACGCGCATTGCTGGAGGCTCAGGCGAGGGACTATGTCGCGGCCGTCTTGAACGACGACTGGCCGGCCATGGCGCGCGGAGAAATTCCGGAAAAGAGCCATCATTTCAACGAGGCCATGTGGAAAACGCTGTTGTCGGTGCGCGCCACTACATCGTGGGAGTCTACTGCGGCGGACCATGCCATGTCGGAACTCAGCGCGATGACGACACATAGACGTACGCGATTACTCCAAAGCGGAACTCGATTTCCCACCATTTGTTGGTTTGTTCTTTGGGCGGGCGGCGTGCTCACCATTTTGTCGGTTTCAATGTTTGGCTCGATCAATCCCATCGTCCATGCGCTGCAGGTATTTGCGCTGACGCTGCTGGTGACTCTCGTCATGCTCGCCATCGCAGACATCAGTTCGCCGTATCGGGGCTGGGTACACATCAGCAATTACCCTTTCCAGCGCGCCCAGGCCAACCTCTTGGAAGTCCAATGAGGGCCACCGAAATGAATCGAAACCCGTTGTTAAAGAAGGAATGACATGAAACAACAAAGCCGCCTATTGCAGGTATTGAAAACGCTTCTTCCGACCGGCGCCTTGGGAGCTTCGGCCACGTTGGCTTTGACATCGACGGCCGCCGCGATGCCGGCGAAATCTACGAATGAAGGCGGCACGGCGCCTGCGCCCACGGTGTCGACCCGCCTGCAGGAAATTCGCGCGGGCGTATCTGTAATCACCGCAACGACGACTCATCAGCCACAGGGCTCCGGGATATCGCTCGAGGGCAGTTCCGAGCCTTTGGGTGATCCGAGCGCGGTTCCCACCTGGTGGGGAAATGGGGGTTGGGGGCGGTGGCGTTTGGGATGGGGCAATGGAGGTTGGGGCTGGCACAACGGCGGCTGGGGTAACGGCGGATTCTTAGATGGGCACGACAACTAAACCTTGGG
>CAZZWE010000009.1:37115-58862 GCA_964657675.1 uncultured Steroidobacteraceae bacterium
CGGCGGTTGGGGCAATGGCGGCTGGCACAACGGCTGGGGCAATGGCTGGCCGAACGGCGGCTGGCACAACTTCTGGCACAACGGTTGAATACCGTGATCGAAACGGTGGTGGTGCAACCCACGCCGTTTTGCAATATCGCTTGTCGTTATTGCTATTTGCCCGCGCGCAACGTGACCACCGTCATGGAACAAAGCACGGTCACAGCGCTGTTTGAAAAGCTATTTGCCACCGGATGGGCCAACCCGGAACTCACCGTTATCTGGCACGCCGGCGAGCCCTTGGTCGTGCCCATTGCATTTTATGAGGAGGCATTCGCCAACATCGAGGCGTTGCGGCCGCCGGGCGTTCACGTTCGCCACTCGTTTCAAACCAATGGCATGCTCATCACTCCCGAATGGTGCGAATTCTTTTCCCGCTGGCAGGTGGGAGTCGGCGTCAGCATCGACGGACCCAAGAAGTTGCACGACGCCAACCGGGTGACTCGAAGTGGACGTGGAACGTTCGACCGATCAATTGCCGGTGTGCGCTTGTTGCGCGAGCACAATGTGACCTTTCATGTGATCTCCGTACTTGGCGCGGCCGCCATGCAATCACCGCAGGCGATGCTCGAGTTCTACGAGTCCGAAGGTATCGACAATGTTTGTTTCAATGTCGAGGAGTCCGAAGGCGCTCACGTCTCGGAGCTGTTCGCCGCGAAGGATGTACAACAAACCTACAAAGGATTTCTGAATGAATTCTGGCGCCGTGCTCGCCGCAACGGCCGCATCAAATTCCTGCGCGAAATCGATGGCATGTTGCCCAGGATTTTTCGTCCGAGCGGAACCGAGATGATCAATGCGCAAGTTCGGCCATTCGGAATGCTGAATGTTGCCTGCAACGGCGACGTCTCAACCTTTTCGCCGGAATTGCTGGGGCTTAAAAACGTCGACTACGGCGACTTCATCATTGGCAACATCAAAACCGACTCCTTTGCCCAGATGCAGCGGAGCGGCGCGCTGGCCAATATGAATCGCGACATTCAAAAAGGCGTCGACGCCTGCCGTGAGCACTGCGAATACTTTTCCGTTTGCGGCGGCGGCGCGCCGATCAACAAGCTGTGCGAAAACCATAGCTTTGCCAGTGCCCGCACCACCTTCTGCGGGCTGACCCAAATGGTGCCGACCGATGTGATTCTCGACGCAGTCGATCAGATGGGCGAATCAATCGGCGGCGATTCCCCCTTCACCGAAATGAAGCCGGATGCAAGTGCGATGGCCTCGATGCAAGAGGCGCATCTTTAATTTCAAAATGGAGCTTTTGGAAATGAGGAGATTTAGATGACGACATTAACCATAAAAATCGCCAGCGTTGCGGCGATGGCGGCACTGTCCAGCTGGTGTTTCGCGGCTGATGCTCAGACGCCGCCACAATCCGCCTCAAGTTCTGCACCTGGACAAAGCGCCGGCGGCGCAGAGGAGCGCACGGCGCCGGTGCTGCGAATCACCAGTGTCGAGGTGATCAGAAGCACCCACGGCGGCACCCTCGACATCGTGCGCGTGCGCGGTTTGGCGAGCACTGAAGGCTGGGAAGAAGCTGAGCTGGTGCCATTGACCCGAGGTGTGCCGGCGGATGGCATTCTTGAACTCGTTTTCATCGCCAAGGCCCCGTCGCAGGCGATGGACGCAACGGGGTACGAGGCGGTGGAGGCCATTTTCCCCCTCGAACCTAATCATCCTTACAAAGGGGTCAACGTCCGAGGCGCAGTCGAAGCAATTTCGCTGACTCAATTTCCGGGCTTCGTGGACGGCAAGGGCGCGGGCGAAGACTGTAAAAAGTGCGTGGGCAAGACTTTCGTCGCCAAGGGTGCGCCCATGCCCGCGGGTAAATCTGCCGCCGATGTCGTCAAGGAAGATCAATTGCCGCCGAGCACGCATGTCATCAGACCGGGCGAGGGCGTAGGCAAGGCGGATCCGGATCCAAACCGCCTCACCATCATCCTCAACAAGGACAACAAGATAACTGCAGCCGTGTGGGATTGACGGAGTAAACCCATGAAGTACCTAGGCATTGCGTTTGTTCTGTGTGCAACCGCGGCGTTGGTGACGACGGCGCGGGCCGCGCAAATAGTGGTCGGCACCAGTGGTGAATGCATCGATATTCCGCACGGCCAAACCGCCGACGGTACCGCACTGGCGTTATTCCACTGCCACGGCAGTCCGAATCAGCAGTGGACCGTGAGCGCGGGCCAGATCACAGGCCTCGGCGGCGTGTGCCTCGATGTGCAAGGCAGCCAGCCCAATGATGGCGCGCAGATCATCGTCGTCGCCTGCAGCGGTGCGGCGGTCGGTCAGAAATGGAGCATTGCCGGCGGACAAATTGTCGGAATCGGCGGCAAGTGTATCGACACTCTGGGACAAAATATCTCGGACCGCGCACCGCTGGTGCTTGCCAAGTGTTCGTCGGCCTCCTCTCAGCAGTGGTCGCTGCAATGAGGCCGTTCATTCTTGCCTGTATGGCGCTGCTGTCGATTGCGTGGCTAGCCACGGGTTGCGTGACTTCCCGGCAGGTCGCCAGCGGCAACACCAATATGTGCATGAACGTTGAAAATCATGGCTATCCGGTTGCGGGGACTCCCTTAAAGGTTAAGGTCTGTGATCCTTGGCAGAATCAGCAGTGGACCTTCAATAAAGGCCAGATCACCGGCGTTGGAGGCTTTTGCGTGGATGTCGATGGCAGCGTGGCCAAGGACGGAGCGGCAGTGCTGTACGTTCCCTGCAATGGCCGTCCGAGCCAAAACTGGTCGCTGGTCAATGGCGCCATCGTCGGTATCGGCGGCAAATGTATCGACATCGCCGGGGGTACCCCGGAGCAGCTGTCGCCGCTCATCCTGGCCGAATGCACCGGTTCCATGTCACAACAATGGAGTTTGCACTAGCGCACAACATGACCAAATCAAGTGCGCTTGGTTTCGTTGGGGTCTGCCTGTTATCGGCATGCGCCACCACTTATATTGCGCCGCCAGATCCACTTCCGGTTATCGGAGTTCAGTTGATGGGCGAATCGGGCACCTGCATCGACGCGCAAGATGGGGGAACCGCGGACGGTACGCCACTCGTCATCCACCAATGTCACGGCAGTCCCAATGAACGCTGGTTCATCGCTCACGGCGTCATCAGCGAAAGTTATGGAAGCTGCCTTGACGTCAACGGGGGAGCCTCCGTGGAGAAGGCGACTCTGTTATTGATCAGCTGCAATGGCGCAGACACCCAACGCTGGTCCATCAGCGACGGGCAAATCCTCAGTGAGACGGGGCTGTGCGTGGCTATCGCCGGAGGCCAACTATCTGAGTTCACGCCGTTGGTGCTGATGACATGCGATCATTCGGCCGGCCAACGGTGGGCCGTGCATTGATTCGATCAACTTAGGAAGGATTTATACAATGAGCAACAGAAAACCCTATGCATGGAAAACCCGCGCGGCGCGCGGTTTCATGATGAGCGCGGTGCTGGTGAGCATCGGGCTGCTCTCGGCGTGCTTGAGCCAGGAGCAGCGCATTGAAAAGCATGAGGATGCTTTGTCTGCCGCAGGATTCATCGTCAAGGTGGCTAACACGCCGGAGCGGCAAACCATGCTGCATCGGTTGCCGCCGAACAAATTTGTCCGGCGCGTCAACGGCGATGTCGTGACTTACGTGTACGCCGATCCCATTGCGTGCGGCTGCCTCTACGTCGGATCGCAGCAGGCTTACAACCAATACATGTCCAATCAGCTGCAGCAGAACCTGATCGACCAGCAGCAGATGGCGGCGCAGATGTATCAGGATGAAGCCTGGAACTGGGGCGCCTGGGGTCCGTGGGGTCCGGTAGGGCCCTTAGGTCCTTATTACGGACCCGGCTTGGGCTGGTAACCCCCGCTCACGCGGTGTCGAGGTTCTCGAAGCAGGCGGTAATTGCCGGCATCGTGGGCGGAGCGGCAGCAATGGCAGGCTGCCGCTCCGTCATGCCGTCGCTGGCTCCAGGACTTCACGACAACGCGGTCGCTTACAATACCGCCATTGGCGATATCAATGATCGCGTGCTGTTGTCCAACATCATTCGTGCTCGAGACGGCGTGCCTCTCAATATCACGGAGCTGTCGACGGTCACGGGAACGCTGTCCGAGCAGGCGACATTGGGATTGAGCGCGCCTTTTGGCCCCGGCACCGCGGCCCGAGGGCTGGTGACGCCGGCGATACAACTGGGCGCGGCTCCGACCTTCAACATGGCGGCGCTGAACACCCGCGGATTCACTCTGAACATCATTCAGCCGATCTCGCCTGTGTATGTGGCCAGCAAGTGGAACTCCGGTTTGTCGCATGAACTGTTGCTGCTGTTGTTCGTCAAGGACATTCAATTCGCCGACTCTTACGCCGTGTCACTGGCTGCATGCGCTCATTCCAGCGTTCCGACGTCCGATGACGGGATTGACGTGATGAGTCCTACGCCCCTGGTCGCCTGCCATCACAAGGTGATCAACAATCCGGACTCGCCATCGGAACATGCCGCCTTTAAAGCCGTCATCGAAAGCATGCTGCCGAGCGTCGGCTTGAAAGTCATGACTATCTTGGAACCGGTGGGTCCCGCCTTCCCCTTTCTGCCGGCCGGCATGAATCCGTCGAACTCCTCCGCGCTCACCCGCGAGCTGAGCATTTCCAAGAAAGCCGCGACGGCGCAGCCGCAGTTCTCGCTCGATGCGTACGCGCTGACCACGCATTTGAATGATGGCCAGTATCACGTCGGCAATTATGAGACGGCCATGAAGATGGGGCAGCTGTACCATGTATATGCCAACCAAGTCGCCGTCTGCGCCAACGATCCCATCAAAACCCGAGACGGCACGTTCTATATCTATCCTGTGAGTGCGGACATTGCGGCGGCGAAGTCCGCCGAAGGTCGGCAAGCCAGAGAGTCCCCGACCGTTCCGTTCTCCAAGGATTGGGAGCAACGATTAGTTGACTTCAAAGCCCAGTGTGGCGCGAGCAAGCATCCCGCTGATCATGCCTGCACTGCCGTCAACGGATTGACCGGCCGGCCCATGTCGGCCGCCAGCACCAGCGCGTTTGGGTCTTATTCGCTGTTTCTCTCGGCGGTGTCGGCTAATGGTGGCGCCGGGAACGTTCCGTCAGAGTCCACGGGCTCCGGATCACGGGCCAATGGCGGCGCGTCCGCTGGTACTCCGACGTCGGTCAACGCGTCGCTGCAGGAAAACCGAGTGGGCGCCTTCTTGCGGGCGGACGATTGCTACGCGGATCAAACCGTCCGGGAACCAACCACCGAAACCGAATTCCGCAAATACACCGAAACCCTGGGGCACATCGAATGGCGGTCGATTGCCGAGGTGTTTCAAT
This sequence comes from uncultured Steroidobacteraceae bacterium, assembly GCA_964657675.1. Taxonomy (GTDB): domain Bacteria; phylum Pseudomonadota; class Gammaproteobacteria; order Steroidobacterales; family Steroidobacteraceae; genus Bog-1198. The sequence goes on from CAZZWE010000009.1 coordinate 42,482, forward strand.
ATCTGGGTGCAGTGCTGCGCGACCCGCAGGGCGTGACATGGGAGGTCCATGGCGACAGCACGGTGGTCGGCAGTGCCGCTCAATCCATACGCGACTCATTGTTCGTACTGCGCGACCAGAAATCCTTAGGGTTTAACCAGACCAAAGTGCGTGTGAGCTATCAGGATGACGTGCTCGCCATCGGCGGCGGCCCGCTGACCAATGCTTCGGGCGTGCTCAGCGATCAAAGCCTTGCCGTTCTTTCGATGCTCAGCGAGTTGGTCAACTCAGCCAAGATCTCCAGCGATATTCCGGTCACGCAGCAGTTGCAGGTGCTGCCATAACGACAGCGAAGGCGGTAAGCGCAGGACGTATCGGACACTGAGTCGGGCGAGTAACGCTGCTTATTGAGCGTCGGACGCTCTACAATTAGGCTATGAACCCAGCAGCCAAACCCCACGTCATTTGCCATATGATGAGCTCCCTCGATGGCAGCCTGCACCCGAGTCGTTGGACCCAAAGTCCGGATGGCACCCGCGCCGACTGGTCGAGCGTCTACGAGCAAATTCACCAATCGCTGAAAGGCGATGCTTGGTTGGTAGGCCGAGTCACCATGGCCGAAATGAGCAAGGCGGCCGCGCACCCGCCGGCGACATTCGGAAAGGTCGATCGTCCGTATCATCTGGTGACGCGATCCGCGAGTGGCTATGGCATCGCCATCGACCCGTCCTGCAAGCTGCACTTTTCAAAACCCGATGTGGGCGGCGATCCGGTCGTGGTCGTGCTTGGACGCGATGCACCCGATCAACATTTGGCTGAATTGGCCGCCGATGGCGTGTCTTACATTGTGGCGCCTGAAGGCCAGCCGGATCTGGCGGGAGTTCTGCACGTCCTCAAGCGCGAGCTCGGCATTCAGCGTCTACTGCTGGAGGGCGGCGCCGCCATCAACGGCGCCTTCATGGCCGCCGGTCTCGTCGATGAACTCAGTCTGCTGATTGCGCCGGCACTCGAGGGCCGCAAGGCTATTCAAAGTTTCATCGAGTTCGGCGAGCAGGGTTTGCCCGGCAAGGCGGAGCTATCGCTGCATTCCTACGAGACCTTGAAACATGGTTTGGTGCATCTGCGATTCACGGTGAAGGCCGCTTGACCTCACGCGGCGCGGTATCTCAGAGCTTCCAACAAGAGGGTGAATGCCGCGGTCGGTTGTCGCCGGCTGGGATAATAAAGATGGTATCCGTCGAAGGGCGGCGTCCAGTCCGCCAGAACTTGGACCAGCCGCTTGACCTGCAGATGGGGCTGAACCATGTCGGCGGGTAAATAGGCGATGCCAAATCCATCGAGCGCCGCCGTGAGCATGGGCGCAATGCCATTGACGATGAATTGTCCCTGGACACGGACGCTGATTTCTCGACCCCGTTTCTCGAATTCCCAGGCATACAGTCCACCGCGCGTCGGAAGTCGCAGATTGATGCAGGTGTGCTCAGTCAAATCCTGAGGCTTGCGGGGTTGTGTCCGTTCCGACAGGTAGGCAGGCGAGGCCACCGTCACCATTCGCACTGCGGGACCTACGGGCATGGCAATCATTCCGCGGGCGACCATGCCGCCAAGGCGCACGCCCGCATCGAAGCGCTCGGTGACGATGTCGGTCAGTCCGTTATCAATCACCACTTCGATGTTGATTTCAGGAAATTTTGGCAGGAGTTTTTTTAGTGCCGGCCACAGCACCGTGTTCAACGCGTGCTCGTCGGCAGTGATTCGTAGATTGCCCGCGGGCGTGTGTCGCAGCTCGCGCAACTCGGCCAGCTCCGCATCAATTTCGCGAAACCGCGGACCAATTTTCTGCAGCAGCTTCTCGCCCGCGGCCGTCAAGGTCACGCTTCGTGTCGTGCGGGTCAACAGACGCAGGCCGAGCTGTTCCTCGAGTCTGCGCATTCGGTGACTCAACGCCGAGGGGGACACGCCGAGTCTTGCCGCAGCCCGAGTAAAACTGCGCTCCTGTGATATTTCGATAAAAGCCAGCAAATCATCAAAATTGTTATCGGCCATTGATGAGCCTGATTCAGGAGTGCATGCGCTTTATACCATCTAATCAAGCGGTCGGCTCCGGCCTATGATGGATTCTTACGTCGTATCACCCAGAGGTTTCTTGCAATGCAAATCAGACGTGCCGGGTCCCAGCCTTCCAGCAAAGGACCCGTTGAGTATTTCACCGGATCGGTGCGTATCGATCCGCTGTATGCGGCCACCGACCCGGCCCGCGTTTCGTGCGCCTATGTCACTTTCGAGCCCGGCGCACGTTCCGCATGGCATACGCACCCGCTCGGGCAAACGCTGATCGTCACGTCGGGATGTGGTTGGACACAATGTGACGGTGAGGAAATCGTGGAAATCCGTGCGGGTGATGTTATCTGGTGTCCGCCGGGGCATAAGCATTGGCATGGTGCCACGCCCACAACGGCCATGACGCATATCGCCGTGCAAGAATCACTCAACGGCAAGGCGGTCGAATGGCTGGAAAAAGTCACTGACGAGGAATACTTGCGCGGCACGAGGTCCAACTAAATGCAAACTGCACGGGTCTCGCGCGAAGACAAACGCCATTCGATCTCGGTGAATAGCGGTTTCACCATGCGTTGAGCGAGGCGATCGCGATACAATCGATTGCATGCCGTTCATTACGCCTGCCTCGCTTGCCAAAACCTACGACGTCATCGTCGTCGGCAGCGGCGCGGCTGGCGGTCAAAGCGCCTACACCCTGACCATGGACGGCGCGAAAGTGCTGATGCTGGAGGCCGGGCGGCACTACGATTTCAGTAGTGAAACTCCGATGTTTCAGACGCAGGATATGGCGCCGTTGCGCGGCGCGGGGACGCCGGAAAAACCGTTTGGCTTCTATGACGCCACCGTCGATGGCGGTTGGAATGTCCCGGGCGAGCCCTATTCCCAAGCGTCGGACGATCCGGCGCAGCGTTTCGAGTGGTGGCGCGCACGGATGTTGGGAGGCCGTACCAATCACTGGGGCCGGATCTCGCTGCGCAATGGACCCTACGACTTCAAGCCGCGACGGCGCGACGGCTTGGGCTTCGACTGGCCCATCGCCTACGACGAGGTCGCGCCTTACTACGACAAAGTTGAAAGATTGGTCGGAATCTACGGCACCTCGGAAGGGATGGAAAACACGCCCGACTCCCCAGCGGGATGTTTGCTGCCGCCACCTTCACCGTTGATCGCTGATTTGCTGATCGCGCAGCGTGCACCCCGCGTTGGCGTGCCGGTCATTCCGGCGCATCGCGCCGTGCTGACGCAGCGGCTGGACTACAAACGTTCGCCGGCGATTCTGCATCCTGGAAATCTGAAAGCGCAAAAGATCATTGCCGAAGACATGAAGAACCGGGCGGCCTGCCTGTGGGCAACGCCCTGCGGGCGCGGTTGTTCGATCCGTGCCAACTATCAGTCGACGACGGTGCATTTGCCGCCGGCATTGGCGACCGGCAACCTCGACATCCTGACTGACGCGATGGTCAGACAGGTCGACATGGGCGCCGACGGCAAGGCGCGCGGCGTGACCTTCATTGATCGCACGACGGGTAGGGAACATCGCGCCGCCTCGCGCGTTGTGGTGCTCGCTGCCAGCGCCTGCGAGACGGTCAGAATCCTGCTCAACTCCAAGAGCGCCCAACATCCGCAGGGTCTGGCCAACTCCAGCGGCAAGGTCGGCCGCTACCTGATGGACACGGTCGGCACTTCGGTCAGTGGCCAGGTGCCGTTGCTGGAAGGATTGCCGCCGCTCAACGAAGACGGCGCGGACGGCGATGCGGTGTACTCCCCGTGGTGGCTCTATAAGGAACAGCTCGCCGGAAAGCTGGGATTCGCACGCGGCTATCACATCGAAATCGGCACCGGCCGTCGTATGCCTCGATGGTCGACGATGCGCGGCGCGGAGTGGCTGACCGGTGGTAGCTATGGCAAGCGATTCAAGCAAGATGCGCGCCGCTTCTTCGGTTCGTTCGTGAGCTTCGACGGCCGCGGGGAAATGATCCCGAACGACAAGTCGTACTGCGAGATAGATGCGGACATCAAGGATAAGTGGGGCATCCCGGTCCTAAAGTTTCACTGGCAATGGTCGCCGCACGAAATCGGGCAAGCCGCGCATATGCAGAACACCTTTGCCGGCATCATCGACGCCATGGGCGGACGGGTCCAGGGTAAAATCTTGAGTGGGGTCGATGCCATTGCCCCGGGCGGCTCCATCATTCACGAAGTCGGCGGCTGCATCATGGGGGAAGATAGGCGCCACTCCGTGACCAACGCCTGGCAGCAAACCTGGGATGTGAAGAATTTGTACATCACGGACGGCGCGGTGTTCGCCTCAAACGCCGATAAAAATCCAACGCACACCATCATGGCGTTGGCCTGGCGCGCCTCGGACCATATTTTAAGTTCTTTGCGGCGCAAGGAGTTGTAGTGGACCGGCGCACCTCGTTGAAATGGATGTTGGCGGCTTCGGCGGCTATGCCCTTGATGACGCAGCGCTCGTTTGCTCAGAGCTCGACCGTGCTGGCGCAGCCCAAGGCCAGCGACGCGCGGGGCTTTGACGGTGGTTACGGCAGCGATCCGGACCTGATCAAGACTTACCACCCTGGCGATGTCTGGCCCTTGACGCTCACCGCCGAGCAGCGCCGCGAAGCCGCGGCCCTGTGCGATGTGATCATACCGGCCGATGAGTTTTCGCCCAGCGCATCCAGCGTCGGCGTGGTGGATTTTCTGGATGAATGGGTCAGTGCGCCGTACCCGCGCCAACGCGATGATCGCGCGACGCTGTTGCCGGGGCTTCAATGGCTGGATGAGGAGGCGATGCGTCGCGGCGGGAAAAATTTTGCGGATGCGGACTCAACGGTGCAGCACGACATCTGCGGCGATATCTGTTTCGAAGCAGCCGTCACCCCGCAGTACCGCCAGGCCGCCAAGTTTTTTGCCTGCTTTCGCGATTTGACTGCAGGCGGGTTCTACACCACGCCGGTGGGCATGAAGGATATCGGCTACATCGGCAATGTGCCGCGCACGGAATTTCCCGGACCGCCGCTGGCGCTATTGCACGAATTGGGCCTGCGCCCGACCTTGAAATGAGCGCCTCCCAGCCCTCACGCCTTGGCATCGGTTTCGTTGGCAGCGGCTTCAATGCGCGTTTTCATATGCAAGCGTTTCGGGCGGTGCGCGACGCCGATGTGCGCGGGGTCTTCAGTCCCAACCCGCGCAACGCCGAGGCTGCGGCGGCCATGGCCCGCAGTCTGGATATCGGCGATTGCAAAGCCTTCGCCTCGATCGGCGACATGGTGGCGGACCCTCACATCGATGCTTTGTGGTTGACGGGGCCGAATCACACGCGCCTCGAAAATTTGACCGAGATCGTTGCAGCCATCGAAGCGGGCCGTGGCTCGCTGCGCGGTATCGCCTGCGAGAAGCCGCTGGCGCGGACCGTTTCGGAGGCACGCCAGATGATGGCGTTGATCAAGCGCGTAAAGGTGGTCCACGGCTATCTCGAGAATCAATTGTTTGCGCCGCAGATAACCACCGGCAGGGCGCGGCTTTGGGCGCGCGGTGCCGCGCTCACCGGTAGACCGTATCTGGCGCGAGCCTCCGAGGAACACGGCGGGCCGCACGCGCCCTGGTTCTGGCGAGGCGATTTACAGGGCGGCGGCGTGCTCAACGACATGATGTGCCACTCCGTGCTATTGGTGCGACACTTGCTGACGGAACCGGGCGCGCCTCGCGCATCGGTGCGACCCATCCGCATCACCGGCCATATCGCCAGTTTGAAATGGTCGCACGGACGCTATCCTGAGCAGCTCGCCAAAATCTACGGCAAAGAAATCGACTATTCGCAAAATCCGTCCGAGGACTATGCCAGCGTCAATATCGAGTTTCAGGACAGCGCTGGTCGGATATTGATCGGCGAAGCCAGCACCTCGTGGAGCTTTGTCGGCGCTGGTTTGCGGCTGTCCGCCGAGTTGCTGGGCCCTGAGTACTCAATGTCGTGGAACACCTTGGATGCCGGCCTTAAATTATTCTTCTCGCGGGAAGTGAGCGGCGCATCGGGCGAGGATCTGGTCGAGAAGCAGAATGCGGAAGTGGGTTTGATGCCGGTGGTCGCCAACGAACCCTCCGCCTATGGCTATGAGGACGAGGACCGGCACTTCGTGCGCGCGTTTCTCGGTAAAGAAGCACCGCGCTTAACCTTCGAGGACGGTCTGGAAGTGGTCGAGCTGTTGATGGCCGCCTATCAAAGCGCCGAAGAGCGCCGCACGCTGGATTTCCCGCCGCCGCGGTTGGGAGAGTTTGTGCCCGCGGTGGCGCGTGGTGCTTGGAAGCCAAAATAACGAGGTGAGGTATGGCTGGACGATTCATTCAGGTGGTCGCATGGGGATTGTTTGTGGTGGCGGGGGCATCCGTTGCGAGCGCCGCGCCGGCCAAACATTGGGACGTGCTGTTCGACGGCAAAATCACCGATGCCTTTCGCGGCTGGAAATCCGACTCCATGCCTGATGGCTGGCAGGTCGTCGATGGCGCCTTGAGCAAGGATGGCAATGTCGATGAATTGCTGACCCGCAAGCAATACACCAATTTCGATCTGCGCTGGGATTGGAAAATAGGCAAGGAAGGCAACAGCGGCGTGTTCTACCGCGCCACACGCGAGTACGACCATGTGTACTGGAGTGGGCCTGAATACCAGCTGCTCGATGACGCCAACGCGCCGGACGGCAAGAGTCAGCTGACCGCGAGTGGCTCCGACTATGGCCTCTATCCGGCGCCGGCCGGCATCGTCAAACCCTATGGCGAGTGGAACACCTCGCGGCTGGTGGTTCGCGGCACCCACGTCGAACATTGGTTGAACGGCCGGAAAGTGGTGAGCTACGAATTGAAGAGCCCTGACTGGATAGCGAAAGTAGCTGCCAGCAAGTTCTCGAAATATCCGAATTATGGTCTGGCGTCGTCAGGCTACATCGGCATCCAGGGCGATCACCCCGGCAGCGTGGCGCTGCGGCACATTAGAATTCGCGAGCTGCCATGAAGCCAGCGCGTTTGGCGCTGATGATGTTTTTCGAATACGGCATCTGGGGCGTGTGGTTCGTCACCATGGGCACGTACCTCGGCAGCGGCCTGCATTTCAACGATTCACAGATTGGCCTGGCCTATGGCGCCACTGCCATAGGCGCGCTGCTGTCGCCGTTTTTCATCGGCATCGTGGCGGATCGGCTGTTCGCCAGCGAGAAATTATTGGCGGCCTTGCATCTGGCCGGCGCTGCGCTGATGTGGCTGGTGTCCATGCAAACCACCTTCAGCAGCTTTTATCCGCTGCTTATTGTCTATGCCTTGTGCTACATGCCCACGCTGTCGCTGACCAATTCCATTTCCTTCCATCACCTGACCGACTCGACCAGTTTTCCCTACGTGCGCGTGCTCGGATCGGTGGGTTGGATCGCGGCGGGAATTTTGGTGGGCAAGGTGCTGCATGCCGATGCGCTGGTATTGCCCATGCGCCTGGCGTCGGGCGCGTCGCTATTCCTCGCCGTCTACGCCCTGACCCTGCCGCATACGCCGCCAAAGGCGGCCGGTACGCACTTCGATTTGCGCAGCGCCTTCGGACTCGATGCGCTGCAGTTGCTCAAGCAGCGCGACTTTCTGATCTTCGTGGTCGGTTCATTCCTGCTGTGTATCCCGCTGCAGTTCTACTACACCTTCGCCAACCCATTTTTGAACGAAATCAAAGTTCCGGAGGCGGCCTTCATCCAGACCTACGGGCAGATGTCCGAAGTCGGGTTCATGCTGCTGCTGCCGTGGGTGCTGCGCCGCTTCGGCATCAAGGTCATCATGCTGGTCGGCATGCTGGCCTGGTCGTTGCGCTACTTCGCGTTCGCAAATGGCAACGCAGGGCCGGGCATGGGACTGATTTATGCGGGTATTCTGCTGCACGGCGTGTGCTACGACTTTTTCTTCGTCGGCGGCCAGGTGTACACCGATCAGCGTGCCGGGCCGAAGCTGCGCGCGGCGGCGCAGGGGTTCATCAATCTCGTCACCAATGGATTGGGATATTTCGTCGGCGCCTTCGTATCGGGCGCCGTGGTCAGCCGCTACGCAGTACCGGTGCACGACTGGCATGCCATCTGGGTGGTGCCGGCGAGCGCCGCGCTGGTGATTTTCGTATTGTTCGGCTGGGTGTTTCGGCCTCGCAAGAGCGCCGCGGGCGCGGCCAGCGCCGCCATTGTCATTGCGCTGTTGTTCGGCGCCTGTCAGACATCGCGGGCGAATCCCCAAGAACAAGCGGTAACGCCGCCACCCGCTGAATCCGACCCGGCCTTGATGCCGGTGCCGGAAGCCAAGCCCGGTGGCAATGTGTTTGCGCAGCCGCCTGAGCTCGAGCGGGATGTGCGCTTCTGGATCCGCGTTTACACCGAGGTGACCACCGAACAGGGATTGCTGCACGATGATTGGAATCTCGGCATTGTGTACGAAGTGCTGCGCTTCGACGCCGGTGCATCCCCAAGGGAGCGCGAACGGGTCGTGACGGCGGCCAAGGCACGCTATGCCGCCTTGCTACGGCGCTTCGCTGCCGGAGACACCGAAAACTTAACGGCGCACGAGCGTCGCATTCTGCATGCCTTTGGTCCGGCAGCATCGCCGGCCGTGTTCCGCGATTCCATTGATCGAATTCGATTTCAACTCGGCCAGGCCGATCGCTTTCACGAGGGGTTACAGCGCGCCCAGTCTTTTGAGCGCAACATTTCTAAAGTGCTGGCGCAACGCGGCGTGCCGCCTGAAATCGGCGCCCTGCCGCATGTGGAGTCCTCGTTCAACCCGGCAGCTTATTCGCGCGTCGGTGCCGCAGGGCTGTGGCAGTTCATGCCCTCGACCGCGCGCCGCTACATGCGGGTCGATTCCTTGGTGGATGAGCGGCTGGATCCGTACACCGCCACGGAAGCCGCCGCCAATTTGATGTTGTACAACTATCGGCTGGTGGGGACCTGGCCGTTGACGGTGACTGCGTACAATCATGGGCCGGGTGGACTGCGCCGTGCGCAGGAAGAGCTCGGCACCAGCAATATCGAAGTGATCGTCAAGCGTTATCAGGGCGCCACCTTCGGGTTTGCCTCGCGCAATTTTTATGTGGCCTTCCTCGCCGCGCTTCAGGTCGACCGTAACGCCGAAAAGTTCTTCGGTCCGTTGACGCGGTATCCGGATGCGGAAAGCACCACGGTGGAATTGCCCGACTACGTCGGGGTGGAATCGCTCGCCAAGGCGTTCAAGGTCGACATGGGCGCCTTGAAGGTGCTGAATCCGGCTTTGCGTCCACTGATCTGGAGCGGGGCGCGCTTGGTGCCGCGCGGTTATCGGCTGCGAATTCCCGGTACGCCGCCCGCGACTGAAATCGCCGCCGCGTTCGCACGCTTGCCGGCTTCGCAGCGTTACCTCGCACAGCGCAACGACGGCGTCCACAGGATGCGGCGGGGTGAAACGCTGGCCGGCGTTGCTGCGGCCAGCGGGGTTTCCTTGAGCCGCTTGTTAGCCGCCAATGGTTGGAGCGCCGGTCACGAAGCCGCGCGTGGCCAGGCCGTGAAAATTCCCGGACCGATCTCGCGGGCCGAGGCCGGCGGCGTGCTTACGGTCGCGCAGGCGGGTCAGGAAGCGGTGGCGCCGCCGCCGCCGTCACTTAAGCCACCGGTCCCCGTCGTTGCGGCCAATACACCCGCGGCTCCCGCGCTGCCGGCCACGCCCGCTAAACCCCCGAACGATTCCGCGCTGGCGGGAGCACCGCCGCCACCGCGCGAACCGGTGTCGGAACGCCAGGCGGAGAGTGCCTCACTGTTGCCGGCGGCATCGCCGAGCGGCAATGGCGATCCCACCGATTACAGCGTGGGCGCAGACAATCGCGTGACGGTGCAGGCCACCGAGACGCTGGGACATTTTGCCGACTGGACCAAGATCAGTTCGGAGCAATTACGTGCGCTCAACAAGTTGCACAAGAACGCCATGGTGACGCTGGGACACAAAGTTAAACTGGATTTCTCCAAGGTGAGTGCGGCAGACTTTGAAGCGGCACGCCGTCATTACCATCAGCAATTACAGGAAAGCTTCTTCGCGACGCATCGCATCGCGGGAACCGACAGCTATGTGGTGAAGCGCGGCGAGTCGCTGTGGATCATCGCCCAGCAACATGCCGATCTGCCAGTGTGGTTGGTGGCGCAATACAACCCGGATGTCTCATTCGGCGATGTGCGGCCGGGCACCAGCATCGTGTTGCCGCGGGTAGAAAACATCAATCGTCAGTAATGCCGCGCGCCTTGATGAATTCGGACAGCGCCCCGCGCGCATCGGCGCTTGGCAGATATTCGATGCTGCCGGCGTCAGCCGTCGCCACCCGCAGTTCAATTTTCTGGCTGGCGGCCATCTGCTTGAGCATGGGAACGCTCAGATTGAAGTACGCCGTCTGGCCCCAGGAGGCCACCGGGTCATAAGCGACGCGGCCGAGTTGCGGCGCATCGATCGGCTCGAGCGTGAGGGTCGTGTCGTCCAGCGTCATGGTGATGGACGCCGGTGCACGAATGTCCGCCAACGGTCGATTCGCGCCCGGTGCGACGTGAACCCACAGGCCGTACACCAAGGTGCCGCTGCGATCCCACTCGATGGGTCCGATATAGGCAAAACTTAAGTGCTTGCCAAGCTTGCCCAACATGTGCACGCCGTCTTGACGCACAGCGGGAATGAACTCCAGCGGCTCTTTGAGCACGCCAATGGTCATGGCCGTGCGGTCGTCCAAGTACTCCACCGGCTTGGAAGCCTCGGCCACGCAGCCGGCGAGCATTGCCAGCAATAAAATAAGGGGAACCCTTTGCATTTGCATGGTTCGCAGTATACCGGGACGTGAGCTATAGCCGATTATTGAGTGATTACGACGCGGTATAATTTACTTATGACAAAGCCCTTTTGGCGTAGATTGACCCTGTTCACGCAGCTTGCGGTGCTGTGGACCGCCTGCTTGGGCGTGTCCCGGCCGGTCAGCGCCGAACCCATTGCCTCGGCGGACCATGTGGTCGTTCACAAGGCCGAGCGCAAGCTGTACCTGTATCACGGCACCCAACTGCTCGGCGTATATAAGGTCGCTTTGGGCTTAAGTCCCGTCGGTCAGAAAGAGCGCGAACGCGATTTCAGGACACCGGAGGGGCGCTATTACCTGGCCCGCCGTAATACCCGCAGCGACTATTTTCTATCGATTCAAGTGTCCTACCCGAGCAAGGAAGATGAGGTACGCGCCCACAAGAATGGCTGGGCGCCCGGCGGCTCCATCATGATCCATGGCCTGCCCAACGCGCCCCATCACCCGGCGGCGTATTATGCGTCCAGCGATTGGACCGACGGCTGCATTGCCTTGTCGAATTCCGACATGGTCGAAGTGTGGATGCGCACCCAAGACAACATTCCGATCGATATCTACCCCTAAACTTCAAGGTGCGTCAGTGGAAACCTCGATTCTATCGTCGGACATGGTCGACGCACGGGTGGCCCCGAAGGGCAGCCTAGAGCACTTATCCCAGCAGGAAATCGCCAAGCTTCTCGACTCAGGCCAGGGTGGCTTGTATCCGTTGTTCCGCAAGTGTGCGTTGGCCGTGCTCAACTCCGGCAGCGACATCGATGATGCTCGGCTGATCTTCGAGAAGTACAAGGATTTTGACCTGCGCATCGTGCGTCAGGCCTGGGGCATCAAGCTCGAAATCAAGAATGCGCCCGCTGCCGCCTTCGTCGATGGGGTGATGATCCGCGGCTTGAAGGATCATTTGTTCGCGGTACTGCGCGATGTGGTGTTCATCTCCAATGAAATCATGGAGAGCGGACGCTACGACCTCAATAGCTCCGCCAGCATCACCAATGCGGTATTTCACATCCTGCGCAACGCGCGGGTGCTGGAATTGCAGCTCAAGCCGAACCTGGTGGTCTGCTGGGGCGGTCATGCCATCCGCCGCATCGAATACGATTACACCAAGAAGGTCGGCTATGAACTCGGGCTGCGGAGCCTGGACGTCTGCACGGGCTGCGGCCCGGGCGCGATGAAAGGGCCCATGAAGGGCGCCACCATCGGTCATTCGAAACAACGCATCGTCGATGGCCGGTACCTCGGGATCACGGAGCCGGGCATCATTGCGGCCGAGCCGCCCAACCCCATCGTCAGTCAGCTGGTCATCATGCCGGACATTGAAAAGCGGCTCGAAGCCTTCGTGCGCTTGGGCCACGGCATCGTGATTTTCCCGGGCGGCGCCGGCACCGCCGAGGAAATCCTATATCTGCTCGGTATATTGTTGGATCCCGCAAACAAGGCACTGCCCTTCCCGGTGGTGTTCACGGGACCGGCGGACAGCGCTGAGTACTTCGAGCAGATCCATCGCTTCGTCGGCGCCACCTTGGGCTCCGCGGCGCAGTCGCGCTACAAAGTGATCATCGATGACCCCGCGGGCGTGGCCCGCGCCATGGTGCAGGGTTTGGCGGAGGTGCGCGATTACCGACGGCAGGCGAGCGATTCCTATGGCTTTAATTGGCTGTTGAAAATTCCCTTGGAATTCCAGAAGCCCTTCGAGGTGACGCACGCCTCGATGCGCGCGCTGCGGCTCTCCCATGATCAACCGGTGCACGAGCGGGCGGCAAACCTGCGACGTGCGTTCTCCGGCATCGTGGCGGGCAACATCAAGGAATACGGCGTCAACGCCATCGAGCAATTTGGCCCGTTCGAATTGACCGGTGAACCTTCCATCATGGAGCCGCTCGATGCGCTGCTGCGCTCCTTCGTCGCGCAAGGCCGCATGAAGTTCGTCGGGACCGAATACAAACCCTGCTACCGACTCGTGGCATGACGGAACCTTTAAGCATCGAGTACCGCTTCGATTTGCCCAATGGTTCGCGCAAGGATTTAGAACTGACTTTCAATGCCGCGGACTTCCGGCTGATCAACGAAGTCACCGCGGAGCCGCCGTTCTGGACTGAGCTGAAGTTCAACCAATGCGGGAATTGCCCGTTAAACTCCAAGCAGTCGCCGCAATGTCCGGCGGCGTTGCATATGGTGCCTGCGGTCGACGCGCTGAAAGAGTTGGTGTCGTTCGACACGGTGGGGGTCACGGTGGTGCAGGCCGAACGCACCATTCATGCGGAGACCAGCGCACAGCACGCCATGAGCTCGGTGCTGGGGCTGATCATGGCCACCGCGGGATGTCCGTGGACGGACCACTTAAGACCCATGGCGCGCTTCCATCTGCCGTTCGCCAGCGAGGCGGAGACGGTGTACCGCAGCGTCAGCATGTACTTGCTGGCACGGCACTTTTCCGCAGATCTACAGACGCTGTATGAGAATCTTCACGTTGTGAATCGCGATATGTCACGTCGGCTTGGCGCGGCGACTAAAACCGACCCGGCGCGCAACGCCATGGCGCTGCTCGACTCGTACACCACGCTATTACCTGCAGCAATCGATGCCTCGCTGGAGGATTTAAAGCCTCTGTTTGACGGCTGGCGGAAGCCTAAAATCTAGCGATTTAACATACCCTGAAAACCTGTGAGATGCGTATCCCAACGCTCGTCGCTAGTTCGCGACACCTCAAGGTCGTCGTGACACAGTTCCTCTCGACAACACGACGCGACACGTATCGTCGTCCCATCACAGAGGCACCGAAAGATGAGCGATGTAAAAAATCCGACGCGATACACCGGAGTGGACCGAAGGGCTCCGCGCGGTGATGCAACGGTTGCGAAAACCGGCGGTCGCCATGCGGCGATCACCAACAGTTTGTACAATTGGCACAGTTATAAAAACTGGGCCGAAAAAGCCCGCGGCAACTTCGACGAGAAAAAATAAGCTGCGACGCTAGGGGAACCTACGGCCAGGGATGGTCAGGCGGTTTCCGGCAGCGCTTCCTTCGCCTTGAGCCACTGCAGCATCGGCTGCCAGTCCGCCAAATCCTGTTCAACCACGTAGCGCTTCATTTCGTGAATGCCGATGCCCAGCTCCGCGGCGCGAATGTAATTTTGCGAGTCGCGCAGCGTGGCTACCACGGGAATCCGCAGCGTTTCTAAAAAGCGCATCAACGATTGATAGATCACCGTATTGCGTTTCACCCGATTGGCCACCACGCCGATCCGGTACTCGTCCCGCCGCACCTTGGCAATCAACAACAAGTCGGCGATGCATTTCGAGCAGGCATGAATATCGATGTCGGAGGGCAGTACCGGCACGATGATGGCGTCGGCATTGCGCGTGTATTCCGGCATCTCTTGCGCCGGCACCGCAGCCGGCGTGTCGATCACCATATGCCCGGCATCCGGCGGTACTTGCATCTGAAAAGCCTTGGTCATGCGCGAGTTGCGCTCAAAGGTCGCGACGCCGTGAATGAACGGCAGCTGCGAGGTGCGCTTCTTCAACCAGCGCGTGCTGGAGCCTTGTGGATCGTTGTCAGACAGCAGCGGTCGGTCGCCCTGGCTCGCGAAATAACTGGCGAGATTCGTGGCTATCGTCGTTTTTCCCGAACCTCCCTTGGGGTTTAGGACGAGAATGCGCTGCATCACGGAAGCCTACGCAGCCCCAAGCGGCATGGCAACAGGGCGCAAGACCAAGTTGTGATTTCACTCACGCCGACGATCAAGCCGGCTGGCCTAGACTCCAAGGTATGGAATGGATGCTGCAAGTGGTTGATGAACTCGACGATGCGGTCGGCGCGTTGCGAATGGTCGCCTTAGGGCTTCGGGCCGAGGTCGCGCTGGTGGTGGCCGGAGGCGTCAGCGCCGGTGCGTTGTACGCGGCCATCGTGTCCAGCGCGGGTTGAATACTCATCGCGAAAAATGCATTAAGATGCCGCCATGGCATCCAAAATCGTTCCGGCATTGCTCTTATCCCTTGGTCTCTCAGTGCTCAGCGCATGCGGCGGTCAGGCCGTCGCAACGGCGCCGCCTAGTCCTGTGACGGCACTGCAATCCACCGTCCTGAAACCCGGTACGGGCGCGGCCGTTGCGGCCGGACAAACGGCAGTGATGCAGTACACCGGCTGGCTGTACGAGGCCACCGCGAAGGACAACAAGGGCAAGCAATTCGACAGTTCGCGCGGCCGAGGCGCGTTTAAGTTTCCGCTGGGCACGGGTTCGGTGATCAAGGGCTGGGACCAAGGCGTTCTCGGTATGAAGATCGGCGAGAGCCGGCGCTTGGTGATTCCGCCGGATCTTGCGTACGGCGACCGAGGCGCGGGCGGCGTGATTCCTCCGGGCGCCACCTTGGTATTCGACGTCGAACTCATCGGCATTGAGTGAGCGGGTTTCCTTCCGCGGTCCTGCGGGGAATCTTGAAGGGTTGATCGAGGGCCCCAGCGCGGCTCACACCGAAGCCGCAGACAGCTACGCGGTGATTTGCCATCCGCATCCGCTGTACGGCGGCACCATGGACAATAAGGTGGTGACCACCGTGGCGCGCGCATTGCACGAGGTGGGCATCCCGACATTACGTTTCAATTTCCGCGGCGTGGGGGCAAGCGACGGCGCTTACGATCAAGCCACTGGCGAAACGGACGATGCGAGCGCCGCGGCCGGCTTTGGCGCGGCCCGCTGGCCGGGCAAACAGTTGGTGGTCGCCGGCTTCTCATTTGGCGGGTACGTGGCGCTGCGTTTGGCCTTGAGGCAAACCACCGCGCGGCTCATCACCGTCGCACCAGCGATTCAGCACTTCGACGTAAAGGGCTTGAGCGTTCCCGATTGCCCATGGCTCATCGTGCAGGGAGATGCGGATGATGTGGTGGAACCGCAGGCGGTCATTCGCTGGGCGCAGGGCTTAGTGCCGCCGCCTCAATTGGCGGTTCTAGCGGGGGTTGGGCACTTTTTCCACGGACATCTGCATGAATTGCGCGACGCCGTCATCGATTCAATCCGAAGCGGCTGAAGCATCCCTCAGCCGCTTCCGATACCAACTCAAAAATCAGTTCACGAATTCCTTCAGCGTCTTCAGCGCGGCAATGCGCACTTTCTTGCTGGCCGGCTTCGCCTTGAACATCATCTTTTCGCCGTTGAAAGGGTTCACGCCCTCTCGCGCCTTGGTGGCGGGCTTCTTGACGACCTTCATTTTCAACAGTCCGGGCATGGTGAACAGGCCATGGCTGCGAAGGCTCTTCTTGATCGAGCCGGAAAGCGAGTCAAACACGGCTCCGACCTGCTTCTTTGAGAGCTCTGTTTCCTTCGAAATGGTAGCGAGAATTTCAGACTTGGTCGGTGCTGCATTCTTTTTCGCCATATTTAATCTCCTACTAATGTTTGCGTGCGCGGGTATAAATGCGCACAAATTCAACTCGGCGCCGAAAATAACATAGAAAAAAGCCGATGTTTAGCGCAT
>CAZZWE010000010.1:0-55829 GCA_964657675.1 uncultured Steroidobacteraceae bacterium
GAATATCGGCTAGGTGGCGCGGGGTCGCTTGGCCTTGCTGTGCATGCGCGGAAATGCGCCGTTGCATAAGGCGTCGACCCAATCCTCACAAATCGCGATGGCCTCGCGGGGTTTGAAGGTGTCGGCGCTCAAGCTCAGTTCGACCCACAGGCCGTCCAGCACTGCGGACAGGGCAATCGCGGCAGGACGCAGCTTCAAGGGCGGCGCCGCCCCCGAATCGACCAGCTGGGCCAGCAGCTTCTCGAGAATGGCGCGGTACTGCCCGTAGGTTTTATCGTGCACTGCGCGAATTTCCGGGGAATGCGCCACCATGCTCCAGAACACCACCCACACATTGAACAGTTGCGGGTCCAGCAGTTCGGGGGCGAATGAGGCGCGGAAGAACACGCTCAGCCGGTCGCGCGGCTTGGCCTTGGTGTTGTCCACCTGGGCGCGCAGCTCCTCGGTCAGAGTCCGTGCCAAGGTTTCATAAGTCTCGGCGATCAGGCCCGCGCTGCTGGGGAAGTGATGATTGATCAGACCGATCGACACGCCCGCGGCGGCGCTGATACGCCGCACCGACGCGCCGTCGTGCCCGTATTTCTTGAGGCATTGCAGCGTGGCTTCGATCAAGGCCTCTCGTCGTACCGCCGGGGCCGCACGGCGAAATTTCGGTACGTGTTTACGCTTCGCCACTACGCCGCGCGATAGGCCCGGTAGTCCAGTCCCAGCGCGCTGGCGACGGCCTCATGGGTCAGCTGACCCGCGTGGACGTTCAAGCCCCTGGCCAAGCCCACATCTTTCAATATGGCCGCATTCCAGCCGTAATCGGCCAGCGACTTCACGTAAGGCAGTGTCGCGTTGGTCAGGGCGAAGGTCGAGGTCCTCGGAACCGCGCCCGGCATGTTGGTGACACAGTAGTGAATGACGCCGTCTAGCATGTAGGTTGGCTCGGCGTGCGTGGTAGGACGGCTGGTCTCAAAGCATCCGCCCTGGTCAATGGCGATATCCACCAGCACCGCCCCGGCTTTCATGGTCTTTACCATGGCGTGCGTCACCAGTTTTGGCGCCGCAGCACCGGCGATCAACACGGCGCCGATGACCAAGTCCGCGTCGCGCACCAACTCTTCGATGGCGTGTGCAGTCGAATAGACCGTTTTTAACTGATTACCAAATATCGCGGACAGCTCGCGCAGGCGCTTCACGGAGCGCTCCACTACGGTCACGTCGGCACGCAGGCCGACCGCCATTTCGATGGCGTGGGTACCCGATACGCCGCCGCCCAGGATCACCACCTTGGCAGGCGCCACCCCGGGGACGCCGCCCAACAAGACGCCGAAGCCGCCATTGGCCTTCTGCAGGCAGTTGGCACCCACCTGCACCGACATTCGTCCGGCAACCTCGCTCATGGGCGTCAATAAGGGCAGCGAGCCGTCGGGCGCCGTGACGGTCTCGTAGGCGATGGCAGTCGCGCCCGACATCAGCAGCGCTTGTGCCTGTTCCCGGTCGGCGGCCAGATGCAGGTAGGTGAACAGGGTCTGACCCTTGCGCAGCTGCTGACACTCGGTGATTTGCGGTTCCTTGACCTTCACGATCAGATCCGCCGCTGCAAATATATCTTCAGCGTTTCGAGTGATGGTTGCGCCCGCTGTTTGGTAATTCGCATCATCAAATCCGATGCCGGCACCGGCGCCACTTTGCACCAGCACCGTATGTCCGCCCGCGACGAGCTCCCGAACGCCCGCGGGCACCAGGCCGACCCGATATTCGTGGATTTTTACTTCTTTGGGGACGCCGATTTTCATAATCTTGCTCCGGACCTGTTGTCGGGGATGGCAAGGTTACGCACCCCGGCGTCCGGAAACAATCAGCCGGCGGGATTTCAGCTCTTCGGCTTGAGTACCAAGGAAAAGCTGACTTTGACCAGGTCGGCGATCCACTCGGTGCTCTTCCAATCGCCTTGGCCAACGCCGAAGTCGAGCCGCTTGAGTTTGGCCGTGCCGTCGAGCTTCGCGCCGCTGCCCGCCGCCGCAAATTGGAAGTCGATGGGCACATCCTTGGTGACCCCATGCAGGGTGAGTGAGCCCACGGCCGAATAGCCGCTGGCCGTCTTGGTGATGCTCTTGGTCACGTAATGCGCGGTGGGGAAATGCGCCACATCGAATACGTCGGAGCCATGAATGGTTTTGTCCCGATCCTTGTCCATGGAGTCGACGGAATTCATGTCGATCTGCACATCGATGTGCGATGCGTCCAATGAATCCGGTGCAAAATCCACGGCGGCCGTGAATTTATGGAACACGCCCTTGAACTCGGCGCCCGCCTGCACGCCGACAAATTCCAGTTTGCTGGCTTGCGGATCCGCGCTGTAGCTGACAGGCGCCGCGTTCGCGGCGGTCATCATCGATGCGGCCAACAGTGCCGCGGTTGCAAATAATTTCATGGACGTTTCTCCGATTTCTTGAATGGCAACATGCGCACCAGCACATCGTCTTTATTCCAAAAATGATGCTTCAGCGCCGCGAGGATGTGCAATATCGCCAGCACGAACAGCACATCGCTCAATATCTCGTGCGTCGAACGCAGCAGATCGAAGCGGTCTTCGTTCTTGCCGATCAGGTTGGGCCAGGTGAACAAGCCAAACCAGCTCACCGAATAATTTTTTGCCGATGACATGAGCCAGCCGGTGAGCGGCATGGCAAACAGCAGCAGATAAAACGCCGTATGCGAAATTCTCGCAAGCACCCGTTCAAGGGTTGTCATGCCAGACGGCAGCGGCGGCGGTGGGTTGAACAAGCGCCACGACAACCGCAGCACCGCCAACATCAGTATGGTCATTCCAAAGCTCTTGTGCCGCGCCAGCAAGCCGAGTTTGTGGGCGCCCAACGGCAAGTCGTCCGCCATCCACGCCAATGTAAATTGAGTCACGATCAGCGCCGCGATGATCCAATGAAATGCTTGCGCAACCGCGCTGTAGCGGTTGGGAACGCTTGTGGTTGGCATCGAGACCCTCCGAGTGCAGACTGCGGCGGCTAGTCTATCAAGTCACGGAGATTGTGCCCTTGCCGAAACAGCTTGGCCTGGTCAGCCTGTTGGTCCTGTTGAGTGCTTGCGCCCATGCGCCGCACCGCGCCGCCGCGCCCGCGGCGCCTGCGGCGGGTGCCGTCGGTGAAGGGCCGGTGGTGTTGCCGGCGCCGGGAACCTATCGAATTGATCCCCGGCAATCCGAGTTGCGCGTACTGGTGTATCGCGCCGGATCCCTGGCGCATCTTGGCCACAACCACGTGATGATCAACCATGCCCTATCGGGTCAAGTGGTGGTCGCGACAGGCCTGCCGGCATCCTCGATCACCTTGACCGTACCCGTTGAGAAATTCGACATCGATGACGCGCAGGCGCGGCGTGAGGAGGGAGCCGATTTTCCGGGTGAGATCCCCGATGAGCACAAGGCAGGAACACTGCACAACATGCTGAGCGCCACTCAGTTGAATGCGGCTAAGTTTCCGACGCTGTTGTTGCAAAGCAAGAGCTTGGACAACGTGCAAGGCCAGTTGACGGCGACCTTCGACGTCCGCGTTGCGGGGCATGAGTCCACGGTCACGGCACCGTTTACTGTGCTGACGGAATCGGGCCAATTGACCGCCTCTGCAACATTCGAGCTGCGCCAAACTGCGTTGGGTTTGACGCCTTACAGCCTGATGGGCGGCGCCTTGCAGGTGAAAGACGCATTGACCATCAAAATCAAAATAGTTGCGACACCTCAGTAATCAACAGCAGCGTGCCTTCCGGGGCGGCCAACATACCGGCGGGCGCCCCGCGCAAGGCTCTCGGTAACTCACCGCTGGTGGAAATGCCTTGTTCGGCCAGGTGTGAGATGGCGCCGCCGACATCATCGACTTCGAAGCGCAGACATGCGCGGCGCAAGTCCGCCGGATCGTACAATCCGATCTCGATGGTGTCGCTGGTGCAGGCAATGTGCGGCAAACGTCCTTCCGGTTCGTCGATTCCCACGAAGCCGAAGTTCTCCCACAGCATGTTCGCCGCAGTTCGATCCGCAGTGGGCAGCGCAATCTCCAAAAAATAGCCGCAACGGGAAGTGTCGTTGCTGGCGCGCTTGCTGGGCGAAAACGTCCGGGCTTCGACCAGTTTGATCAGCTCGCCCGAGGCGTCGAACCAGCCCACTTCGTTGAAGACATCGTTGCCCAGGTGCTGGAATTCAAATTCGATGCCGAGGTTCTCGAGCGCAGATAGCTGCTTGAACAGCTCGGGTTTGACGAAGGTCATCGACGGCGCGGGCAGCGCCGCCTGATGCAACCCGATGCAAATCCTGCCATCGGTGACCACCGCATAGGGATGCGTGTAGGTTTCCCCGACCTCGGCTTGTGAAAATCCGAGCCGGGTGTAGAAGTCGAGCGACGCCCGGATATCGAGTGTGGCGACGGAATATTCCAGGAACCGCCCTAGCAATGGCGCCTCAACTGATGCCGCCCACGCAGATGTATTTCATCTCGGTGTAATCGAGGATGCCGT
This sequence comes from uncultured Steroidobacteraceae bacterium, assembly GCA_964657675.1. Taxonomy (GTDB): domain Bacteria; phylum Pseudomonadota; class Gammaproteobacteria; order Steroidobacterales; family Steroidobacteraceae; genus Bog-1198. Next base: position 4,510 of record CAZZWE010000010.1, read on the forward strand.
ATTTCGAGCCTTCGCGGCCCACGCCGGATTCCTTCACACCGCCGAACGGCGCGACCTCGGTCGAAATGATTCCGGTATTCAAGCCAACGATGCCGTATTCCACCGCTTCGGCAACCCGCCAGCTGCGCGCCAGATCGCGGGTGTAGAGGTAGGCGGCCAAGCCGAACTCAGTAGCGTTCGCCATGGCAATGGCCTCGGCTTCGGTGTCGAATTTGAACAGCGGTGCCACGGGCCCAAAGGTCTCTTCACGGGCCATCATCATGGACGAGGTGACGCCCGTCAGGATGGTGGGCTGAAAAAACGTGCCGCCCAACTCATGCTTTTTTCCGCCGATCAAAATCTTGGCCCCGTGAGTCACGGCATCGGCGATATGTTCCTCGATCTTCGCCACCGCCTTCGCGTCGATTAGCGGACCCTGATCGGTCAGTCCCGCAAGGCCATCGCCGACGCGCAGTTTGCTCACCGCGGTTTTGAGTTTCGCGGCAAATTCATCATAGACACCGGCTTGTATCAGTAACCGATTGGCGCAGACGCAGGTTTGACCGGTATTGCGATACTTGCTGGCGATGGCGCCGGCCACCGCCGCGTCCAAATCGGCATCGTCGAACACGATGAACGGCGCATTGCCGCCCAGTTCCAGCGACAGCTTTTTCATGGTGCCGGCGCATTGCGCCATCAGCTTCTTGCCGATTTCCGTCGAACCGGTGAAGGTCAGTTTTCGCACCACCGGGTTCGACGTCATTTCGCCGCCGATCGCCGCCGCGGAACCCGTCAACACATTGAATACGCCGTTCGGAATGCCGGCACGCTGGGCGAGCTCGGCCAATGCGAGGGCGGAGAGCGGCGTCTGGGTGGCAGGCTTCAGCACCATGGTGCATCCGGCCGCCAGCGCGGGGCCGGCCTTGCGGGTGATCATGGCCGACGGAAAATTCCACGGCGTGATGGCGGCGACCACGCCCACCGGTTGCCGCAACACCATGATGCGTTTGTCGGGCTGATGTCCGGGAATGATGTCGCCGTACAGCCGCTTGGCCTCTTCGGCAAACCATTCGATGAAGGACGCCGCGTAAGTGATTTCGCCTTGCGCTTCGGCCAACGGCTTGCCTTGTTCGGCCGTCATCAGCGTGGCGAGGTCAGACTGATGCTGCAGCATCAAATCGAACCAACGCCGCAGCACGATGGAGCGGTCCTTGGCTGTGCGTGCCGCCCAGGCGGGTAATGCAGCGGCGGCCGCCGCGATCGACCGCCGCGTTTCCGCGGCGCCAGCGTTGGGAATCGCACCCAGCTTCGCGCCGGTCGCGGGATTGTTGACATCGATGGTGCCGCCGTTGTCGGCAGCGCACCAGGCCCCATCGATGAAGCATTGCTGCTTGAGCAGCGAAGGGTCTTTGAGTTCCATGAAACCCATCAACCTAGGTTCTTGTGGAAAAATTCCAGGCTGCGCTGCAGTGCCAGCTTGGCGGATTGCGGGTCGAAACTGGCGCGATCGGTGCAGTTGAAGCCGTGCTCCGACGGGTACATATAAAAGATCCCCGCAGGCACATCGGCCTTTACTTTTTCAACTGCCGACAGCGGTATATGCGTGTCCTTCTCGCCGTAGTGAAACAGAATGGGAGAGCGCGGCTTTTCGCTGGTGTGTTTATCGATGCCGCCGCCATAGTAGGCGACCGCCGCGGCAACCGGCAGCCTGGCGGAGGCCAGATAAGCCATGGCGCCGCCCCAGCAATAGCCAACAACGCCCACCTTGCCCGCGGCACTCACACGATCGATCCCGGCCTGAATGTCCCGCATGACGTCTTCGGTTTTAATGCGCTGGACATAGCTCATGCCCTTCGGCGCATCGGTGTACGGCACATCGACCTTGCGTTCGACGCGGTCGAACAAAGCCGGTGCTATGGCAGTAAACCCCGCCGCCGCGTATTGATCGGCGACCGCACGGATATGGCGGGTGACGCCGAAAATTTCCTGGATGACCACGATCCCGCCGTGCGACTTGCCGCTCGGCTCAGACAGGTACGCATCGAGTTTGTGTCCGTCACTCGCAGTCAATTCAACATTCTGTGCCACTTGAATCTCCAAAAAAATTGAAATGAATTTCGCGCCTCAGCGCTCGATGATGGCAGTAACGCCCATGCCGCCCGCCGTGCAAATTGAAATCAGTCCGCGCTTGGCCTTGTTCTCATCGAGAATTTTCGCCAGCGTTGCGACGATGCGGCCGCCGGTGGCCGCAAAGGGATGGCCGATCGCAAGACTTCCGCCTTTGACGTTCAACTTGGAGCGATCGATGCCGCCCAGTACCGCGGGGAGGCGAAGTTTATCGCGGCAAAACGCCGGGTCTTCCCATGCCTTCAACGTGCACAGCACTTGTCCGGCAAAGGCTTCGTGAATTTCGTAGAAGTCAAAATCCTGCAGCGTCAAGCGGGCATCGTTCAGCATCCGCGGCACCGCATAGGCGGGGGCCATCAACAGGCCTTCCTTTTTTTCGATGTAGTCCACGGCCGCGGCTTTGCCGTAGCTCAAGTAGGCGAGCACGGGGAGGTTGCGCTCGCGAGCCCAGGCTTCCGAGGCCAGCAGCACGGCCGATGCACCGTCCGTCATGGGCGTGGAGTTTCCGGCGGTGAGCGTGCCTGCGCCCGAGGGATCAAACGATGGCTTGAGCTTGCCCAAACGCTCCAATGATGTATCGCTGCGAATATTATTGTCCTGCGTGAGACCCAAATATTCGCGTACCAGATCTTTGTAAAATCCCGAGGCATAGGCGGCGGCCGCTTTCTGATGGCTGTCCAGCGCCAGTTGATCCTGTTCGAGTCGCGTGATCCCCCAGGTCTTGACCATGAGTTCAGTGCTTTCGCCCATCGACAGGCCGGTGCGGGGCTCGGCAATTCCCGGTAGTACGGGCCTGAAATTTTTCGGCCGCACGCCGAACCAGGGGCGCACGCGCTCGCCCGACGTCTTGCCGCGGTAACTGCGCAGCAGCAGCTGTTGAAAGCTCCTCGGAAACACCACCGGCGGGTCGCTGACCGTGTCGACGCCGCCCGCGATGGCACAGTCAATCTGCCCCAATGCGATCTTGTTGCCGAGCAGAATCGCGGCCTCCAGACCCGTGCCGCAGGCGCGCTGCAGATCAACTCCCGGCGTTTCAAACGCCAGGCCGCTGCCAAGCACCGATTCGCGGGTCAGATTCCATTGGCTGGAATGCTTCATCACAGCGCCCGCTGCCACGTCATCGACTCGCTGGCCCTGAAGACCGAAGCGCTCGACGATGCCGCGGAAGGCTGCCGTCAGCATCTCCTGATTGCCAACTTCCGCGTAGGCCCCGTTGCCGCGCGCGAACGGGATGCGCACGCCACCGATGATTGCAACGCGCCGCGCACTTGCTCCGACCAACATATAGGCTGCCTCCCTAAAACGATAAGCTGCGAATTATGAACCTACCCACCGGCATATAATCGAGTCATGGCGCGATTTTCTCACAGGCTCTGGGCCGGACTGCTGCTGCTGGCCTTGGGCGGCTGCGGGCCGGCGCAGGCACCGAAAAGCGCACCCCCGGCGGCCAGCTCCCCCGACGTCAAGGATTCGCTTTACCGCTTGACCGAACGCTATTGGGATGAGCGGATTCCGGTACGTACGGCCATCGCGCCTCAGGTTTTGGCTGACTCGCTGGCCGTGGAGCGCCGTTATTTGAACGAGGTGTCGGCCCTGTCGCGGGAGGCGTTGGACGCCGATTCGCGGCTGACCTACGACATCTTCAAGCGTCAGCGCGAGATGCTCATCGAGGGTTTCACTTATCCTGTGGAACTGCTGCCGCTGGATTCCTTGGGCAGCGTGCTGCAATCGATCGAGCTGTCGAGTGCCGATTCAGCGCTGCAGACCTGGGTTGCAGCCGACTATGACGCTTGGCTGAAGCGCGTCAACGATTACGTCAATTGGACGCAGCAGGCCATTGCGAACATGCGGGAGGGTGTTCGGCGCGGCTACGTGTCGCCCCGCTTTCTGATCGAGCGGAGCATCGCGATGCTGGAGCAGCCCGCGGCAGACACTGCCGGGAATGTGTTTCGCACGCCGTTGCGCACGATGCCCGCCACCCTCGGCGAGCCTGACCGTACCCGCCTCAAGGATTCGATCGCCGGCACCCTCGACACCCGTGTGCTGCCGGCCACACGCGCTTTGCATGATTTCTTGCAGCACGAATATTTGCCCCATGGCCGATCGGGTATTGCACTCACCGATCTGCCGCTGGGGGAAAAGTGGTACGCCTACGACATTCGACGCGCCACCCAGTCGACCCTGAAGGCCGATGACATTCACGCACTGGGAATAGCAGAGGTTGAGCGCTTGAGAGCGCGCCTGCCCACAGAGCCTGAGGCGACTCCGCGCAGCCCCTCGCCGGCCGAAGAATTATTGAAGGGCTATCAGGACCTGATCGCTCAAGTGGACACCGCCATGATGCCGATGTTCGCCGATCCGCCCAGCGCCCCGCTCGAGGTGCGGGGTACTGAGTGGCTGTCGGACTCGAAGCTGCCCCTGTTGTATCGGCCAGGGGGTGTAGGCGGCAAGCCCGCGGCGTTGTTGTACGTCAATATGAGTCCGGCGGCACTACGTTTGGGCAGCATTTCGCTACCCAGTTTCTTGCAACAAGCCTTGCCGGGCCGTCACCTACAAGCGACTTTGGCCCAACAACGTGTGGATCTGCCGCGTTTTCGGCGCATGGACAGTGAACCGGTGTTCGTGGAAGGGTGGGGCTTGTATGCCGCCTCTCTGGGAGAGCAGCTCGGTTTGCTGACGGATGAAACCTCCAAAGCCGACTCGGTGGCTCTGCAGCTGCGTTGCGCGGTGGGCGTGGTCGTCGATACCGGCCTGCATGCCAAGGGATGGACGCTCAAACAGGCCCTCGAGTATCTGCATGTCCAATTACTGACCGACGAGCAGGGGGCTCAAGCCCTGGTGGAATCCTACGCGGCCAATCCAGCCGACGCCCTGGCCTGCAAAATCGGCGAGATGAAGCTGGCGGCGTTGCGAGCCAAGGCACAGCAGCAGTTGGGGGGTCGTTTTGAAATCCGCGGGTTTCATGCCGCAATTCTGCAGGATGGCGCGATGCCGATGGACCTGCTCGAGGCTAAGATGAAACTGTGGATGGAAGCCGCTCGATGAACCGTTTTTCGAAAATAACCCGCCAGGCGGCGAAGTCGATCGAACAGGATGCCGTTGGCGGAGTCTTACAACCCAGTGCGTTATTCAATCGTGATGATGTTGGTCTTGATGGCGACGCCCGCGTTCTGCGAGAACATGGCACGCGATGCCGCGTTGAGCGGGGATATCGAGTTGACCGTGGTGCTCGACGCCGCCGAACAAAGCGGCACCGCACGCGCCACGGTGCGCATTCATGCACGCCGCGACTTGGTGTGGTCATTGATCACCAGTTGTCCCGAGTCGATGGCCTTGATACCGGGTCTGGAAGTCTGTCAGGTGTTGGAAACAGCCCCCGACCGCACCTGGCAGCGCATCCGCCACGTCATGAATTATTCATGGTACGTGCCGAAAGTGACCTACGAGATTCGCGCGCTCTACGATCAGCCGTCACGGGTGTCGATCGAGCGGGTAGCGGGCGACCTGCACGATCTACGCGGTTCGTGGGAGCTGCAGAGCGATGGCGAGTACACCATTGCGCATTACTCGGTCGAGTTGGTGCCCGGATTTTGGGTGCCGCAATGGCTGGTAAAGTCGGCACTGCGCCGCGATTTGCCCAAAATGCTGCGGGCTTTGCGCGCCCGTGCTGAAGCTCTGCAAACCCAGCATCCGTAGCATCATCGCGACCGCCGGTTTATTACTGGCATTGAACGGATGCCAGCGTGAGCCCGAGCCTGCGCCCCTGCGCGTCAAGCAGGTGTTCCACTTGAACCCCTACGAAAAGGATTTCGGCTATTCCCAGGCCGTACTAATCGACAAAACGCTGTATATTTCCGGTTCGGTGGCGGCGGACGAGAACGGACGGCTGGTGTCTGCGGGAGACATGGCCGGCCAGATGCGCGCCGCTTATTCGAATATTCGCCGCACGCTTGAAGCGCATGGCGCCGACTTCGAAGAGGTCGTCAAAGAAACGATTTACACCACGGATATGCAAGCTTTGCTCAAGGCCTCAGATTTGCGCTTCGAATACTACGACAAGGAACGCTTGCCGACGACCTCATGGGTGCAGGTGCAGCGGCTGGTCGATCCCGGATTTCTCGTGCAAATCGAAGTCATTGCCGAGCTGCCTTAAACTAACGTCAGGACAGCTGTGCGTAACGTAGTGGATCGAAACTTCGAGCGGCGGGTCGCGGGACTGATTAATTCCGGCGAGAAAGCCGTGCTGCGCGGCGGGCGCAAGGGCGTGGAAAAGGAGTCGCTGCGCACCCGGCCCGATGGCCAGATCGCGCACACCCGACATCCGCCAGACCTGGGTGCGCCGCTCACCAACGAGCACATCACCACGGATTTCTCCGAGTCGCTGATCGAGTTGGTAACGCCGCCTTTTGGGGAAACCTGGGAGCTGCTTCAATACCTCTGTGACATCCATCAGTTCGTCTATCGACACTTAGGCGATGAACTGCTGTGGGCCACCAGCATGCCATGCATCATTGACGGCGACGCCAGCATCCCGCTGGCGGAATTCGGCAGGTCCAACGTCGGCCGCATGAAGAATGTCTATCGTCATGGATTGGGCGTCAGATATGGACGCATCATGCAGGCGATATCCGGGGTGCATTTCAACTATTCCTTCGGCGATAAGCTGTGGGGCGTGTTGCAGGACCTCAATCAATCGAAGTTGCCGCGGCGGGATTTCATTTCCGAGCAATATTTTGGCGTGCTGCGCAACTATCGACGCTTCGGCTGGCTGGTGTTGTACCTGTTCGGCACCTCACCGGCGGTGTCGAAGAGCTTTTTTGCCGGCCGTGAGGTGACGTTGCCAAGGCTCGATGCCGATACTTTCTACGAGCCCTATGGCACCTCGCTGCGCATGAGCGACATCGGTTATCGCAACAAAAATCAATCGACTTTGAGCGTATCGGTCAACAGCTTGAACGAGTACGTGCGCGATCTCACCCAGGCCATCGGCACACCCTATCCACCGTACGAGAAAATCGGCGTTAAAGTCGATGGTGTTTACCAGCAGCTGAATACCAATATTCTGCAGATTGAGAATGAGTACTACAGCTTCATTCGCCCGAAGCGAATCGCTCGTTCGGGTGAGCGGCCCACCAAGGCGCTGGCCCGGGGCGGCGTCGAATACATCGAGGTGCGCGCCTTGGATGTCAGCGCCTTCGATCCGGTCGGCGTGAACCAGAACAAACTGCGCTTCCTCGAGGCGTTTCTGGCGTTGTGCGTGCTGCGCGAAAGTGATCCCATCAGTCAAGGCGAGCAGACGGCGCTCGATGCCAATCACTTGTTGGTGGCGCGGCGCGGGCGCGAGCCGAATTTGCAGTTGAAACGTGAAGGGCGCGACTATCCGATGTTGGACTGGGCCAAGGAATTACTGGACGCGATGCAGGGCCTGTGTGAAATGCTCGATCACGGCGAAGCGTCCAAACCGTACACCAGTGCGCTGGAGGCGCAGCGCGCCAAGATTGACGATGTGGATCGCACGCCGTCGGCGCGGCTGCTGACCGAAATGCGCCAGACCGGCGAGAGCTTTGCGCAACTGGCGCTGCGAATGTCGAAATTGCACAAGGATTATTTTCTCGGTCTATATCCGCCGAATGAAAGCCGGCTGGCGGAGTTTGCCGCCGCGGCGGACGAGTCGCACGAAGCGCAGCGCAGCATTGAGGCGTCCGACAAAGTAGACTTCGACACTTACCTTGCGAAGTATCTGGCGGACTGAAGGCTGCGTTTGACCCATTAGTTTGTAGACATGGCGCACATTTCGCGTCAAACGGTGCCATACGCCATTGAGTGCAACCGCCCAGGTGCGTACGGTTGCAAAAATGAGCTTAGCCGATGGCCTGTCCAGCGTAGATGTCATTGACTCGCCGCATGCGCGTCAGCTGCGAAGCGGGTTTCCGTGGCTTAATTTCGAGCCGGATCTGGAATCCGAATTCAGGCGCGCCCATTTCGACGAGAACATCAGCCACACCCGCATCAATCTGGTGTTGGCCCTCATCGTCAGCGTGGCCTTCTCTGCCATGGACTCGTTGGTGCTCGGCGCCGAACTGAATCGCATTCCGGCGTTGATCCATATGCTGATCATCATCCCGGTGTTGTTGATCGGCTTGGCGGTGAGCTTCTCGCAGCGACGCCATCGCATCTATCCGCTGTTGACGATGATTGCCGTCACCCTCTTGGGGTTGAGCGTTGCCACCATCCAGATCATTGCCTCGGCCGGCGGCGTGGCGTTGCTGTTTCCCTGCGTGATGCTGACCGTCACGTTCGTTTATTTCATGAGCGGCTTGATTTTCTATCATGCTGCGGCCGCCAACGTCATCGTGCTGTTTTCCTACCTGGCGCTGGGCACTGCATTGGCGTTGCCGGGCCGCGAGTTCGGCTATGACGCGCTGGCGTTGGTCGCCGCGAATGTGTTCGGTGCCTCAGTGGTCTACATGCACGAGAAAACCTCTCGAATGCGGTTCCTGGAGGCCGGCCTGCTGCGTGAGATGGTGGCGCGCGACGGACTGACCGGCATCCAGAATCGGCGCATGTTCGATCAGCACATCGCGCGTGTCTGGCAACAGGCGATCCGCGAGGAGGAGCGGGTCGCGGTATTGCTGGTGGATATCGACTGTTTCAAGGATTACAACGACCGCTATGGGCACCAGGCGGGCGATGAGTGCCTGCGCGCGGTCGCGGTGTCTTTAAGTCAATGCGCCCGACGCCCGTTGGATTTCGTGGCGCGCTACGGCGGTGAGGAGTTTGCATTGGTGTTGTACGAGGCCAGCCGCGAGTATGTCGCGGAGGTGCTGACTCGCATCCAGCGATCCATTGCCGAACTTAACATTGCCCACGAGGCGTCGCGGGTGGCGAGTCGGCTCACCGTGAGCATCGGGGCGGCGTTCGTGCTGCCGGCGCCGAACCGCACACTCGAAGGCCTGATTCAGCTGGCGGACGAAGCCTTGTACAGCGCCAAGGAAGAGGGCCGAAATCGGGTCATCGTCATGGAAGCCGAGTACCACACGATGCGCACCGGGCGCTTCGAAAAGCGCCGCAACCCCGTCGGCGCCTGAAGTCATTCAGCGGTAGATGGCGACCACGGCCGGTTCGCCCGCGCGCCGGCTGGCGCGAAACATGCCTTCTGAATTGAACTCCATCACGATCTCGCCGGCGGCGTCGATGGTGATGACGCCGCCTTCGCCCTGCAAGGCAGGCAATTCTTCCATGATCACCTCGTGAACGGCCTGCGCCAGGCGGCGTCCACCGAATCGCATCCGTGAACAAATGTCGTGGGCCACCGCGGCCCGGATGAATAGTTCGCCGTGACCCGTGGCGGACACGGCGCAGGAACGGTCATCCGCATAGGTGCCCGCGCCGATGATGGGAGAGTCGCCGATCCGGTGATAGCGCTTGCCGGTCATGCCGCCGGTGGACGTGGCGGCGGCCAAGTGGCCGTGCACATCGAGGGCGACCGCGCCGACGGTGCCGATGTGCGAGATGGTCAACGCCGACAGAGAGGTATCGCCGCCGCGGATGCGTTGCAACTGGTTCCAACGCGCGTCGGTATAGAAGTAGCTCTGCGGAACGAATTCGAACCCGACGCTCTGCGCGAACTCTTCCGCGCCGCTGCCGGCGAGCATCACGTGCTCGGAGCGCTCCATGACCGCTTTGGCGAGCTCGACTGGATTTTTGATCTGGGTCAATCCGCACACGGCGCCGGCCTTGAGGCCGTGACCTTCCATGATGGAGGCATCCAGTTCATTGCGTCCTTCGAGAGTGAATACGGCACCGCGCCCGGCGTTGAACAGTGGATTGTTCTCGAGCGCCACCACCGCGGCCGTCACGGCATCGACGCTGCTGGCGCCGCTTTCGAGCAAGGCATAGCCCGCGGTTAGCGCCTGCTCCAGCCCGGACCGGTAATTCTCTTCAGCCTGCGGCGACATGTCCTGACGCGGCAAGGTACCGGCGCCGCCGTGGACTGCAAGGCCGAACATTACGAGCCTCCTTGTCGCTGCGGGACCGTGAGCTCCAAGCCATCCATCGCGGAGGTGAGAAGGATCTGGCAGCTAAGACGGCTGTTGGCGCGCGGTTCCCAGGCGCACTCGAGCATGCCTTCCTCCATTTCCTCGGGCGGCGGAAGTTTGTCGAACCAGACAGGTGCCACGTAGACATGGCAGGTGGCGCAGGCGCAGGCGCCGCCACACTGGGCCACGATGCCTTGCACCCCGTGCGAGACGGCAGTTTCCATCACCGTGATTCCGACTGATGCATTGATTTCCCGCCGTGCGCCGCCCGGCTCAAAGAACACGATGCGCGGCATCAAACGGCTTCTTTCAGAGGAATGTTTGGATCGGGCAGTTTATCCAGATCCATGAGGGCGCGGTCGGCAATGAGCTTACGTGCCGCCATGTAGTCTTTCGAATGGTTGATGGTTTCGACGGCGATCAATTCTCGGTCCTTTAAGTAGCAGACCGAGAAACTCCGCGTGGCCGGATCGCCACGCAATACCTGTCGGTCATAGTCTTGCGAGAGTCCGACAATCAGCAGCTTGCTGTCAAACTGATCCGACCAAAACCACGGGACGCGGTCGTGAACCGTCGGTTTGCCCAGCACGTTTTGGGCAGCGGCCTTGGCTTGCTCGAAGGCGTTGTCGACGGATTCGAGCCGCACACGGCGCGCATAGCGCGGTGAAGGGTGATTGGTGCAATCCCCCGCTGCGAACACAGCAGGATCGCTGGTACGGCAGTATTCATCCACCACGATGCCGTTATCGCAGCGCAACCCCGAGTCACTCGCGAGTGAGGTGATGGGCACCGCGCCGACGCCCACAATCACCACGTCCGCCGCATGCTGGCTGCCGTCCGCGCAAACCACCCGCTCGACGCTGCCGTTGCCTTCGATATGAGTCACCCGCGTGTCGCAAATCAGATTGATGCCATGCGCCACATGCTCGGCGGCGAAGAATTGCGATACCGGCGCCGCCACCACGCGGTTCATGACCCGATCGGCCATCTCGAGCACGGTGACCTCACATCCCAGTTTGCGGCAGGTGGCGGCGGTCTCGAGGCCGATGTAGCCGCCGCCGATGACCACCACCCGAGCCCCCGGTGTGAACGCCTCGCGCATGGCGCAGGCGTCGGCCAGTCCGCGCAGATAATGAATGCCTGCCAGTTCCGCTCCCGGACAGGTCAGCCGCCGGGAGCTGGCGCCGAGACATAAAATCAACCGGTCGTAGCCGAGCGTCTCGCCGTCCGCGAGTTCGACTTGGTGGGCATCGAGGTGCAGCTTCGCGACGCGCGTTGCCAGCCGCAGATCGACTTTATGTTCATCGTAATAGGCCTGATGGCGGAACAGCAACCGCTCTGCCGTCAGTTCTCCGGACAGGTATTTCTTGGACAAGGGAGGCCGCTGATACGGCAGTTGCGCCTCGTCGCAGATCAATACCAAGCGACCGGTAAAGCCTTCGCGGCGCAGAGTGTCAACGGCCTGGGCGCCTGCCTGGCCGCCGCCGATGATGATAACCGTGGAGATCATTATTGCCTTTATAGCGGGTCGCGGGCGCCCTCGAAAGTGCCCGCAAGGCCGTACCATACCGCTGCTTCAGGCATGATAGGTGCCTTATGCGGCGCAATCGTAATAGTATTGTGCTGTCCAGCTTGGACCGGAGCCTTAAATGAAACTGATTACCGCCATCATCAAGCCCTTCAAATTGGACGACGTGCGCGCCGCCCTGTCTGAAATTGGGGTTTCCGGCATGACCGTGACCGAAGTCAAAGGATTCGGCCGCCAGCGTGGGCACACCGAGCTGTATCGAGGCGCAGAGTACGTGGTGGATTTCGTACCCAAGACCCGAATCGAAGTGGCGGTGAAGAACGAGTTGGTCGATCAGGTGATGGAAGCCATCGTGGGCGCGTCGAAGACCGGCAAGGTCGGCGATGGCAAGATTTTCGTGACCGACATTCTGCGGGTGCTGCGTATTCGCACCGGCGAGAGCGATAACGCCGCGTTGTAGCGTCTAGTCTTCAGCGGCTTTCTTGCGGCGTGAGAACATCCACAAGAAGCCGATGCATACCGCGAAGTTCAGAACCCACCACCAGAGTTGACGGGCACTGTTGGAGTCTTCCGACTTAGAGCTTGCTCCCGCCACATCCAAGGTCCCCTTTAGCCGTTCCTGTGCCTCGCCTTCCTTGATCTGCAACTCGACGGCGGCGGCGCCCGGCAGCGCCAGATCCGGATTTTGCAGCGAATAACTGCCGTCGGCTTCGGCGGTCGCTGCATGGGCGGCGCCGCGCAGCACCACGTTGACCACGGCATCGTGAACCGGTGAGTTGTCGATGATGCGGCTCACGTGCAGCGTCATCTTGTCGCCGCTGACCACCCCGACCGCCAATAGGTCATTTGAGCGCGCCTCGATCCGGCCCAAGCCCGGATGGGCGCCGTCGGCCGCGACGGCCATTCCCTGCATCACGATCGATGCAGCCATCAGTGCGCAGATCTGCAGTGGCCGCATTCGATTCAAACTAGAAAACCCCCGACGCCGAGCAGCGCGCCGCACAGACCCAGGATGGCTCCCGCGATGCTCGACAGGACGCCGAAGATCGGAAAGAAGCTCTTGCGGGCCAAAAAGTACAGGGAACACAGCACCAGCCCGAGTTCGAGAAGCCCCTCGCCGATGTCGAAAAATAAGGCGCGCCGCTCTTCGAGTTTGGTTTCCTTGTCTTTATCTTTCGCATCCTCCTGCAGCTTCTCGGCATCGGAGGAATACTTGGCACGTGCCGCATCCAGCTTTTGCAGCGGCGCCTCGATCTTGGCCGGATCCGTGCTCAAGGTCCGCAGCACCGTCTGTGCGACCTCGTCGGTGTTTTCACGAATCTTCTTGGCCTGGTAATAGCTCCACAAGTCGTTGGATTCGGTGCGGTGAATGACGGCATCGGTGTGGGCCCGATGAGAGGCGATGGTCACCACGGCCAGCAAAATCCCGACGATGCCGACAATGATTCCCACCCGGCGCGTCGTCGGATCATCGGCGTGTTCGGGTTTTACTTCGAGTTCGGGCATGTCGTTGCGATCCTTATAATTTGTTGACAGGGGTCTGCAGCAAGTTGTGTTCGACGTAGTGAAGCACGATATTGGTGAGCAGCACCGCCGACCCCACCAAAGACGCCAGCAGCGGGCGATCCACGGCCGACAACACCCCCATGGCGGAGACACACCACAGGGTCGCGGCCGTGTTGAGTCCCCGCACGTCGGTCCCCCGGTGCAAAATCACGCCGGCGCAGATAAAGCCGCTGCCCGTGACCACTTGTGCCGCGACGCGTGAGATATCTCCGCCGAGCGTCAGTCCCGAAATGGTGAAAGCTGCCGAACCCAAGGCGACCAGTGAGTTGGTATGGATTCCCGCGGGCTGACCCCGCAGGCGCCGCTCCAATCCCACCGCCGCCCCCAACCCCAAAGCCATTAACAGCTGTAACGCTTCCTTAATGGGCGAATCCATATCAAGCTGCATGCTTCACATCCGGAACCGGTCTTATGCACGTGTTGAGCAAAACTACCCGACAAATTTTAGCGCAAAACGCCGGGCGCGACTCCGATACGTTAGCACTCAAACTGACGCGCCTGAGGCAAGATCCTTTTGCATTTTTTCGCGGCACCAACTCTCTGTTCCTCGAGTCGCTGCCGCGGCGTCATTCGCTTTTCAATGCGCCGCATGTGCTCATCTGCGGCGATTTGCATCTGGAGAATTTTGGCGCGTTCAAGGGCGATAACCGACTGTGCTATTTCGATCTGAATGATTTCGATGAAGCCTGTCTGGCGCCGTTCACCGTCGATGTGGTGCGCTTTGTCGCCAGCATCGAGGTGGCGGCCGCCGGCTATGAGATGACGCGAACGCAGACCAAGGAATTGGTCAAGACTTTTTTCCACGCCTACCTGCACAGCATCAAGGATGGCAAACCTCGCTGGATCGAACGCTCGCTGGCCCAGGGCGTGTTCCGTTCGCTGCTGCGGCGGGCCATGCGGCGCACCCGGCTTGAATTGTTGGCGCGCTTCACCAAAGTGAAAGACGGCAAGCGCAGGATCCGGATCGACGGCGTGCGCACTTTGACCTTGAATCCAAAAGATGCACCTCGCCTGAAGCGCTTTCTATCTCGCGTCGACATCCCACAGGTGGGTGATTCCTTTTTTAAATTGCTCGACAGCGCTCGGCGCATTGCCGGTTGCGGCAGCTTAGGGTTGGCGCGCTATGTGCTGCTGGTGAAAGGCCGCGGCTCACCCAATCAAAATTTTGCGCTCGATCTCAAATATGCAGCGCCGTCCGCAGTGGCGCAGTGGCTGAAGACCGGGCAACCGAAGTGGCCGAGCGAGGCGGCACGCGTGGTCATGGTCCAGCGTATCGTACAAGCCATCTCGCCGGCGCTGTTGGCGCCCGTGGAATTCAAGGATCAGCCCTTCGTGTTGAAGGAACTGCAGCCGGCAATCGATCGGCTGGATCTGGCGCTATGGCGCCGGCGCCCGCGCCGAATCGTGCAGGCCGTGGAGGGCATGGGCCGCGTGGCGGCTTGGGCGCATTTGCGCGGCTGCGGACATTTCGGTGCTGCCACGGCCGAAACCCTGCAAGCCTATGTGGCTTCGAAGCGTTGGCGCGAGGTGGCGATTCGCGTTGCCAAAGCGGCCGCGCAACGCAACCTCGAGGCCTGGAAGATTTATGCGAAAGATTTTGATGCGGGCGCCGTGCAGGTCAAACAGAAGTGATCGGCTCCCAATGCGGTTGCGTTTCGATTCTCGCAATCCACGCACGGATGTTCGGATAGGGTTCCAGCGGAAACCCGCCGGCGGGCGCCACGTGCGTGTAGGCGTAGAGCGCGATGTCGGCCAGCGAGTAACGGTCGTCGACCAAAAAAAGTTTGCCGGCGAGGCCCCGCTCGAGCACGGCCAGCGCCTCATGGCCTTTGGCCATTTTCTCGGTGAGCTTCTCGCCCAATTCCTGCGGGGTTTTGCGCAGCGAGGTCAGCCAGAAGCGCGCTGTGGCGACGTTAGGTTCCAGGTTGTACTGCTCGAAGCACATCCAATGCCACATCTGTGCGCGCTGCCAGGCATCGATTGGAATCAGCGCGGAACCGTCGGCGAGATAGGCGATGATGGCGTGGCTCTCGGCCAAGAATCCCTTACCCGGAACCTCCAGCAATGGGATTCTGCCGTTGGAATTCTTGGCAAGAAATTCAGGCGTGCGTGTGCTGCCCGTCTTGATGTCCATTTCGACCAGACGATAGGGGATTTGCAGGAATTTGGCGGTCAGCCGCACCTTGTAGCCGTTGCCTGAGGGTAGATAGTCGTACAGTGTGAAGGTCTGGCTCATTTGACGGCGTGCATCCTTGGATTGGCGCGCGAGATGCCCAGCACGCCGCTGCGTACCACCTCGACGATGTCGCCGAACGTGGTGACATTGGTCATGAATTCGCCGACCTCGATTTCGGTGCTGGCGAGTTCCGCGATGTAGCTGGACGGGTTGGAGGCCAGCACCTTGCCGCCGGCCCGGCGCACCAGCGCCCCCACGGCATCGAGATGCGCGGCCGGTATCTGCAGCTTGATCAGCAGTAATTCGCGCGCCAGATGATCGCCGCTGGTCATGTCTTCGACCGCCACCACGTCCACCAATTTGAGCAACTGCGCGTTGATCTGCGACATCACTTCTGCGGATCCGGCGGTCACCAGGGTGATCCGGGACACCGTCGGGTCATCCGTCGGGGCGACCGACAATGACTCGATGTTGTAGCCCCGGGTCGAAATCAGGCCGGTCACGCGGGTCAGTGCTCCGGCTTCGTTCTGCAGCAAAATGGCAATGAGGTGACGCATATCCCGAAGAAGCATACGGGAGCATGGCACTTGGGCGCCAGGGTCAGAACTGCTAGGCTTTCACGTGTGAAAGACCGCTACGACATGCAAAACCAGGCTGTGCACCCGCTCGCGGGCGCCGCCATGACCGGCGCCGACATCCTGGTGCAGGTGCTGGCGGACGAGGGCGTTGACACCATTTTCGGCTATAGCGGCGGTGCGATTTTGCCGATTTACGACTCGGTATTCCGCTACAACGAGGAGCACGAGTCCGGCATGCCGCTGATCGTGCCTTCGAACGAACAGGCCGCGGGCTTCATGGCGGCCGGCTATGCGCGCGCCAGCGGCCGGGTCGGCGTGGCTTTGGTGACTTCGGGGCCCGGCGCGACCAACACCGTTACGCCGGTCAGAGACAGCTTGGCGGATTCCGTGCCGATTGTGGTGATCTGCGGTCAGGTACCCACCACGGCCATCGGCACCGATGCTTTCCAGGAGGCGCCGGTGCCCAGCATCATGGGCGCCGTCGCCAAACACGTATTTTTGATCACCGATCCCACCAAACTGGAAGCCACCGTCCGCACCGCCTTTGAGATCGCGCGCACGGGTCGGCCCGGTCCGGTGGTGCTCGATGTGCCCAAGGATGTGCAGAACTGGCGTGGCGTGTTCCATGGATCGGGCCGCCTGCCGATCCCCGGTTATCGCCAGCGCATGAACCGACTCGAGGCGGCCAAGTTGCCCGAGGCCGCTTGCGCGGATTTCTTCGCAGGGTTGGGTGCAGCGCAGCGGCCCCTCATTTACGCAGGCGGCGGCGTCATCAACGGCAGCGCCGCATTCGCCTTGCGAGAATTTTCGACCACCTTCGGTATTCCGGTCGTGACCACCTTGATGGGCATCGGCGCCGTCGACACCGGGCACCCCCTATCGATGCGCATGCTGGGCATGCACGGTGCCGCATTCGCCAACTATGCGGTGGATGACTGCGATTGTTTGCTGGCCATGGGCGCCCGATTCGATGACCGTGTGGCCGGAAATCCGGCGAAATTTGCCGGCAAGGCGAAATTCATTGCGCATTTCGACATCGATGCGTCGGAGATCGACAAGGTCAAACGAGTGCAGTGGAATCATGTCGGACTAATGCCCGACGCCTTGTTGGCCTTGCTCGACTATGCGAAGCGCACGGGTTTCAAGCGCGACTGGTCGGACTGGCACCGGCATTGCGATGAACTGCGCAGCAAGTACGCCATGAATTACGACCGAGTCAGCGAGTCGATCCAGCCGTACTACGTCATCGAAGAGATCAACCGACTGACGGGCGGCGAAGCCATCATCACCACGGGCGTGGGACAGCATCAGATGTGGGCGGCGCAGTATTTCGATTTTCGCAGTCCGCGGCTGTGGCTCACCTCCGGCAGCATGGGCACCATGGGCTTCGGCTTGCCGGCCGCCATCGGCGCGCAATATGCGCAGCGCGATCGCTTGGTGATCGACATCGATGGTGATGCCAGCATCCGCATGAACATCGGCGAGTTGGAAACAGTCACCACCTATGACTTGCCCGTGAAGGTGGTGGTACTCAATAATTTCGGCGACGGCATGGTCAGGCAGTGGCAGAAGCTTTTTCACAAGGGCCGCATGAGCGCCAGCGACAAGAGCCTGCACACCAAGGATTTCATCAAGGCAGCCCTGGCCGACGGCTTCAAATATGCGGTAAGACTCGACAATAAGGCGGATGTGCCGAGAGTCGTGGCCGAATTCATCCGCTTCGAAGGGCCTGCGTTTCTCGAGGTCATCATCGATCGCGATGCAGGTGTCTATCCCATGGTCGGCCCGGGCCAGGGCTACGATGAAATGGTCACCGGAGAGCACATTCCGTCGCGCTCCAAGGTGGACATCAAGACACCCGACGCATCGGAAATGTTCTAACGTTGCTCGCGTTCCGTTCGCTTTTGTTTTCCGTGTTGTTCTACGGTCTGTTCGCGGCCAGCGCCGTGGTGGCTGCCATCATTTCAGTGGTTGCGCCCAAGTCATTGCCGCCGTTCGCCGCCGCCTGGTCGCGGACCTGGCTAAAAATGTATCGGGCGATTTGCGGGGTGAGCTATGAGGTGAGAGGCCGCGAGAACCTTCCCGTCGGCGGATGCTTGCTGGCCATCAAGCATCAATCCGTTTGGGATACCTGCGCCTTGTTCGCGGTGTTCGATCGGCCGGTGTTCGTGTTGAAAGCCGAGCTCATGTTGATACCATTTTTCGGCTGGGCGCTGGCGCGTCTGGGTTGTATTCCCGTGAAGCGCGGCACCGGCAAGAGCGCACTCGACAACATGGTTCGCGGTACCCGCATCGCGTTGGATGAGGGTAAACAAGTGGTGATCTTTCCCGAGGGTACGCGGACCCGCGTGGGCGACACGGAAAGCTACAAGACCGGCATCGCTCACTTGTACAAAGACTTAGGGGTGGCCTGCGTGCCGGTGGCGTTGAACACGGGCAAGTTCTGGCCGCGGCATAGTTTTCTGCGCCCCCCGGGCGTGGTACGAATGCAGATCCTCGAAAACATTCCGCCCGGGATGGGACGTAAGCCGATGTTCAACTTGATGGTCGAGAGAATCGAAGGCGCCGTTCGGACACTGTAGATTTACCAGTGACCGACGTTAGGCATGGCATTCCACGGCGCCGCAGGTGCCAGCGCAGCGCCTTTCTGCAGCAGCTCAATCGACACATTGTCGGGGGAGCGAATGAAGGCCATGCGCCCGTCGCGGGGCGGGCGGTTGATGACGACGCCGTGATCGACCAGCCGTTGACAGGCGGCATAGATGTCGTCCACGGCATAGGCCAAGTGGCCGAAGTTACGGCCCTCGCCATATTTTTCCGGATCCCAGTTGTACGTCAATTCCACCTGCGCTTCTGAGTCGCCCGGTGCCGCGAGGAACACCAGCGTGAAACGCCCCTGGGTATTTTCCTTACGCGACAATTCTTCCAGACCGAGCGCATCGCGATAGAATCGCAGCGACTGTTCGATATCGGTTACGCGGACCATGGTGTGCAAATACTTCATCGGCATTACCTCGTTGAAGTTTGCGAATTTGGAGTAAGCGATGCACAAAAGCAAACTTGCCGGATTTATCATCGATTGCCAGACGGAGGATCTGGAGGGCGCCGCCAACTTTTGGGGCGCGGCACTCGGACTTGCGGTGCGGGAGTTGCCGGCCGATGAAGCGCCGCTCTACAAAAAATTGAATGACACCCAGCACGGCTTGAACATCGAGGTGCAGAAGGTCACACATCCGAGCCGTGTTCATCTCGACATCGAATCCGATGACATTGAAGCCGAAGTACGGCGCCTCGAGGCGCTAGGCGCCAAGCGGATCCAAGCCATCAAGGGCTGGGTGGTGATGGAAGCGCCCACGGGCCAACGGTTTTGCGTGGTGCGCGCTGCGTCCAAGGGTTTCGAAACCACGGCGACTCAGTGGAACAAGGCTTTGACCGACTACTGCGTCGCCCAACTCAACACGCTGCACATGCGCGGTCCGCTGAATACCGCAATCATGGCGGGCTTTGTGGATCAATTGGACGCCATGAATGCGCTGGCGGATGCCCATCCGGGGTTTATCTGGCGACTGACCGGCGAGGACCCGAACGATCCCGCCATCGTTTCGCTGGGCGAAAATCATCTGGTCAACATGTCGGTTTGGCGCGATGTCGCATCGCTTTACGACTATGCCTACCGCTCCGGCCATGCGGCGGTTTTGCGAAAACGCAGCGAATGGTTCTTGTCGCAGCCTCAAGCCTCGCTGGTGTTGTGGTGGGTTGAAGTGGGCAGCATTCCAAGCATTGCTGAGGGCGTGGAGCGTCTGATGCACGTGCGAAAGCATGGTGCTTCGCCGCATGCGTTTAGCTTGCGCGAGCAGTTTTCGCCCGCCTAAGCTTCGTGCGCGCCGCTTGTTGTTGTTTTGTTACAAAATGCGACTTGGCTTTACATAGCGCCATAATTGGCGCGATACGTTGATATACATTGGATTTTCCCAAATCATCGACTATGATTGCAGCACGAGTTAGGTCGTGTTTCTGCTCAGCGTTACTTAATTGCAACACTGGGTAACAGCAACAAGGTCGAACGTTGGCACTTTTGTGTTGCGTATCTTCCGGTTACGGACGTGCGGGTTCTTACTCAGCACCAGTTCCACTCGAATTCCCCGGCTAGTCCGGGGATTATTTTTTTCGGGGTGTGTTGCTACGCAAGTGACCCGATATCAGGACCCGTCAAAGACTTAACGCTTCCTCGATTCAGTACTTAAAGAATTGAGTACGATTCGCGCGACCTCCCGGGCGAAGGTGCTGGTGAGCGGCTCTCGAGAGAACCAACGACGATAGAAAAGCGGGCCCGTGAGGGCTGCGACCAACAAGGAAGCATCGGTCGTCTCCGGCAGTTCGCCCCGCTGCATTGCCCGCTCAATGATGAGCGTCAAAGGCGAGGAATAACCCTCTTGGAGCTTGCTGTACACCGAAGCGATATCGGGGTCGCGCTCGGCCGCATCGATGACCGATGGAAGCACAGAGCTCCATTTGGCCGTCCGCAGCAGATGGGCCAGGCTGACCATCAGTGCCCTCACATCCCCCTTGAGATTGCCTGTGTCCGGCACCTCCAACGGGGTGCCAATGATTGAGCAAGCATCACGCAGCAGATCGGCACGGGTCGGCCAGTGCCTGTATATCGTCGTTTTCGCGACCCCGGATCGGCGCGTGACTTCATCGATACTCGCGCCGGCAAAGCCGCGTTCGATCATCAATTCTGCGGTAGCGCCGAGCACCGTTGCCCGTGAGCGTTGGATACGTGCGTCTAGAGCCGAGGATTTTTTCGCCATGGCGTATTAAAATTCATTGGTTTACGATACGATACCGTATCGTAGCACAAATGGAAGAGAATTTATGAAATTTGCATCCACACGACTGATTGCGCATGACATCCAGGGCCTGGTCGGTTTCTACGAGAAACTGACCGGCCATAGAGCCGAATGGTTGGCGCCTGTTTTCGCCGAGATCGTCACTCCCACAGCGACTCTGGCTTTCGGCGCCGCCGAGACGGTGGCGCTCTTCAAGGCGGGCAGCGCTGAGCCGGCCTCTAATCGCACCGCCATCGTGGAGTTCCAGGTCGACGACGTCGATGCCGAGTACGCCCGAGTCAAAGATGACGTGGACGTGGTGCACGAGCCGAAGATGATGCCCTGGGGCAATCGTGCGGCTCAATATCGCGATCCCGAAGGAACGCTCGTCGGCATGTATACCCCGGTTACCGAAGCGGCGAAAAAACGCTTTGGTGGACGCTGAAGCGGACAGGCTGCTAGGCATGGACAAGGGCCGGTGAGGCCCGGATCAGGGCTTCACAAACCGAAAGGCAAAGCGATCGGTCTTGCCCTTGAGTGAGGGATCGAATGCCTTGAGGGAGTGCGCATCGTCCGGGTTCGCGAGCAGAGTGCTTTGCGCGTCCAGTCTGAAGCCGGCCGCCTCTACCTCCGCGCGAGCGAATTTAGGCTCGATCCGGTGCAGCGTCTGGGCGACGCTCGCGCCGGCGTCGACAGCGGCGGCGTGGTCTACGATGACGTAGGACCCACCGGATTTCAGCCGCTCGTAGACAGCCCGATTGAAGTGGGCCGCGGTGGCGCCTCTGGACTGCATCAGCTCGGTGTGCAGATCGTGGTAGAACAAATGCAGCCACAGGACATCCGCGGGTTGCGTGACCTCCGGCATCGCCACGAGGTCGGCCGAGACGGCTGCGACGTTCTCTCGGCCCGGTTCCTTGGCGAGCGTCTGTATGCGGCCGACGGGATCATTCTTAAAGTGGGCGACTTCGGCCGGCACGAAGCTGTAGACCCGTCCCTGGGGTCCCACACTGTCTGAAAAGAGACGGGTCCAGTCGCCGTCGCCTGGATAAACGTCGATGACGATGGAGCCGGCATCGACTCGTGCGAACTGAATCAACTCGGATACTTTGGATGGGTCGTACATCGAGATCTCCTCTTAGATTTGCGCTAAGCCACCGTCAACGGCGACCTCGCTGGCGGTCATGAAGCTGCTGTCCTGCGAGGCGAGAAAGGCAGCCGCCGCCCCGATTTCGGTCGGTTCGGCCATGCGCTGCAGCGGATTCATCGAGGCGAACACTTTCATGCCTGCCTCGCCGAGTGCAGCTTTCGCGAGGTCGGTCGCTGTCGGCCCGGGCGACAGCACGTTGACGCGAATGCCGGTGCCCTTCAGGTCCTCCGACCAGGACCGCGCGAGGTTGCGTACGGCCGCTTTGCTCGCGCTGTAGGCGCTGAATGCGGGGGCGCCCGTGGTGCCGGCGCTCGATCCGGTCAGGATAATCGAACCGCCCCGTCCCATCAGCGGCAGTGCCTTCTGAACCGTGAAGATCAAGCCCTTCACGTTGGTATCGAAGATTTCGTCAATGTGCTCGGCGGTGATCTTGCCAAGTGCCAATGGGCTTCCCACGCCGGCATTCGCGAAGACGATATCCAGGGTTCCGCGCTCGGCCTTGATTGCCGCGAAGAGTCCGTCGAGGTCAGCCAGATTGGAGACCGAGCCCTGGACCGCACGGGCATTGAGGCCAAGCTCAGCCACAGCGGCGTCGAGCGCTTCTTTCCGGCGGCCGAAAATGAAAACGAAGGCGCCTTCTTCAATGAAGCGCATTGCTGCGGCGCGGCCGATGCCGGTGGCGCCGCCGGTGATCACGGCGGTCTTTCCATTCAGTCTTTTCATGTCATGCGTCCTTCGTTTAGATGTTGCATGAGTATCTGGTCTTGGTTACCTTAGAACAAGTATGCACCTTTTGGTAAGTATCAAATATGACCAGCTCTCCTCAAATTTGCGGTACCACGGGCTTCTCCTGCGGACTCGACGCCACGCTCCACATCATCTCGGGCAAGTGGAAGCCGCTGGTGCTGTTCTTCCTGCGCGATAGCTCGAAGCGCTACGGCGAACTCAAGCGCTCGATCCCGGCGGTGAGCGACAAGGTGCTGATCCAAGCCTTGAAGGATCTGGAGGCCGATCGCGTGCTGGCGCGGACCGACTACCAGGAAGTGCCGCCGCGAGTGGACTACGCGCTGACCCCGCTCGGTCGCAGCCTGGCGGAGGCGATCGTTCCGCTGTGCACTTGGGGAACCGAACACATGGCGGAAGTGACCGGCATTTTCGCCAAGCAGGCTACTTCACCCTAGCCGGCTGTTGAAATTGGGTTCACACCCCTATTTCAACAGTGAGCCGAACTTTTTCGCCCTCATCTCCCGTCGTGAAGCGGTCAGAAGCCTCGGTGGGATCTGCGTAGAGCGAGCCTATGATTTCGTTGCGGTGGAACAGATTTTGAAATGAAAGCCTCACTCGGCTGATTTTGTTGATCTGCCATAAACCGTACACATCGAAAGATTGCGTTGAACTACTGTAGGCGCTGAGCAGCGGTGTGGCTTTCGATGTGTAGCCAGAGGTAAATCGAAGTGAAACTCCCGCTGACAGGAAATGCGAACACTCGTATTCCAATCCTAACGTGGCACTCAGTGGAGTTTGATCGGCCAGTCGATTCTTCGGACCCGGTACATCCTTCACGCGGGACCAATTGGCCGACAGATCGCCCTTGATTTCAAGCTTCGGGCTCACTCGCAAGATCTGCTGTAGTGGAATCTTGAATTCCGCCTCCGTCCCATACGAGGCGGCGGTACCACTATTTTCCGTAGAGCTAACCCATTCAGTACCGTCCAAGAAAAGAATCGGAATCATCACATCGTCGATATGCCGCGCATAGGCACTCAAGTTCAAGATTCCACCCCCTTGAATATACGATTCGTAGCCTGCGTCGATACCCCAAGCCCGCTCGGGACGTAAATAGGGATTGCCCTGACTGTCGGGGTTTGCCGGCCCGTTGTCGACATTGACTGTGTAGCGCCTCGGAACCAGATTTGCCGTCTCGGGTGCGCGTGAGGTTTGCGATATACCGATGCGGAGTTGATCCTTCGGGTTATAGGGCATCTTCCATATGATTTGGGCAATAGGGCTTACGACGGACGAGTCGTTGCCCACCGCGGTAAAGTCAGGACCCGAGACTCGAACATCGGTCAGCTCGACGCGCACGCCGAGATAAATATCCAGCGATTTGGACGCGGTCCATGAGTCTTGCGCATAGAGGGCTTTTTTCAGTACGCGCGCATCGTAATCTTGATCAAGGGTGTCGATGATGTCGCCTACAGGCGGCGCGCGATCGATCTGGAAACGTGTTTCGCTGCGTTGCGTAATGGATCCGTCCCATCCCAATTCAAACGAGTGCTGGTCATTGATCTGTTGAGCGTACTTCTCCTTGGAGACCAGAATTCGGTCGAAAGCCGTCGACGCAATATTGCGATCCAGCGCGAATACTCCGTCCGGATCGTATCCCTCGAAGTAGAAATTCGAATGCCTGCTTTGGTAACTAAGATTGATCCTCGATTGAAGTGACTGGTCTGCCGAAAAGTCGTGAGTCCAGGTGAGATTTGATTTGTAGAGATTTCGGGTGGTTTGCCGACTCTGCGACAGGCTGTAGGGATAATCACTGGGTAAACCCACCAGCGTTTGCTCGTTCAAATCGAAGCGAAAGGGGGTCTCGACTTGCTGGATGAACAGTTGCCAGTTGACCTTATCGATCGATCCTTTCCAGGTGAGTATCGGCGTCAAGTTATAGGTCATCCGCTGGATGTCCGAGGCCTCGCTGATGGCATACCGGGTCGTCAGTGTGCGATCGGCGTCGTAATCGAATTCATCAATGGTAGAACTCTGGCTTTGCACTGCTTTGGAAGCGTTGCCGGTCATCTGAAAAGAGAAGCGGCCGAAATTCTCGGATCCCTCTAACGTCATCGAGGGTGATTTGTTGCCCTGGCTGTAGACCACACCGGCCTTGGCGGACAGGTGGCGATCCTTGGTCTTCTCCCGGAGCACGATATTGAGGCTGCCCGCGATGGACTGCGTACTGAGATTGGCTACCGGAGTCTTGTAAATCTCGATGCGCTCGACGGAATCCGGCGACAGCGAATCGAGCGTAAAGCCCACCGGCGCAGGGTCGCCGTTGATCAAAATCTGCGTGTACCCCGAGCCAAGCCCTCGAAAGCGGATCTGTGTCCCGTCAAATGTCACGCCCGGAATCCGGCGAACCGCATCTTGCAGACTGGTGTCGCCGTACTGGGTCAATTCCTGATGGGAGAAGGTGATCTTAGAAGCATTGTCATACCGCCGAGGGTCTTCTTGCTCGGCCGTCACGCTAACCTCATCCAAAGGCTCGTCGGCCGGATGCTCTTGAGCCCATGAATGCTGGGCAAAAAGCAATGCGACGATAAAACTGATTGGCCATGTACGCATGCAGCAGCCTCTATAGCATGCCCTTCCTCAAGCGGCCTGAAATCCCGCCGTTTTGCTTGCGTATCGACTAACATTTGGCCAATGAACATCAAAGATGGCTTCGTCGATGCGATCGGCAATACGCCGCTCATCCGCCTGCGTCGCTTGAGCGACGAAACCGGCTGCGAAATCCTCGGCAAGGCCGAATTCATGAACCCCGGTGGGTCGGTCAAGGATCGGGCCGCCAAGTGGATCGTGCTGGATGCCGAACGGCGTGGCACGTTGAAACCCGGCGGCACGGTGGTGGAAGGGACGGCCGGCAATACCGGCATTGGCCTCGCGCATGTGTGCAATGCCCGCGGCTACAAATGCGTCATCGTCATGCCGGACAATCAGGCGGCCGAGAAGTACCAAATCATCGAAGCGCTGGGAGCGGAATTGCGCAAGGTGCCTGCCGTGCCCTACAGCAACCCGAATCAGTATCAAAAGGTCGCGGGTCGGCTCTCCGAAGAATTGCCGAATGCCATCTGGGCCAATCAATTCGACAACACCGCCAATCGCGACGCGCATTTTGAATCCACCGGTCCCGAGATCTGGCGCGACACGGGAGGCAAGGTGGACGCGTTCTGTGCGGCCACCGGCACGGGCGGCACCTTCGCGGGCACCGGCAAGTTTCTGAAATCGAAATCCGCCGCCATCAAGACCGTGCTGGTCGATCCGCCTGGCAGCGCGCTGTATCACTACTTTAAAGATGGCGAACTTAAGACCGACGGCGGCTCCTCGATCACCGAAGGCATCGGCACGGGTCGAGTCACCGCCAATCTTGAAGGCGCACCGGTGGATGAGGCGATGCGCATCTCCGATGCGCAGACCATGCACTATGTGTATCGCCTGTTGCGCGAAGAGGGATTGCTGCTCGGCAGTACTGCCGGCATCAACGTGGCCGCGGCCGTCGCCTTGGCCAGGCAAATGGGACGTGGGCACACCATCGTCACCATCCTGTGCGATGGCGGGGCGAAATATCAATCGCGTCTGTACAACAAGCAGTGGGTCGAAGAAAAAGGATTCAGTGAGGCGGTTGGCCCTGCTGGCGCTCGCCTGTAGCGGGCTTATCGGGAACGCTTTCGGCGATATCGACCAGGATCGGATCGTGCCTGCGTTATTCGAGCAGGGGACGATCTTTCTCGAGTTGCCTGCGCCTGATCACACGACACTTCGAATGTATACCGATAGCGGTGGCGGCCCCCTGACGCTGTCCACCGAGGCTGCGCGTCGACTGCAGCTGTCTCCAAACATCACCGAGGATGAAGCTCTGCTGAGTTCGTTAGGCCCGAATGTCCGGGTTGCGCTCGCCAGCGAATACATGCTGCACACTTGGCCCGGGCTTGGCACCGAACACGAATTCGTCGTCATTCCCGGTGTGGTCGCCTTCGCCGGCTGGCCTGCGGACGCAGACGGCGGTCTTGGCAATTCGTGGTTTGCCGGGCACACCTGGACTTGGGACTATCCACGACAGCAACTCATTTTGAGGAGGGCGCATTGGCGTCCATTGGCCGCCGCACACGAGATTCCCGTTGCGTTCAAAACCGATGACCAAGGACACCGACAATTTAATTTCCCACGGATGTCGATTCGAGTGGATGACGCCGATATCCCGGTGCTATTCGACACCGGAGCCGCGACGGTGCTAACGCCAGAGGCGCTGAACACGCTGCGCGATGGACAGCCGGCCCGGCGCGCCACCAGCCTGATAGTTCATTCGGTGTTCCAGGGCTGGCATGCGCGTCATCCGGGGTGGCGCGTGGTCAACGACGCACAGTTGTCGACGCACTCGCGCATGATTCGCGTGCCATCGGTACAAATTGCCGGCATCGAGGCAGGCGCAGTCTGGTTTACGGAACGCCGGGATGAGGACTTTCATGAAACGCTGGGGCCGATGATGAACGCTCAGGTCGATGGCGCACTGGGTGGCAACGCGTTCGGCCGTCTCGCGATCAGTGTGGACTATCTGGCCTCGCGAGCCTGGGTGTGGAAGGAAAATTCCTCGCGCCACTGATTGATTTGCGCGAGACCGACCCGCGTGCCGCTTTCGGCAGGCGGCGTCCAGCCACGGGAGTCGCCCAGGGATTCCCCCACGGCCAAGGCTCGCTCGGAACTGACGCCGGGGAAGTAGTGGCTGTGCGTGATCACCACCGGAATTCCGGCGGCTTGCGCTGCGGACACACCGGCTTGCGCATCCTCCATGGCGACGGTGCGGTTCGCGTCGACGCTCAAGGCTTTGAGTGCAAGAAAGTAAGCTTGCGGGTGCGGCTTCTTATGAGGCGCTTCCTCGGCGCATATGATGGTCGCGAAGCGCGATGCCCAATCGAGGCCCAGCTGGCGGGCCAGCAGCGCATCGACATTGCAACGGCTGGTCGTGGTGACGATGCCCATCGGCACCTGATTGCGCAGGCAATCGTCCATCAATTCCACGACGCCGTCGCGCAGCTTGAGCAGGCCGCGGGCCACGATGTCGGCATACAGTTCGTTCTTGAGTTGGTGAATGCGTTCCGCGAGGCGCTGGCGGTCGGCCGCCTCGGCCGGCGCATGCTCCTGGAAACGCATATCGTGCAGCAGTCGCTCGCGACCACCCGAGACCTTGAGCAGCACGCCATAGCGCTGCTCCTCCCAGCGCCAGGGAACATTCAACGCTTGGAAGGCCTGATTGAAGGCGACCCGATGCCCGTCGCGTTCGGTCTCAGCCAGGGTCCCGTCGACATCCCATAACAGCGCCTCAATCATCGTTCGTTCAGTGATATCGCTTGATCATGGTTTCCAAGGCAACCGGGACGATGCGGTCCGCATGGCCGGCGCAGCCGAAGGCTTCGAAGCGGGCGCGGCACAGGGCGCGGGCCGCTTTCTTGGCCGCGATCAATGCTTTGCGCGGATCGAACTCGCTCGGATTCTGTGAAAACGACTGACGCATGGCGCCGGTCATGGCCAGCCGGATGTCGGTATCGATGTTGACCTTGCGGACACCGCTTTTGATGCCGCGTTGGATTTCCTCGACGGGTACGCCGTAGGTTTCCTTGATGTCGCCGCCATGCTCGCGAATGATGCTGAGCCATTCCTGCGGCACGCTGGACGAACCGTGCATGACCAGATGGGTATTGGGGACGGCGGCGTGGATTTGTGCGATACGATCGATGTCCAGAATGTCGCCGGTGGGTTGGCGCGTGAACTTGTAGGCGCCGTGACTGGTGCCGATGGCGATGGCCAGGGCATCGACGGCGGTGCGCTCGACGAAATCCTGCGCCTGTTTTGGATCCGTGAGCATCATGTCGTGCGTCAAAATGCCTTCGGCCCCGACGCCGTCTTCTTCCCCCGCCTGGCCGCTTTCCAAGGAACCCAAGCAACCGAGTTCGCCCTCCACCGAGACGCCGATGGCATGCGCCATTTCGCACACGCGTTGGGTGACCTGCACGTTGTAATCGTAGCTGGCCGGCGTCTTGGCATCTTCTTGCAACGACCCGTCCATCATGACGCTGGTAAAGCCGGAACGGATCGATTGGGTGCAGACCGCGGCGCTGGCGCCGTGATCCTGATGCAGCACCACGGGAATGTCGGGGTGCGACTCGATGGCGCCGAGCACCATGTGCCGCAGGTATGCCTCGCCCGCATATTTGCGCGCGCCGGCGGAGGCTTGCAGGATCACCGGGCTGCGCGTTTCCTCGGCGGCTTCCATGATGGCTTGGATTTGCTCGAGATTGTTGACGTTGAAAGCAGGCACGCCGTAGTTGAATTCGGCGGCGTGATCGAGCAATTGACGCAATGAAATGAGTGCCATGGGAATTCCTATGAGGTGGGGAGCAGCGCAGCGCCGGCCAGCAGGGGTGGCAGATCGGTGAGCGATTCGATAAAGGCGTCGCAGGGCAAATCGCGCGGATCTTGGCCTTCGTTGTAACCGTAGGGTACGCAGACCACCGGGATGCCCGCGGCGCGCGCTGCCATGACATCGTTGGTGGAATCGCCGACCATCAGTACTTCGCTGGGATCGACGTTCAATTTCTGGCAGGCGAGCAGCATGGGTTCGGGACTGGGTTTGCGGGATGCGCAACAGTCGCCGCCGACCACCACATCGATCCAGGGATGCAGATTGAGGTGATGCAGCAGCTGGACTGCCATCGGCCGCCGCTTGTTGGTGACGACCGCGAGGCGCAGGCCCATCTCATGCAGTTCGCGCAAGCCCTCTGCGACGCCCGGATAGGCAAGCGAATGACTTTCCTTCAGTCGATGCAGTTGATCATAATGAAAATCGAAGCGTTCCAGCAGCTGCGCCTGTCCGCCGGCATAGACGGTGGCACCTAATCGGGCCACCGCCCGGGTGATCAAGCCAGGCGCGCCGCGGCCGATCATGTTGCGCACCTCGGCGGTGGCGAGCGAAGCGAAATGCATCTCCGCCAGGGCGCGGTTGAGGGCTTTGGCAATGTCCTCGGCCGTATCGAGCAGGGTTCCGTCCAAGTCCAACAAGACCGCATTCACCGGTTTGCTGCGCCAACTCGGCGACTGAGGCGTGCTTTGCGGGCTCAGCATGTCGCACCCCGACTCACTAAGGCCTGCGCGCGTGCGACCACGGTCTCAACGGTGAAGCCCAGCTCCTTGGCGACCTCTGGAGCTGGGGCGGATTCACCGAAACGATCGATGCCCACCACATCGCCGTCGAGTCCCACGTAGGCGCGCCAAAAATTGGTCACACCGGCTTCAATCGCCAGCACCGGGATGCTGCGTGGCAGGACGGCGCTTCGATAGGCCAGCGGTTGCCGGTCGAACTCGCGGGTGCTGGGCATGGACACGACGCGGGCCGCGATTCCAGCGGCGGCCAAGCTGGCGCGAGCCTGCAGCGCCAATGCCACTTCCGAGCCCGTGGCCACCAGCGTCACGACAGCATCCTTGGAATCGCTTAGCACATAGCCACCTTTGCGGATGTCGTGCAGTTGCTGCGCGCTGCGTTCGCAATGCGGTAGATTCTGACGCGACAGGATCAGGCAGGTCGGGCCGTCGGTGCGCTCCACCGCTGCGAGCCAGGCGGACAAAGTCTCGACGTCGTCGCAGGGCCGCCAGACATCGTTGTTTGGAATCAAGCGCAAGCTCGAGACGTGCTCGATCGGTTGGTGGGTCGGACCGTCTTCCCCGAGGCCGATGCTGTCATGGGTGAAGACATAGATGACCCGCTGCTGCATCAATGCCGACATACGAATGGCATTGCGGCTGTAATCGGAGAAGGTCAGGAAAGTGCCGCCGAATGGGATGTAGCCGCCATGCAAGGCGATGCCATTCATGGTGGCGCTCATGCCGAATTCACGGACCCCATAGTTGAGATAATCGCCCCAGTGATTGCCGCGCACCGGGGTGCTGGCCTTTGCGGCGGTCAGATTCGAACCGGTCAGATCCGCCGATCCGCCCAGCAGTTCAGGCAATAAGGCATGCAGCGTTTCGATGGCATTCTGCGAGGCTTTGCGCGAGGCAATGTTGCTGCCGTTCTGCTGCAGTGTCTCCAAGGACGACGCCGTGGCGGCGGACCAGTGGGGGGGTAATTCGCGTGTGACGACTCGACGCTCGAATTCCTGTGCGAGCTCGGGATACGCCTGCGCGTAATCGTTGAAGCGCCGTTGCCAGTCGGCCTGACGCTTGGCACCGGTACTGCGCGCATCCCAGCTGGAGCGAATGTCGTCGGGAATCTGAAAGGGTTCCGCGGTCCAGCCCAGCGCGGCGCGCGTGGCGGCGATCTCCGCCTTGCCCAATGCGGCGCCGTGCACGTCATGAGAGCCGGCTTTGTTCGGGCTGCCTTGTCCGATCACGGTTTTGCAGCAAATCAACGTCGGGCGGTCATCCAGGGTGCAGCTCTCCGCCAACGCGGCTTCGATTGCATCAGTGTTGTGACCATCGACATTGCGGATCACGCGCCACCCATAGGCCTCGAAACGCCGCGGCGTGTCATCGCTGAACCAATGTTCGACGTGGCCATCGATGCTGATGCCGTTGTCGTCGTAAATGGCCACCAGCTTCGACAGCTTTAGCGTGCCGGCGAGTGAACATACTTCGTGGGAAATGCCTTCCATCAAGCAGCCATCGCCCAGAAATACCCACGTACGGTGATCAATGACAGCGTGGCCAGGGCGGTTGAACTGCGTGGCCAATAATTGTTCGGCCAGCGCCATGCCGACGGCATTGGCGATGCCCTGTCCCAAGGGACCCGTGGTGGTTTCCACGCCGACCGTGATGCCGATCTCGGGATGTCCTGGCGTTTTGCTATGCAGCTGCCGGAAGCGTTTCAGCTCCTCCATCGGCAAGTCGTAGCCGGTTAAATGCAGCAGGGCGTACAGCAGCATGGAGCCGTGGCCGTTGGACAGTACAAAGCGATCGCGGTCCGGCCAGCGCGGGTCAGCGGGATTATGCTTCAGATACCGGCGCCAGAGCACTTCGGCGATGTCCGCCATGCCCATGGGCATGCCCGGGTGACCGCTGTTCGCGGCTTCCACCGCGTCGAAGGCCAGTGCACGCAGCGCGTTGGCGGCGCCGGTGTGCTTGGCAGGGCTCGGTTTCATTCTTGCATTCATCGGCAATACTCGCTTACTGAGCGCGGCGCTTGAGATCCATCAAACGCAGCACCATGGGTGTGAAAATGAACTGCATGGCCAGACCCATCTTGCCGCCGGGCACCACGATGTTGTTGGGCCGGCTCATCCAGGAGCCATGCAGCACGGACAATAGATAAGGAAAGTCGATGCCCTTTGGATTGGTGAAGCGAATCACCACCAGCGATTCATCGGCGCTCGGAATGTCCTTGGCGATGAAGGGATTGCTGGTGTCCACGGTGGGCACGCGCTGAAAGTTCACGTGGGTGCGGCTGAACTGCGGACAGATGTGATTCACGTAGTCCGGCATGCGCCGCAGGATGGTATCGACCACGGCCTCCTGGCTGTAGCCGCGCTGCGTCTGGTCGCGGTGCGATTTCTGGATCCACTCCAGGTTGACGATGGGCACTACGCCCACCAAGAGGTCTACATGCCGCACGACGTTGGCGTCGTCGGATTTGTAGCCGCCGTGCAGCCCTTCGTAGAACAAGACGTCGCTGCCCGGGGACATCGGCTGCCAGGGGGTGAAAGTACCGGCTTCACCCTGCAGTTCCTTGGCTTCGATGGCATCGTGAATATAGCGCCGCACTTTGCCATTGCCGCTCTGGCCGTACTCACCGAAGGTGTCATCGAGTTCCTTGAGCAGATTCGCCTCCGGTCCAAAATGACTGATGGGCTCGCTCGCGCCGCTGTCGGCGACGCGCACGCGTTCGCGCATCTCCTTACGATCGTAGCGATGGTAGGAATCGCCTTCGATGACCTGGGCCTTGATGCCTTCGCGGCGAAAGATGTGCGCGAAGCTCTTCATGACCGTGGTCGTGCCCGCGCCGGATGAGCCGGTGACGGCAATGATGGGGTGCTTGGTGGACATGATTAGATCAGCGCGTCAGTGCGAAACATGGTGCGTTCGTTGAACAGCGGCGAGCTGTACGGACGATCCAGACCATTGGCGTGTTCGCCGTGGTAGCGCTCGATGCGGTCGACTTCGCAACGCGACCCCAAGATCAGGGGAACGCGCTCGTGCAGCGACTGCGGCTGAAGTTCCAGAACCCGCTGCCGCCCGGTGATGGCGCGGCCGCCGGCCTGTTCCACCAGGAAGCTGATGGGGTTGGCTTCGTACATCAGGCGCAGCCGTCCCGGCTTCGCCGGATCCTTGGTGTCCTTGGGGTACATGAACACGCCGCCGCGCATGAGGATGCGGTGCACTTCCGCGACCATGGAGGCGATCCAGCGCATGTTGAAGTCGCGGCCGCGGTCGCCCATTTTCCCGGCCTGACACTCGGTCACATAGCGATGCACGGGCGGTTCCCAGAAGCGCGCGTTGCTGGTGTTGATGGCAAATTCGCTGCATTCCGGCGGGATCTGCAAGTCCGGATGCGTCAAAATAAAATTTCCGATCTCCCGATCGAGCGTAAAGCCGTGCGTACCTTTGCCGACCGTCACCACCAGCATGGTGGCGGGTCCGTAGATGGCATAGCCCGCGGCGACCTGCGTGTGACCCACCTGCAGGAAATCCTCCGTCACCGGCGCCTCGAGCTTGTCGTGGCGCAGAATCGAGAAAATCGTGCCGACGGAGACATTGACGTCGGTATTCGACGAGCCATCCAGCGGGTCGAACACCAGCAGGAATTTGCCGCGCGGGTACTCGCTAGGTACGGCATAGGGTTCCTCGAGTTCTTCGGAGGCCATCCCGGCGACCAGTCCACCCCATTCACAGCCGCGCAACAAAGCGTCGTTCGCCAAGACGTCGAGCTTTTGCTGGATTTCACCCTGCACGTTCTGCGTGCCGATGGCGCCCAGAAAGCCGCCCAGCGCTCCTTTGGCCGTCATCGCGGAAATCGCTTTCACCGCGGCGGCGACATCGACCAGCAAGGCGCCCAGGTCGTTGGCGCCGGAGATGCCATTCAGTTGCTGGATGAGGAATTTGGAGAGGGTGGTGCGGCCAAGATGCATGATTTACTCCTGAAACACGCGGCTGGCGCGAATGTCTGATTCGGCGATGGTTGAAAGGTCTTCCGGGGTGAACTCACGGTCGAGTTCGGCGAAGAGCCGGCTGGCCTGGCGTAGGCGCGCACGGTCCAAGGCGTTGCGCACGCTGCGGGCGTTGGCGAAATGCGGCTGGCCAATGCGATGGCCGAGGTATTCGGCAAACGCCTGACGTGCGCCTTCGCCGAAACGGTAATTTTGCTGTTCCAGCATCCGGTCGCCGATGTGCAGCAGATCGCCCTCGGGGTAGTCCGGAAAATCCAGGTGGTGCGCGATGCGCGAACTCATGCCGGGATTCGAGCGGAAGAAGGTATCCATGCGATCTTTGTAGCCGGCCAGTATCACCACCAGATCGTCGCGCTGGTTTTCCATCACCTGGAGCAGGATCTCGATGGCCTCCTGGCCATAGTCGCGCTCGTTCTCCGGGCGGAACAGGTAGTAGGCCTCATCGATGAACAGCACGCCGCCCATGGCGCGCTTCAAGACCTCTTTGGTTTTCGGCGCGGTGTGACCGATGTACTGGCCCACCAAGTCATCACGCGTGACGGCAACCAAGTGGCCTTTGCGCACATAGCCTAGGCGATGCAGGATTTCCGCCATGCGCATCGCCACGGTGGTCTTGCCCGTCCCGGGATTGCCGGTGAATGACATGTGCAAGCTGGGCGCATGGGCTTGCATCCCGAGATTGCTGCGCAACTTGTCAATCACTAACAAGGCAGCGATGTCGCGGATGCGGGCTTTGACGGGCGCGAGGCCGATCAGATCGCGCTCGAGTTCCTCAATCACCGAGCCGGCATTACTCTGCGCCAACACCTCTTTGACGGTTCGCGCGGGCGCAGCGTTCGGCTCGGCGGCCTTATCTGCCGCCGGCACCGCTGTCGGTGCCGCATTGAGTTGCCCGGCGATTCCGTACATCACTATCGCCCCTTAAGATGCCGCACGGTGTAGCGGATGCTGCGTCCCTCGGTCTCTTGGCGCACAAGGTCAAAGCCGGGCTCGTTGGCCGGACGATTGACGATGAAGCTCATGACAATGGTTTCGACGCCGCGGGTGGAATCGAATGCCATCAAGCGGATGTAATGCTGCGGAAAGGTCTTGCGGCAGTTGGTCAATTCCAACATGACGCCGGCGGCGTCGTGCAGGTCGAACATCGGCATGCCGAACATTTCCCAGTAGGTGTTGCGCGGATGTGGATCATCGGTGTACTCGACGCTCCAGGCATAGCCTTTTTTGAGGCCATACTCGATTTGCATCGAGATTTCCGCATCGGTCAATTCCGGCAGGTAACTGAATTGACCTTGAGTGATGCGTTGAACGGGATTGGTCATCATGGTGGTGTGTCCTTCTATCAAGCCGACGCCGACGGCGTGACTGCGTAATCCGAACTGTCGGTCGGGGTGTAGTTGAAAGCGATCTCGCCCCAGGTGTCGAGCGCCTGCTGCAGCGGGCTGCAGGTCTTGGCGGCCTGGCGCAAAATGTCCGGTCCCTGATTGAGAATGTCCTTGCCTTCATTGCGGGCTTTGACCATGCACTCGAGCGCCACGCGGTTGGCCACGGCGCCGGCTTGAATGCCCGACGGATGACCGATGGTGCCGCCGCCGAACTGCAGTACGACGTCATCGCCGAACAGGTCGATCAACTGGTGCATCTGGCCGGCGTGAATGCCGCCCGAGGCCACCGGCATGACTTTGCGCAAGTCGGCCCAGTCTTGATCGAAGAACAAGCCGCGCGGCAAGTCTTGCTTGTTGAAGCTTTCGCGGCAGACGTTGTAGTAGCCCTGCACCGTCAGCGGATCGCCTTCGAGCTTGCCGACCGCGGTGCCGGTATGCATGTGGTCGACGCCGGCGAGGCGCAGCCACTTGGCGATGACGCGGAAACTCACGCCGTGATTTTTCTGGCGCGTGTACGTGCCGTGCCCCGCGCGGTGCAGGTGAAGAATCATGTCGTTCTTGCGGGCCCAATTGGACATGCTTTGAATCGACGACCAGCCGATCACCAGGTCGATCATGACGATGACTGAGCCTAAGTCCTTGGCGAACTCGGCGCGCTCATACATATCTTCCACGGTGCCCGCTGTGACGTTGAGGTATGAGCCCTTGACCTCGCCGGTGGCGGCGCTAGCCTTGTTCACCGCATCCATGACGTATAGATATCGATCGCGCCAGTGCATGAACGGCTGCGAATTGATGTTCTCGTCGTCCTTCATGAAGTCGAGGCCGCCTTTCAGGCCTTCATAGACCACACGGCCGTAGTTGCGGCCTGATAGTCCGAGCTTCGGTTTGGTGGTGGCGCCGAGCAGCGGCCGACCGAATTTGTCCAACCGCTCGCGCTCGACGATCAGACCGGTGGGCGGCCCCTTGAAGGTTTTTACATAGGCGACGGGCACTCGGATGTCTTCGAGCCGCGCGGCCTTCAGCGGCTTGAACGAGAACACATTGCCGATGAGGCTGGCCGTCATGTTGGCAATGGAGCCTTCCTCGAACAGAATGATGTCGTAGGCAACCCAGGCGAAATACTGTCCCGGCGCGTTGGGAGCGGGCTCGACCCGGTAGGCCTTGGCACGGTAGCTGTCGCACGCCGTCAACCTGTCGGTCCACACCACGGTCCAGGTCGCGGTGCTCGATTCGCCGGCCACGGCGGCCGCTGCCTCCACAGGATCCACGCCGTCTTGGGGCGTGATTCGAAAGAGACAAATCGTGTCCGTGTCCTTCGGTACGTAATCGGGCATCCAGTAGCCCATCTGCCGATATTTCATGACGCCGGCGCTATAGCGCTTCTTCGCGTCTGTAACCTGAGTGATGCCGTGCTCAACCTGTTTGCTAACCGTTGCCATCGTTTCCGTCTCATTTCGTGGGGGTGGAGGGGACTGTGATGGGGTTGATCATGTCCGTACAGTCAGTTATTGTTTGCTCAACGTTAAGTATTTATTAATGAAGAACGCCACCCTTCGCCAGCTTCGGGTCTTTGCCTCGGTGGCCAAACACCTGAGTTTTATCCGGGCCGCGGAAGAGTTAAAGCTCACCGCGCCTGCGGTTTCTATGCAAATCAAAGAGTTGGAAGTGGCAGTCGGCCTGCCGGTGTTTGATCGGACCAGCCGGCAGGTGTCGCTGACTTTGGTCGGCGAGTACGTGTTGGCACACAGCCGCCGGGTGCTGTCAGCGATGCGCGATGCCGAGGACTTGGTGGCGCGTTTTCGGGGCCTGAAAAGTGGGACCTTGGACGTGGGCATGGTCAGCACGGCGGAGTATTTTTTGCCGCGGCTGTTGGCTGAGTTTCATCGCGAGCATCCCGGCATCGTGATTCGGCTGCAGGTGGCCAACAATCGAGATCAGATCGTCGCGCTGATGCAGGAAGGCGATATCGAGCTCGCCATCATGGGCCGTCCACCGCAAGGTTGGCCCACGCGGGCCGAACCGTTCGCCATGCATCCGCACGTGTTGGTGACTTCGGTGGATCATGCTTTCGCGCGCATGGAATTGGTGCCTGCGCAGGCGCTGGCCGATGAGGGATTCATCGTGCGCGAACCGAATTCCGGGACGCGTGCAGCCCTTGATGAATTCACGCGCACGTACCACCTCACGCCGCGCATCGTGATGCAAATGTCGAGCAATGAAGCGATCAAGCAGGCGGTCATGGCCGGCATGGGAATTTCTATACTGTCGCGTCACACCGTGGGGTTAGAGCTCGACCACCAATTGATTGCGGCGCCGGAAGCCGAAGGATTGCCGGTGATGCGGCGCTGGCATGTCGTGAATAACCTCGCCAAGACGCTGTCGCCGGCAGCCGAGTCATTCCGCTATTTTATTTTGGAACGCGGCGAGGCGTTCCTCGCCAAGCATTTCGCCGACTAGCGTTTCACGCCGAGGCGCGGCGCTCGCGCAGCAGTTGTTTCACATGCCGATGGGTGAGAACGGGCACGTAGGTTTTGATGCGCGCGCTTTTCTCGAGCTTGGCGCGCTCGGCGGTGTAAATTTTTTCCACCAACGTCACCGGCGAATCAGTCTCGCGTGCGAGCAATTCGATTTCCGCAGCAGTGTCGTTTTGAATATTACTGTCCATAATTCGAATTCTATCGAGAAATCAACCGGCTTACTTTTCGAACCGCAAAACTTGCCAATCGACGTTTATGGTGGGCCAAAACGCCTCAAGCGGTGCGCGAAATGAGTGTTTTCTCATCGGCGCTAAACCACGCAAGGGTGTTTTGCAGCGCAACCACTTGACCCACCACCAATAAAGTAGGCGATTGCAGTTGTGCCTGTTGCGCCGCGGCGGCGATGCTCGTGAGCGTTCCGGTGATGACGTGCTGTTCGGGCAACGTGCCTTGTGCAATCAAGGCTGCCGGCAAATCGACGGGCGCTCCATGCTCGATGAGCTGGGTGACGATGTGATCGAGGCGCGCCAGGCCCATGTAGAACACCGCGGTCATACCGGATTGCGCCAACGCGCGCCAATCCGGTTCCTTGCCGTCCTTGTCAGCGTGGCCGGTGACGAACGTAACGCTGTGTGCGTGATCGCGATGCGTGAGCGGAATGCCGGCGTACGCGGCACATCCGGCCGCGGCCGTGATTCCCGGCACCACCGAAAACTGAATCTGTGCCTGCGCCAAGGCTTCCAGTTCTTCACCGCCGCGGCCGAAGATGAAGGGGTCGCCGCCTTTCAGACGGACCACGCGCCTGCCGGCGCAGGCATGCTCGATGAGCAGCTGATTGATCTGCTCTTGTGTGCTGCCAGCGCCGCCCGCCGTCTTGCCGACACAAATGCGTGTCGCGTCGCGCCGCGACAAGTCCAGCACTGCATCGGAGACCAAACGGTCATACAAAATGACGTCGGCATCCTGCAAGGCGCGCAATGCTTTTAAGGTCAGTAACTCAGGGTCTCCCGGGCCTGCGCCGACCAATGTGACCTCGCCTAAGGCGCGCGGCCCAGTCGCGGCGGCAGCCAACAAACCCTGTGCAATGCGCTGCGCGCCGGGCAAATCGCCGGCAACGAAACGGCGCTCGGCAGGACCATCCACCACCGCCTCGAAGAAGCGGCGCCGCGTATCGACGTCGCGAAGGCGACGTCGCGCGCTCTTGCGAAGGGCGCGCAGCCACAATGCGAAGGCGCCGATATTCTTGGGCACCGCGGCTTCCAGCCGCTCGCGCAGACGCCGCGCCAGCACCGGGGAAGTGCCGCCGGTCGAAATCGCCACCAAGATCGGATCACGGTCGATGATGGCGGGCACGATGAAACGCGAGGCTTCGCGGTCATCGACCACGTTGACGGGAATCCCTTGCGAATCACTTAAGTTGGCAATCCAACGATTCACTGCCCGTTGTGAGGTGGCCACGATCACCAGGCGCGCGCCTTGCAAATCCTCGGGAACAAATTCGCGCACGGCGAGCTTCAATTTACCCGCCGCGGCACGCGCCATCAGCTCAGGATGAATCTCTGGCGCGACCAGCATGAGGTCGGCGCCCGCGCGCTCCAGCAAACTGACCTTGCGCAGCGCAACCTCGCCGCCGCCGACGATGAGGACCCGCTGTGCTTCGAGGTCGAAGAAAACCGGAAAGTAATCCACGAATCACCCACGCCGTTGACGTTGCCGTCAGTGTAGGGGTTCGCTTCCCTGTCTTAAAGAACTTCCGGGCATGACCACATGCGCCTCGGTCATGCCGATTTCTTATATGCTAGCCCCAGCTTCAGTTCGCTCAAGGCCCGGCAAGTTCATGAAATTTCAGCAGTTGCGCTACTTGGTGGCGGTCCACGAAAACGGTTTGAACATCACGGCCGCGGCACGTCAGCTGCATACCTCGCAACCCGGCGTCAGCCGGCAGTTGAAGCTTTTGGAAGAGGAGTTGGGATTCCAGCTGTTTGAGCGCGAGGGCCGGGCGTTGACGCGCACCACGGCGGCGGGCGAGGAAATCATCGCCCGCGCGTCCAGCATTCTGCGCGAGATGCAGAATATCCGCCGCACCTCGGCGGAATTGCGCAAGGCGGACGGTGGTACGTTGTCGATTGCGACCACGCACACACAGGCACGCTATGTGCTGCCGCAGGTGATACGCGCCTTTCGCAACAAGTATCCCAAGGTGCGCCTGCACCTGCATCAGGGCACCTCGGAACAAATCGCCGAGATGGTGGCGCGCGATCGCGTGGATTTCGCCATCGCCACCGGTTCGGAGGAATTATTTCCGCATTTGGTTCGGCTGCCGGTGTACCGCTGGCATCGTGCGGTGGTGGTGCCGAAGGGCCATCCGCTGGCCTCTGCGGGCAAACTCACGTTGAAGAAACTGGCCGAGTATCCCATCGTCACCTACGTGTTCAGTTTCTCAGGCCGCTCATCGCTGCCGGCGCTGTTCGAAACGGCCGGACTGTCCTTGGACGTGGCGCTGACGGCGCGCGATTCGGATGTGATCAAAACCTATGTGCGCATTGGCTTGGGGGTGGGGATCATGGCCCGCCTGGCGATCGATCCGGCCACCGATGGCGATCTGGTGGTGCTGGATGCCACGCATTTGTTCGAAGGCCATACCACCTGGATCGGATTTCGCCGCAGCGCGCTGCTGCGTGCCTATATGTATGAGTTCATCGAATTGCTGGCGCCGCATTTGCCGCGCAAGCTGGTCAAGGAAACCGAGAAGCTCGAGACCCAGGATGAGGTCAATCGCATCATCGAGGATTTGGAAATCCCCTTGCGCGACAATCCGTGAGTACGCTGCGCCGGTTTCGCGTTGCGTTGTTGGGCGCGGTACTTTTAAGTGCCGCGGCGGCGGCTGCGCCCGCCATCAAGCTGTTGAACGTGTCGTACGATCCGACGCGCGAGTTGTACGATGAGTACAACAAGAGCTTCGCTGCCTACTGGAAGGCCAAAACCGGCGAGACCGTCAGCATCAACCAAAGTCACGGCGGTTCTGGGAAACAGGCGCGGTCTGTGATCGACGGCCTGGAAGCAGATGTGGTGACGCTGGCGCTGGCCTATGACATCGATGCCTTGTCATCCCAGGGCAAGCTTTTGCCGGCGGACTGGCAGAAGCGTTTGCCGAATAACAGCGCGCCGTTCACCTCGACCATCGTCTTCCTGGTGCGCAAGGGAAACCCGAAGAACATTCACGATTGGGGCGATTTGATCCGACCGGACATCAAAGTGATCACGCCGAGTCCCAAGACCTCCGGGGGCGCGCGCTGGAATTATCTGGCCGCGTGGGGCTGGGCGTTGAAACAACCCGGCGGTAACGATGCCACGGCGGAAGCCTTCGTCAAAAAGCTGTACCACAATGTACCGGTGCTGGATTCTGGCGCTCGTGGCTCGACCGTCACTTTCGTCGAGCGGGGCTTGGGCGATGTGTTGCTGGCGTGGGAGAACGAAGCCTTCTTAGCGGTGAAGGAGTTGGGTCCCAACAAGTTCGATATCGTCGCGCCATCCATCAGCATCGTGGCGGAACCGCCGGTGGCGCTGGTGGATCAGAACGTTGATGAGCATCACACGCGAAAAGTGGCCGAGGAATACTTGCAGTATCTGTACTCCCCGGCGGGCCAGGAAATTGGCGCCAAGCATTTCTATCGCCCGCGCGATCCTGACGTGGCCGCGCGCTACGCCGCGCAGTTTCAGGTGATCCCCACGCTGCTCAGCATCGATGCGGATTTTGGCGGCTGGCAGAAGGCGCAGGCCACGCATTTCGCGGACCACGGTACTTTCGATAAGATTTACGGTCAGTAACCGTGTCTAGCACCGCGCCGGCGGATCCAATCAGCCGCAAGACTCGGCGGGTGTTGCCGGGCTTCGGTCTGACGCTCGGCTACAGCATGGTGTACCTGAGCCTGTTGGTGCTGATTCCCCTATCCGCCGTGTTCGTACGCAGCTTCGGCTCAGGCTGGCAGCACTTTTGGGAAGTCGTCACCTCGGCGCGGGTGTTGGCCTCGTTGCGCTTGAGCTTCGGCGCCTCGCTGATTGCGGCGCTGATCAATTCGGTATTTGGTCTGATCGTCTCCTGGGTATTGGTGCGCTACAGCTTCCCGTTCAAACGCTTGATCGATGCCTTGGTGGACTTGCCGTTTGCGCTGCCTACAGCGGTCGCGGGAATTGCGCTCACCGCGCTCTATGCGCCCAATGGCTGGATTGGCGCGTGGTTGAAGACGATGGGCATCACCGTGGCGTTTACGCCGCTGGGCATCGTGGTGGCGCTGACCTTCATCGGTCTGCCCTTCGTGGTGCGCACCTTGCAGCCGGTGCTGGAGGATTTGGACCGCGAGGTCGAACAGGCGGCGGCCTCCCTGGGCGCGAGCCCTTTGCAGTCCTTCACCCGCGTCATTCTTCCCGCGTTATGGCCCGCGATCCTCACGGGCTATGCCCTGGCCTTTGCGCGCGCCGTGGGCGAGTACGGCTCCGTCATATTCATCGCCGGCAACATGCCGATGAAATCGGAAGTCGCGCCGTTGCTCATCGTGACCAAGCTCGAGCAATACGATTATGCCGGTGCCTCGGCCATTGCCGTGGTGATGCTGGTGCTGTCTTTCGGTTTGATGTTGGCCATCAATGCGCTGCAAAGCTGGGCCAATACGCGGCACGGAATCCGCTGATGGCGCGCATGGCACTCATCACCGTGGCACTGTTGTTCTTAGGGCTGTTTCTGGCCATGCCGCTGTTGGCGGTGTTCGCGCAGGCGTTGAGCAAGGGCGTGATCGTGTATGCCGCGGCAATCGCCGACCCGAATGCCTGGGCGGCGGTGAAATTGACGCTGCTGGTGGCGGCCATTGCGGTGCCGCTGAATCTCATTTTCGGCGTCGCCGCCTCTTGGGCGATCGCCAAGTTCGAATTTCGCGGCAAAAGTACGCTGATTACGCTGATCGATCTGCCGTTCGCGGTATCGCCCGTGATTGCCGGTTTGGTGTTCATTTTGATTTTTGGCACCCATGGCTGGTTCGGCGGCTATTTGCGCGCGCATCACATCCGGGTGGTATTCGCGGTGCCGGGCATCGTGCTGGCCACCGTGTTCGTGACATTCCCGTTCATCGCACGGGAACTGATTCCCGTGATGCAGACCCAGGGCAACGACGATGAAGAGACCGCATTGTCGCTGGGGGCCACGGGCTGGCAAACATTTTGGCGGGTGACCTTGCCCAATATCCGCTGGGGCTTGATGTACGGTGTATTGCTATGCAACGCGCGCGCCATGGGCGAATTTGGTGCGGTGTCGGTGGTGTCGGGGCATATCCGTGGACTGACCAACACCATGCCCTTGCATGTGGAAATTCTCTACAACGAATATAACTACACGGCGGCGTTTGCAGTGGCCTCGCTGTTGGCCTTATTGGCGTTGCTGACCTTGGCCGGAAAGAGCGTGTTGGAATGGCGGCAACCAGAACTTAGGCGCGTGGCGCCGCCGCGAGATCGCACCACGAGAGGCGGAACATGAGCATCACCTTGCGCGGCGTCACCAAGCAGTTCGGCGAATTCGCGGCCATCAAAAACATCGACCTGCAAGTGCCGACCGGCGCCTTGATGGCGTTGCTTGGACCCTCGGGATGCGGCAAGACCACGCTGCTGCGCGTGATCGCGGGTCTCGAGAGGCCCGATGAGGGGCAGGTGTTGTTCGATGGCGAAGATGCCACCTCGTGGCCCATCGCGAAGCGCAAAGTGGGCTTCGTGTTTCAGCAGTACGCGTTGTTTCGCCACATGACGGTATTTGAAAACGTCGCCTTTGGTTTGCAAGTGAAGCGGCGGCGGGATCGACCCAGTGCCGCCGCCATCCGCAAGAAAGTGCAGGATCTGTTGGACTTGGTGCAGCTGGGCTTCACGCATGACCGCTACCCGGCGCATTTGTCCGGCGGCCAGCGGCAGCGCGTCGCGTTGGCGCGCGCCATGGCCATCGATCCGCAAGTGCTGTTGTTGGACGAGCCGTTCGGCGCGCTGGACAGCCAGGTGCGTCACGAATTGCGGCGCTGGCTGCGGCGTCTGCATGATGAATTGCATTTCACCAGCATCATCGTGACGCACGATCAGCAGGAGGCCATCGAGGTGGCCGACACCGTGGTGGTGTTGAATCGCGGCCGCATCGAACAGGTGGGCATCCCCGGCGAAATTTACGACCGGCCGAGTTCCGCCTTCGTGCATCGCTTTTTAGGCCAGGTCAACGAATTGCCGGTGCAATGGCGTGATCACCGGGCCTATGTGGGACCCATCGATATTTCCGAATCGACCCAAGAGGGCGGCGGTGCGCAGGTGGCCTTGGTTCGTCCGCACGAAATCGAGATAGACACGGCAGACTTTGGATGGCCGGCCAGTATTCTGGCAATCCGAGTGATCGGACCCATCGTGCGCGTCGATTTATGCGCGGAGGGTCAGCCCATCCAC
Source organism: uncultured Steroidobacteraceae bacterium (assembly GCA_964657675.1). GTDB lineage: Bacteria > Pseudomonadota > Gammaproteobacteria > Steroidobacterales > Steroidobacteraceae > Bog-1198. Next base: position 48,730 of record CAZZWE010000010.1, read on the forward strand.
GAGCCCCTGGAGGCGGAGATCAGCCGGGAGCGATTCGACGCTGAACAGTTCACGCTGGGCCAAAAGGTCGGCGTGAAATTTCGCCGCTGGCAGGTGTATCCCGCTGTTAGCGCGGCGACAGCGGTTGGTGCGTCAGTTTGACGGCAAGCCCTAAGTCATTGGCGGGTTGATATGCGGCGCTGAAGGTCGAAAAGGCCGCCAAGGCGTCGGTGAGGTCGCGCTCGGCCAGTTGAAAACTGTTGAAACCGCAGCGTGCCAGAAAAAATAACTGATCGTGGCGCACGTAGCCGGTAGCGCGCAATTCACCGGCGAACCCATATCGTTCGCGCAGCAGGCGAGCCTGCGAGTAACCGCGACCATCGGCAGGCCCGGGAAACTCCGCCGCGACCAGCGCGAAATGCTTTAGATCGGGCGCCAACACCTCGACCCGGTCGGCAGGCGCCAGTACGACGCCGAGGAGTGAGCCGCGCGCCAGCCAGGCCTCAGGTTCGTTGCGCCATTGTTCGAGACTGACGATCAGCGGGGCCGTCGGCTTGGCCGCCCCCGGCTTGTCGCCCGCTTCAGTCACATACAGCCACTCATCCTCGACGACTCGACGATCACGCAGCAACAGGCGCGGCATAGACTCGCTCCTTGAAGGGCTTCACGCCCAGGCGTCGCACGGTATCCAAAAATCGTTCTTCGGGCTCACGCTTCTCAACGTAAACATCCAGCAACTTGGCAATGGTTTCGGCGACGTCGTGCTTGGGCACCGACGGACCGATCACCGATCCCAACGAGGCGTCGGCACCGGCGGCGCCGCCGATGGTGATCTGATACCACTCCTCGCCGCTTTTCTCCACGCCCAGGATGCCGATGTTGCCCACGTGGTGGTGGCCGCAGGCATTCATGCAGCCGGACATCTTTACGTCCAGTTCGCCCAAATCGTAGACATAATCATAGTCATCGAAGCGCTCATTGATCAGCTTCGCGACATCGATGGAACCGGCGTTCGCCAGGCTGCAAAAATCCAGGCCCGGACAGCAAATCATGTCGGTCAAGGTGCCGATGTTCGGCGTGGCGAGCCCGGCCTTGTCGAGCCGCTGCCAGAGTTCGAAACACTGCTCCTGTTCGACGTCGGCAAACAACAAATTCTGCGTGTGCGTGACGCGCACTTCGCCGAAGCTGTAGCGTTCCGCCAAGTCCGCCAACAATTCCATTTGCACATCGGTGGCGTCGCCCGGCGCGATGTCGGGTTTTTTGAGCGAGATGAACACGGCGCGATACCCCGGTATTTTGTGCGCGACAGTGTTGTAGCGGTACCAGGCGCGAAACGCCGTGTCTTTGCCGGCTGCAGGTTCGCTGTCGAGGAGCGTGCGGTAAGGCGGCGGTTGGAAGAAACCGCGCATCCGCTCGATCTCGGCCTCGCTGATCTTAAGCCCTTGGTCGCGGATCAATACCCATTCCGCCTCGACGCGTTTCTTGAACTCCTCGATGCCGAGCGCGCGAACCAGGATCTTGATGCGCGCCTTGGTGAGGTTGTCGCGGCGGCCTTCCAAGTTGTAAACGCGCAAGATGGCTTCGAGATACGACAACAGATGTTCGCGTGGCAGGAAGTCGCGGACCACCTGGCCAATGATGGGTGTTCGCCCCAAACCGCCACCGGCGAGAATCTCGAATCCTAAAGCGCCGTCCGGGCCGCGCACGATGTGTACGCCGACGTCATGAACCAGTGACGCGGCGCGATCTTGGGCCGCGCCGGTGACGGCAATCTTGAACTTGCGCGGCAGGTAGGTGAATTCCGGATGAAAACTCGACCACTGCCGGATCAACTCGCACCACGGCCGCGGATCCTCGAGTTCGTTGGGGGTGACGCCCGCCAGATGATCGGACGTCGTGTTGCGGATGCAATTACCGCTGGTCTGAATGGCATGCATCTCAACGTCGGCGAGCTCGGCCAGGATGTCGGGGACTTCCTCGAGCTTGGGCCAGTTGTACTGAATATTCTGACGCGTCGTGAAGTGTCCATAGCCGCGGTCGTAACGGCGCGCAATGCCGCCAAGCACCCGCAATTGCTGCGCGGACAGCAAGCCATAGGGAATCGCAACGCGCAGCATCGGCGCATGCCGTTGGATATAGAGGCCATTGCGCAGTCTTAGGTGACGAAACTCCTCATCATTGAGTTCGCCGGCCAAAAATCGCCGCGTTTGGTCGCGGAATTCGGTCACACGCTGGGCGACGAGGGTCTTGTCGGTTTGATCGTACCGATACATGACGATACCTTACGGGTTTTTGGGCAAAAAAGGCCAATTATTGGCCGGCATGAGCTTATGACTGCCGCTGCGTGTCACTGTCTGCCGCTCCTTGTCACCGGGCCGTCACAGTTAACTGATTCACAATGTAAAACCGTGAATCGCTCGGCAGAGGCTTTAGTGCGTTCGGTGCAGCATTCGAACGGTTCCACTGAAGGCATGCACTTACGTTGGCAAAAGATCTCACGGAAGTATCGGTCGCGCCAGACACTTACCATGTGTCCCCGGAACCCATGCTGTTGATCGCTGAACTGCATGGCGCACTGGCCTTGTGTCTGCATGATGAAGGCCGCGCGGTGGGCGGACTGCTGCATCTGCGTTTCATGGGCGGCACCGGACGCCCCAGTGATGTCACTGATAACACCTTGAGTTCGGTGTTGGTGGTGCTCGATAAATTCAAACGCGCGGTGCTCGGCAACAGCAGCCGTCGCGACGAAGTGCAGGCGCGGATCCTGGCGCATGCGCTGCCGCCGACCGACGTCGGCGAGCCCAGCGCCTCTTTGGTGGATTTGATCAAGGCGGATTTGGCCGACGGCAAAATCTCCTGCGGAACCCAAACCCTGCGCCGGACCGAGAGCGTTCGGGTGTGCTTCCAACCCTTCGAGGGCCGTGTTTGGATTTGCGGCCCCAATGACTTGCGGGCCGCGCCCCGCGCGCATCCCTCCGCCGGTTAGTTTCGCGATAAGATTCTCCCCATGTCAGGGGGTTTCACACTTCGAATCGCCATTGCGGCGGCCTTGCTTGGATTGAGCGGCTGCGCCACCAACGGCCTCAGCCTCGAACCTTCCAAAGGCGTGGATTTTTCGGGCCACTGGGAACTCAATGTCGCCGACAGCGATGATCCCCAGCACCTGCTCTTGGCCGCGAATGCGCAAGCCGCTGCCGCCAGCAACGCCGGAAGTTCGCAACAAGGACAGGGGCAGGGACGGGGAGGCGGTCGAGGCGGTGGCCGTGGCGGGAGTGGCGGCGCTGTTGGTTATCAAGCACCTCCCCCGCCGATCCCCGCCATCAATGTCTTGAGCGAAGCCTTTGTCTGGCCGGGTAACAAAATGGACGTCAAGCAAGTCGCCGGTGTCGTGGCGTTTACCTCGGACGGCGCGACTCGTATCTGTACGCCGAGCACCTCCGATAAGAAGCACCGTCGCGGCGATGATGAACATCGTCCCTCGGGACGTGACCTGCCGCCCCTGATCTGCGGTTGGTTGGATAAAACACTGATTGTGGAGGGCGGTGAGGATAATGACCGCGCGGCGTATGAGTCCAATTTCAGCGTGTCCGAGGACGGTAAGCGGCTGGTGGAACTGGTGGCCTTCAAAGGCGGGCGTTCCAACGGATTTACGCTGTCGCGCGTGTGGGATCGAGGCCCGTGAATGCCTGGCGTTGCGTAGTAACAACCCTTTGAACAAAAAAAAGCCGGGCGTTTTAAGCCCGGCTCTTTAGATCCCCATGCCTCGTTCGTGGCGCTTTTTACTGTGCGCTCCGCCGATGATTGGTCTTTCTACTTCCCTAATCCCTTTGCGTCGGAGCAACACTCTAGACTGGCTTTTGCCGCGAAGCTAGCCTTATTGCAAAGAAGTGTGAAAATTAATGTACCTCAAAAACAACACCCGGTTTCGTCCTACAAGAGTGAGCGTGAAAACAGCGCGATGGCACATTCGAGTATCCTAATCGCCAAAATTACAGCGGGTCGCGTGGAGAGTTTAAAAGTTGGCTAAAGCAGCAAAATTATCGACCCCGCCGCCCTTGAGCGTGCGCAGCCGGCGGGCCTATTTCGACTGTCAGTTCGGTCAGTTGCATGTCCGTACCGCGTTTCCGACCACGGGCGGGTTCGATGAGCAGGTCACCTTGTTCTGCCTGCATCCTGCGGAAGCGTCCAGCCGGACCTTCGCGCGCTTTCTTCCTGAGATCGCGGACGTACGTTCAGTGTATGCGCCGGATTTACCTGGATGCGGCGAGTCCGATCCTTCACCCGGCGCGAGCCCAACGGAAGCGGCTGCGGCAGTGTCGGACCTTGCGAATGATCTGCGATTGCGCCAAATCGATGTGCTGGGGTTGCAGACCGGCGCGGGCGTCGCCCTGCAGTTAGCGGCGCTGAGGCCTGAGTTGGTGCGGCGTTTGGTGTTGGTCGGAGTTCCCACGGCGGACACCCTGCCCAGTGTGAAAACACCGGCGTTGGTATTGCGCACCCGGTTCGAGCCCGCGAACAGTTTGCCCGCCGCGAAGGCGGCGATGCCGAACGGCAAGTTCGTTGAAGTCGGTGAATATGCCGAAGACATGTTTGAAGCGGCACCAAAAACGCTGGCCAAGCAAATTGGCGAATTCTTGAGCGGGCGATGATTCACCCCCTTTGGCGTGATGCGGCTCAATAAGTACATTAGTGAAACCGGCATCTGCAGCCGGCGCGAAGCGGATAAGTGGATCGAAGCGGGCCGCGTCACGTGGAATGGACAGAGCGCGGCGCTCGGCACCCAGGTTGGGGAAGGCGATGAAGTGCGGGTTGACGGGCAGCTGCTGGGCGCCAAGAAAAAAGACGTCTATATCGCGCTCAACAAGCCGGTGGGCATCATCTGCACTACCGAAACCGACATTGCCGATAACATCATCGATCATGTGCATCACCCCGAGCGCATCTTTCCCGTTGGACGCTTGGATCGTGATTCCGAAGGGCTGATATTGCTCACCAATAACGGCGACATCGTCAACGAAATCCTACGATCGGAAAATAATCACGAGAAGGAATACATCGTGAGCGTCGATCGGCCGATCACACAACTCGCACTGCAGATGATGTCGAGCGGAGTGAAAATCATGGGCGAAATCACCAAACCCGCCAAGGTACAACGCATCGATCCGCAGACGTTCCGGATCACCCTGACGCAAGGATTGAATCGCCAGATCCGGCGGATGTGCTCAGCCCTGGGCTACCGGGCGCAGCGGCTGCAGCGGGTTCGCATCATGAACATCACGCTCGGAAATCTGCCCCCCGGGCAATGGCGGACGCTCACGCCCGCTGAATTGGAAGGCCTGCTGCCGCGCTGATCAGTTGGCACGCAGCGCTGCCGCAGCCAAGCCTTCTGACCATTGATGACCGCAGGATATGCGCCAATCGGGATCCTCCGCGCGTTCAGCCAACCACTTATAAAAGTCGCGTCCTTGGTCGGTCCAATACGACGTGCTGTACAACACGCCGCCGGAGGCAGAGCGCACTACGAACTTACGCCGGAATCCGAAGCTGGCAATGCCGCGGGTGCAGCTGACGCGCGGTGAACTTTCCGCCATGGCGTACTGATTGGGTCCGATTTGCAGTTTCAATCGTCCGCCCTGGCCGTAGACACAAATGTTGGGTCCGGTGGGGCTGATCAACGCGATGCCGTGCACCAGCGCGGGCGTCGTATCGCACGCCGTCCAGGTGCCGCCGAGCGCGTGCCATTGCAGCGCCATGCTTTGTCGTCGGAAATCAACCACCGGAATGGTGGTGCTGCTATCGATGGTCATGCCGTCAAGCATGCCTTAAGTTTAGGGATTGGGCGCGTCAGAGAATGCGTTTTGTACGATACCGGCGGTGAGTAGCTGCGGCAGAACGACGGGTTCGCTGGATCCGGCTTTGCCGTTGTAAACCACGTACAAGGGCACGCCCGCGCGACCAAACGATGACAATGCCTGCGAAATCGCGGCGTCCTTGTTGGTCCAGTCGCCTTTCATCAAGGTGACCTTTTTATTGCGAAATATTTCTTGCACTGCCGAATCGGCGAAGGCGTTGCGTTCATTGACGAGGCACGTCAGACACCAACTGGCCGTGAAATTGACCAGCAACGGTTTGCCCGCCGCCTTCAACTCATCGACCCGCGCGGCGCTGTAAGGCACCCAGGCATCCGACCCTTCAGCATTGGCTGCCGTGGCGGCATTCGGCGCGGCCGTGGCGGTATCGGCAAATTTTACCGGCAAAACGATGGCCAGCAGCAATGCGGCCACGGCGGTCACCAACACCGTCACCTTGCCTCCGCCGGACCAGACGTGAGATTTCTGATAAGCCCAAGCAGCCAATGCAATGAGAATCAGCCCACCCAAAGCCGCGCCCAAACCAAACGGCGAAGTCTGCTGCGCCAGCACCCACAACAACCAGGCGGCGGTGCCATAGACAGGGAAGGCGAACAATTGCTTGAGCGTATCCATCCAAGCGCCGGGCCTCGGCAACGCGCGGCCGATCCAAGGCGCGAACGACAGCAGAACATAGGGCAAGGATATGCCCAGTCCTAAGGCCGCGAAGATGCACAGCGCGCTCGGGCCCGGCAGCGCCAGCGCTGCACCCAAAGCGGGTGCCATGAATGGCGCGGAACACGGCGTGGCCACCACTGTGGCGAGTACGCCGGTGAAAAACGACGAGCCGTAGCCCTCGCCTTGCGTCAGGCTGTCACCGACGCCCGCCAAGCCGCCGCCCACTTCGAACACGCCGGACAGGTTCAAGCCGACCGCCAGCAGCAAGTAGACCAGGAAGGTCACGAACAGCGGTGACTGCAATTGAAAGCCCCAGCCGATCTGCTCGCCGCCGCTGCGCAGCGCCAGCATCACACCGGCCAACGCCAGCATCGAGGCAATCACACCGGCGGCGAACATCAATCCCTTGAGGCGCACTTCGGTGGGGTGTTTTTGCGCCTGCTCGACCACGCTCAGCGCCTTGATCGACAGCACGGGAAACACGCAGGGCATCAAGTTGAGAATCAGGCCGCCGATGAGGGCAAATAGCATGAGAACCGGCAGCGAGCGCTGTGGTTCCTGCGCGATGGGGGCGGCCGCGGCCGTCGCTGCAAA